>JAGKWZ010000349.1 GCA_021151605.1 Verrucomicrobiaceae bacterium
CGCCAAGGCAGACGAGGAGCGCCACCGATGCAGACCAGATGTGCCAAGGTTTCAGAGGGGATGTTTTCATGCGAGGGAATGAGAGGAGATTCAAACAGAGAGCGGGAGATCACCGGGCATTCGCCTCGGCAATGTGGGCGCGGTAAGCGCAGGCAGCGGCGGCAGTGCGGCTGTGGACGCCGAGGCGCTGGAAGATCTCCTTCAGGTGGGTCTTCACGGTGTTGAAGCTGCACTCCAGAATGATGCCGATCTCGCTGTTGGTCTTCCCCTCCGCGATCCAGTGCAGCACCTCCGCCTGCCTCGGCGTGAGATTTAATCGGGCCGCTAGGAGAGAGACGGTGGAATCAACGCAGAGTAACTGCGGGTCTGGAGGAGCGGACACTTGCCTGCTTAGTCGCCTTTCGAGAACCACACCATCACCCGTTCGGGTGAGTTGGTGAGTATTTGCAGTCTCGATGCGGTCGGCCATCGTAAGGCGCAAGATCGAGGCCAGGTTGCTATGTGTGTTTTCGGTAGTCGATGGCATGAGAGAGGCGGAGCCACACCCTGATGTCTCGTTTCTTGAGCACCGTTACACGGGAAGGAGAAATAAAGGCTAACAATCGAAACTTTGTGCCCAGTTCATCATCACCTTCCGCCTTATGAAGCTCGGCATCGGCTTCGGTGGAGCGCCAAAGCGGCCGCCACGAAACATTAAAAACACAAGGTGACAGATCAGACTGCCCGTGGGATCGCTCAACTTCGCTCTCCGATGCCTGACTCGTCAAAACCTTGCATCTTCCCTGTCACACGCTGGACCCTCCTAAATCGCGTGCGCGCGGGGACGGAGGCTGAGGCTCGTGCCGCGCTGGAGACTCTATGCTGCGCCTATTGGCCGCCGCTGTATTGCGTGGCCCGGCAGAAAAAATTCTCCCAGCACGACGCACAAGACACCGTGCAGGGCTTCTTTGAAAGCTTGTTGCGCCGAGAGACCTTCACCACAGTCGATGAGACGCTGGGCAAGCTGCGCACCTTACTGCTGCGTGCCTTTGATAACTACTGCAACCAGCAATGGAACAAGGCGAACCGCCAAAAACGCGGCAGTGGCGCAGAGCATGTAGAGCTCGGGCATATCGACTCGGACAAAGCAGAGCAGCGTTTCCTCAAGACGAGCGCCGACAGCCTGAGCATCGAAGCGCTCTACAACCGCGAATGGGCGCAGTCGGTGCTGGAGCGGAGTCTGGAAGCCCTGCGGGCCGACTACGCAAGCCGTGGCTGGCTGGAGCGCTATGAGCTGCTCGTCGGCTCGTTGCTTCAGCAGGACGACAAAGCCAGCCTGGAACATCTGGCGAAATCCAACAACACGACCGGTGCTGCACTGCGTGTGACGCTGCATCGGATGCGCGGCCACTATCGGGAGAAAATCGAGCGCGAACTGGCGACCACGCTGGACACCGATGATCCCAAAGAGATCCGCGAGGAGATGGCGGAGTTGTTCAAGGCCTTCTCATGACCATGCCAGCCAACTCAGCCGATCCCGACCAGACGCTTCGGCTCGAGGTGCCGTCTGCTGCCGAACTCATCCGCAGCAACGCTGGCCACATCCTCGGCGACATGCTCAGCGGTGGCATCGCGGGTATCGAGCGCGAGGGCGACCTCATCGGCCCCTACCAGCTTTGCGAGATGCTCGGCGAAGGTGGTTTTGGCAATGTCTGGCGTGCGGAGCAGACGGAAGTCGTGAAACGCGAGGTGGCGGTAAAGGTGATCAAGCTGGGCATGGACACGGCGCAGGTGCTGGGTCGCTTCAATCAAGAGCGGCAGGCATTGGCGAGCCTGGATCACCCGAACATCGCGACGATGCTGGATGCGGGTGTGAGTCCGAATGGGCGGCCTTACTTTGCCATGGAGTTAGTGCGAGGCGGTGCCATCACGAGTTGGTGTGCGAAGCACAACGCCACGCTGTCTGAGCGGCTGCGGCTTTTTATCCAAGTCTGTCAGGCGGTGCATCATGCGCATGAGAAGGGCATCCTGCATCGCGATCTGAAGCCCTCCAACGTGCTGGTCACGGAGGTGGCTGGCACGCCCATGCCGAAGGTGATCGACTTCGGCATCGCCGAAGCCATCCACAGCGGGAGCCTGGATGACCTCACGATGCTCACGCACGAGGAACAGGTCATCGGCACGCCGGTTTACATGTCGCCGGAGCAGATCGAAGGCGGGCGCAGGCTTGATGCGCGCAGCGATGTGTATGCGCTGGGCGCGCTGCTGTACGAGATGCTTACGGGCGTGCAGCCTTTCGACATCACGCGGGTGAGTCAGGGCGGCATGATGGCGGTGAAGGATCTGATTTTGGAAACCAATCCAGAGCGCCCGAGTACCCGGCTGCGGCAGAGCATGGCTGGCTCTGGCCGGCGCAAGGAGGTGCAGCCTGGATCTCTCGCCTCACTACCAGTCGATCTGGACTGGATCACAATGAAGGCGATGGAGAAGGACCGCCTGCGTCGCTACCAGACGGCGGCGGATCTGGCCGCCGATGTGCAGCGCCACCTGGACAGCCTGCCCGTGCTGGCGCGTCCGCCCAGCCTGATCTACAAAACCGGGCGCTGGCTGAAGCGCCATCGGCGTGGCCTGATCACCGCCGGAGCTGGCGCGGTCGCGAGTGGTCTCGTAGTGGCAGCGGTCATGCATTATCGTGCGGAGGAGGCGAGGAAGCCTTTGCCCATCGTGCTTGATGACAAACGTGTTTTCACCAACACGCTCGGCATGCAGTTCGTCGATGTGCCCGGCACCGATGTGCTGATGTGCATCCACGAGACACGGAACAAAGATTTCCAAGCTTATTCCGATGCCGTGCCCGGCGCGATGGGCATCTGGTCAGACGGTGTCGCGCGCGGGCTGGACCCGATCGTGGAGAATCGGGCGAACCACCCAGTGATCCGCGTCAACTGGGATGGATCGATGGCGTTCTGCGCCTGGCTGAGCAAGAAAGAGAACCGCGTCTATCGCCTGCCGACCGACCGCGAATGGAGCTATGCGGTAGGCCTCGGTGCTGAGGAAAAATGGACGTCCGAAACAACGCCTGCGGGGATCACGAAAAACACGACCGTCTTCCCCTGGGGCACCGAATGGCCACCGCCACTGGGCACGGGCAACTACAGCGATGAAACGCGTCGGCTGAGGTTTCCCACCACCGGCGATTATGTGGGCGGTGGTTATGATGACGGGTTCTTCTCCACCGCGCCGGTGATGAGCTTCAGGCCCAACAAGCTCGGCATCTACGACCTCAGCGGCAACATTCACGAGTGGGTCGAGGACTGGTTCGACGGCACGCACAAGGGACATGCCTCGCGAGGCGGCTCGTGGACAGATTCGAAAAAGGAGAACCTGCTGTCGTCCTATCGCAACGGCTTCAACGCGGCGGCGAATCCCGGGTTTGGCTTCCGCTGCGTGCTGGAGCGGCGGCCAACGTTTCATGCGACACCTCCGCGCACCGTTGAGAAACCACGGCAGACGAAGTTCTCCAAGACGATGATGCCAGAGCAAATCGCGAAGGCGGGCACCACCAACAGCCTCGGCATGAAATTGGTCCCCATCCCCGGCACGGACGTTCTCTTCTGCATCCATGAGACGCGGCGAAAAGATTACGCTGCCTTTGACCACGACGTGCCCCAGACCGGCTCGGGGCTGCAATGGAAGACGCCACGCGCTGGCGATGTGCCCACGGGCATGGGAGACGAAGATCCGGTCTCAAGTGTGAACTGGTATGAGGCGCATAGCTTCTGTGCCTGGCTGAGCAAGAAGGAAAAGCGCACCTATCGCCTGCCCACAGACGCCGAGTGGAGTGTCGCGGTCGGCATCGGCGAGCTGGAAAGCCTCAGCGCGGGCAGCACTGCAGAAAAGCTCACTGGCCCCGCCCCAGGGGCGTTCCCGTATGGCCCGAACTTTCCTCCCACCACTGACCAGCGGGCGGGCAACTACGCGGACCTCACCTATCGCAAGGCCTTCCCCACCGCCGACATTCTGGACCACTACGACGATGGCTTTGCCGCGAGTGCGCCCGTGATGCGCTTCACGCCAAACGCCTTCGGTCTCTACGACATGGGTGGCAATGTCTCGGAGTGGATGGACTCGTGGTTCGATGGGCGGCAGACCCACAAGCTCCTCCGTGGCGGCTCGTGGGAGGACTTCTCCATCGACGGCATCCGCTCCGGCAAACGATTCGCCGTGCTGCCCGTGATCCATCGCGCGAGCTTTGGCTTCCGCATCGTGCTGGACATGGCAGCCCCCGCCACAAAATAAAGCCAGTGTCTGACCGCTTGTCGCACTTCGCTCATTCTTTGTCGTGACGCCTGCGTGAGATTGCTTCATCGTTTCGAACCATGAAATCTGCCGCCGTCGTCAATTTTGCGCCTGAAAAAGGCTCCGTCGAAATCCGTGAGATCGAAAAGCCAACCATCGGTGCTGAGGATGTGCTCCTCGAAGTCGCCAACGTCGGGGTTTGCGGCTCTGACCTGCATCAGTGGACCTCCGATCACTCCTGGCCAGTGAACTACCCGGTCGTGCTCGGGCATGAGTTCGGCGGGCATATCATCGAGGTCGGTAAGGATGTCGAAGGATGGAAGGAAGGCGACCGAGTTGTCTCAGAGACCGCCGCGATCATTTCCAAAGACAACCCGATGACCCGCCGAGGCCTCTACAACCTCGACAACACCCGTAAAGGTTTTGGCTACGGCGTGAATGGCGCGATGACCAAGTATGTGCGTGTGCCAAGCCGCATCCTGCATCACGTCCCCGATCAGCTTCCATTCGAGCAGGCCTGCCTTACCGAGCCCTGCTGTGTGGCTTACAATGCGGTGGTGAAGAACGCGCATCGAGCCTGGTGATCGGGTGGTCGTGCTCGGACCCGGCACCATCGGCATCCTTTGTGCCGCGATGGCCAAACAATGCGGCGCTCAAGTCGCCATCGTCGGCCTTCAGCAGGATGCGCATCGTCTTGAACTCGCTCGCAAACACTGCGGCTGCGAAGTCATCATCGGCGACGCCAAGCCCTGGGCGATGGAACGCGACGGCCTCGGCTGCGATGGCGTCATCGACGCCGCCGGCGCTAGCGTCACGCTCAAGATCGCGCTCGACATCGTCCGCCCTGCTGGCTGGATTTCCAAAGTCGGCTGGGGCCCGCAACCGCTCGGTTTCAACATTGACCCGCTGGTGCAGAAGAACATCACCCTGCAAGGCAGTTTCAGCCACAACTGGCCGATCTGGGAACGTGTCATCGCCCTCATGAGCAGCGGCCAGTTTGATGTGAAACCGATCATCGGCGGCGTCTGGCCCGTCACCGAATGGCACGAGGCCTTCGAGAAGATGCACAAAGGCGAAGTCGTGAAGAGCGTGCTGCGGCCAGTGTGAGTTGGATGTAGGTTTGAGAGTGAGTGGGGCGTTAACCACGCCCCATAAAGCTCTTCCTGCCCATCCTCCTTGCCGCCGCTACGACCGCCTTTTCAGCCGACTACTCACGCGTCATTTTCGCCGACGACTTCAGTGCCGAAGGCTTCGGGAAACGAAGGCACCACTACAAAGGCCCTCAACAGCCATAGCGAAGCCAATCGATGACGGACGCAAATTGAATGAAAACGAGGAAGTGGGAGGCAAGTTTATCGCGGCGCTTGCTTGCTGAGGCCCACCCTTCAGGCGGCAGAAGTAGTTCTCTACCTTGTAGCGCTGACGATAGAGCTTCTTGGTGAGCCTGCGCTTCTTTCTCCGGTTCGACCTGCTGGGAATGTCATGAGAGGCGCCAAGCTGCTCAAGTTGTTGACGGAGGGGATCGCTGTCGAAGCCCTTGTCGCCCACTACCAGCAGTCCCTCAGGCGCTTCGAGCAACGGGATGACGTATTTGCCC
>JAGKWZ010000350.1 GCA_021151605.1 Verrucomicrobiaceae bacterium
CCCGCAGCTCCCGCAGCTCCACGAGCGCCTCGTGCAATGTCCCCGGCTCCCGACGGCGCACCCCGGCCCGGAGATCTTTTTGGTAAGCCTCCTTGTACTCACGTTCCTCAACCTTCGACTTAAACGGCATGTTGTCACAATGTCACGCTTGTCGCTTTTGTCATCCTGTCCATTTTTAGGACTGGCTTTAGTAATACCTCATTCAGCCCACCTTTCCCCAGGGAAACGCTATTTTTACTTCAACTGCTTGAGTCTAAACATGCAGGCATGAGTGTTCCCAGTGCTTCCCTGTAGTTCTGCGGGCGATCGTGTGGATGGCGTGACATCAATCCTTCCACCCAAGTCACCATGGCCTGTGGCAAATCAGGTCTGGCCTTTGATAGCTCTGGCGGATCTGGGTGCAAATGACTGGTGATTACCTCCGGCGTCGTCTCACCCGCATGAGCATAGCGCCCAGTGAGCGCAAAGAAGAGTGTGCAGCCCAGCGCGTAATAATCCGTGCGCTCGTCCAGTGTGCCATTCTCAAACTGCTCCGGTGCCATGGCATGAATCGAACCGACGAGCGGCTGCTGCGAGGCATCCTCAATCCTGCGGGCTTCGCCAAAGTCGATCAACTTCCACACACCATCGTCGGCCTGCATGAGGTTGGATGGCTTCATGTCGCGGTGCAAAAATCCAGCCTGGTGCACGCAATACAGGGCATGCAGGGCGCTGGAGGCGATCATGGAAAACTCATGCAGCGAAAGTGGCTGATCCTTGGCCCTGGCCTCCAAGTTCGGGCCGACGAGCCATTCGAGCGCTAGATAGCCGCCATGGGGCAGGCGTCCACTTTCCAGCAATTGAATCACGTTAAGACCGCTGATCAATTCGAGTGCGGTGACTTCGCGTTCCCACTCCTTGTATCCCGATTCATCCTTCAGCCGTTTCAGTGCCACAATCCGGCCGCTGCACTGGTCGCGGGCACGATGCACCGTGCTGCGGGAGCCTTCCGCGATCTGTTCCAGTACTTCGTAGTCGTCGATCACAAGCCGATGCTGCCTTGATTCAAAGCTCCCTGCAAGTCTGTCGGTTCGCCCATCGTTGACCGGCACTCGCCATGCGTCTCATCTCCTTCTTTACCTTGGGTTTTCTCATCTGTTCTGCGCTCTCTGCCGCCGAGGCCAAGCGCCCCAATATCCTCTTCTGCTTCGCTGATGACATGGGACGCTATGCCAGCATCTACCAGCAGCTTGATGGCAAGGGCACGCTCAACGACATCATCCAGACGCCGAACATCGACCGAATTGCAAAGGAAGGGGTGCTTTTCAAAAACGCTCATGTCTGTGCCCCGTCATGCACGCCCTGCCGCAGTTCGCTGCTCTCCGGCCAATACTTCTGGCGTACCGGACGTGCGGCGATCCTGCAAGGCGCGAAGTGGGACATGAGCATCCCGGCTTATCCACTGCTGCTGAAAGACAGCGGCTACCACATTGGCAAAATGTACAAAGTCTGGTCTCCGGGCTCGCCTGCCGATGCCCCTTATGGTCAGCAAGCGCATGCCTATGAAAAGGCAGGGCGTCGCGTGAATGACTTCTCCGAAAACGTGACCAAGATGGTCGCCGAAGGCAAAAGCATTGAGGCGGCGAAGCAGGAGCTTTATGATGAAGTTGGCGCGAACTTCGACGCCTTCATCACCGACCGGAAAGCCGACCAGCCTTTCTGTTTCTGGTATGGACCGACAAACGTGCATCGCAAGTGGGTCAAAGGCAGCGGTGCCGCGCTTTGGAAGCTCAATCCCGAGCAGCTCAAAGGCAAGCTCCCGGCCTTTCTCCCCGACGTGCCTGAGGTGCGCGAAGATCTGGCCAGCTACTTTGGTGAGATCATGGCCTTTGATGCCTGCATCGGCGTGCTTTTGAAGAAACTCGAAGCCATGGGCGAACTCGACAACACCCTCGTCGTCGTCAGTGGCGACCACGGCGCGCCCGGTTTCCCTCATGGCAAATGCAACCTCTACGACTTCGGCACGCACGTCACCCTCGCCGTGCGTGGTGCAGGCACGGTCGGTGGACGAGTCGTCGATGACTTCGTGAACCTCATGGATCTCGCCCCCACCTTCCTCGAAACGGGTGGGCTTACACCGCCTTCCGTCATGACCGGGCGCAGCCTTGTCAAAGTCCTGCGCAGTGACAAAAGCGGCCAGGTCGATCCTGAGCGCAACTACGTCATCACGGGGCGTGAACGCCATGTCGAGTCCGCTCGCGAGGGCTTCCTCCCCTACCCTCAGCGCGCCCTCCGTACGCCGGACTACCTCTACATCCTGAACTTCAAACCCAGCCGCATGCCTATGGGCGATCCAGGCCAGCTCGATGCGGATGCCACCACACTCACGGAAAACACTCACACCAGCTTTGCCGACATGGACAGCAGTCCCACCAAAGCATGGATCATCGGCGAGCGTGCCAACCAGCAGTGGAAGAAGCACTTCGACTGGGCCTTCGCTCAACGTCCACGCGAGGAGCTTTACGTCATCGGCAAAGATCCCTTTGAAGTCACCAACGTCGCCAACGATCCCGACTACGCCACGGTGCGTGATCAAATGCGTGAGCGCCTCATGGGCGAACTCCAGCGCACCAAAGATCCACGCGTGGAGAATGACGGAGCCTTCTTTGAAACCGCGCCCATGGCTGGTCCGCTGCCAGATGACGTCGCGAAGCCGAAGCGGGCCAAAGGTCCCGGCAAAAAGAAGCAGTAACCGCTACAGACCTGAAGTCACGCCGGGCTCGCTCAGCTCCCAGGCTGGGCCAGCGGCACGCACCGCCACAGCAGACGCACCTTTCGGCCAAGTGGTCTCATGCTGCGTGCGGAAGGTCACCTCCACGGTCCGCCATTTGCCCTCAATCAAAGCCTGCACCACCCACCAGCGGCCCACGCTGTCCCAGCGCAGATCATCGAAGAACCAGCGCAGCTTCTGCCCATCTGCCACACGTTCGACTCGCGGTGCGGGCAGCGCCACCTGACTCAGCCAGGGACTCGCTGGCAGGATGGTGTGGATGTTGTAGGCGCGTTCTTTGGAAAGTGTGCCGATCTTGCCGAGGTTCTTGTCCAGCGCAGCGAAGTTCCAGTGAAAATGTCCCGGTGCCATCTGGAGCTGCTTTGACCGCGTGATGCTGATCTGCGCGAGGATCTCCCCAGCCTTCCTATCATCCCCTACCTTGCTCGTGTTCATGCCAGGCCAGATGTGGCGGCCCAGCGTGTTCTCGCCAAGCCACCAGTCAAAATAGGTGCCAAAGCCGAGCTTCGGCCGATTGATTGTCCAATAGAGCTGCGGCGTGAGGTAATCGACCCAACCTTTCTGAAGCCAGCCGCGACTGTCCGCGCCCATGTGTTCATAGGGATCAAGACCTCCGCCCGTGCCCTCTGGATGGTTCGGACGCCAGAGGCCGAAAGGACTGATGCCAAACTTCACGGTGCGTTTCGTGGCTTTGATGCCTTCGTAAATGGAGCGCACGGTGTCATCGACATTTTGCCGACGCCAGGCCGTGAGCTCCAGCGTGCCGCCACCGGCTTTGTAGCGTGAGAAAGCATCTTCATCGTGGAAAGGCATCGGCTTGCCGTCTTTGCCATTCACCGGATAGGGATAAAAGTAGTCATCGATGTGGATGCCATCCACGTCGTAGCGCTTCGTGACATCGAGGATCACATCCAGCACGCGCTGCCGCACTTCTGGCAAACCAGGATTCAGCCACCAGTCGCGGCCATACTTCACCGTCCATTCAGGATGCTGCCTGCGAACATGATTCGCGCTCGGCGCAAAGCGATCTCCCGCCAGTGCGCGATACGGGTTGAACCACGCGTGCAGTTCCATGCCATGCTTGTGCGCCTCGTCGATGGCGAAGGTCAGCGGGTCCCACTTCGGCGATGGCGGCAGGCTCATCAGCCCGCTGAGGTAGCATGACCATGGCTCGATCTGAGATTCATAGATCGCCTCGCAAGCCGAGCGCACCTGGAAGATCAGGCAGTTCAGACCTTGCTCATGCGCCTTTTCGATCAGTCGCTTTAGCTCCGCCTGCTGCTGCGCCACCGGCAGACCTTCCTGGGAAGGCCAGTTGATGTTATGCACCGTCGCGATCCATGAGCCACGCAGCTCCCGATGCGGCATCGGCACGGAGATCTGGGCGTGGAGGCTCGATACGAGCAGACACGCGGCGATGACCGCTCGGTTACTCCGCAGCAAGTTCGATTGGAGATTCCGTAGGTTCATCGGCTTTGGGGGCATGGCCTTTTCTCACCAATCTCGCGCCGTAGAAGCCATCGTGCCCGCTTTCGGCAGGGTTGATCTTCATCTCTTCTTCTAGCGTCCAGTCTTCACCGTGCGTGGCGAGGAACTTCTGCACTTGCAGCTCGTTTTCACTCGGGAGGATGGAGCAGGTGGCATACACCAGCTTGCCGCCGGGCTTCACCATGGCGCTGTAGCGCGTGAGGATGTCCTGCTGCTCGATGATCAGGCGGTCGATCTCCACCTCGCTGAGCTTCCACTTCGCATCCGGGTTGCGCCGCAGCACGCCGAGTCCGGAGCATGGCACATCGAGCAAAACACGGTCTGCGTAGTTGGCGAGGCGCTTGATGGATTTGCTGCCCTCGATCACGCGAGTCTCCACCACGTCCACACCGGCACGACCACAGCGTTTGCGCAGTTCCTTCAGCTTCCAGTCATGCACGTCGAGCGCCAGGATGCGGCCTTTGTTCTGCATCAGAGCACCGAGGTGGAGGGTCTTGCCACCACCACCGGCACAGGCATCGATCACCTTCATGCCCGGCTCCACCTGAACAAACGGTGCGACGCGCTGCGACGACGCGTCCTGCACCTCGAAGAGCCCTTCTTTAAAGGCTGCCATGGCAAAGACATTGTAGCGCTGCTGCATCACCAGCGCTGTCGGGATGGGTTTCAAGGCCTCCGTGATGAAGCCGTCCTGCCCCAGCCGCTCCTTCAGACTGCGGCGGTCGGTTTTCAGCGTATTGGTGCGCAAATAAACATCCGCGGGTTGGTTCAGCGTCTCGCGGATCGCCGGCCAGGCATCGCCCAGCTCCTTGGAGCAGCGGGCATCCAGCCAGTCGGGGATGGAAAGGCGGATCACGTCCGGCACCGGCAGCTTTTCACGGGCACGAATATCCTGCGGGCGGATGCCCACCAACTCGTCGAACTGCGGCAGCTCCTTGCCGCTCGTCAGCCACTGAGCCGCCCAGACGCTCCACAGCTCTTCATCGCCGATGCACTCCCGGCGGGCATGATCCGCGTCCGGCAGACCTGCCAGATGCCAAAACCAGCGCCAGTGCCTCACGCATTCATAGATCGACTCCGCAAACAGCCGCCGATCCCGGCTGCCCCACTTGTGATGATTCTTGAAGGCAAACTCCACCGCCTTGTCCGAGTAGCGCCGGTCCACGAAGATGTCGTGCAGGGAGCGAATGATCTGGGCGATGATGATGTGGGGGACTTTCACCCTCTGAGATGGCGCGGGCAGGCATGAGAAGCAAGCGCGAGGGTATCCCCAGAGGAGACTGCGGCCGGTGAACGGCAAATCGGCACGACTGATTGTCAGCGATATTCCATGAGCGACCTCAGCCCGGGCTGAAACTATTTTCAAAAAGTTTCAACACTCCGCCACGATCCTCCATCCAATCCATCAACAGTGAAAGTTGGAGCAATCCAGCCGATCTGGTTTTGAGAGTGATTGGTTGTTTCAAACAACTCCTGCGGGAGCGCAGGGTGTGTTCGAGTTGATGCAAGCAAAGGGGGCCGGGCGGTCGGGAGCCGTCCGGCCCTTACTTTTTTTCAAAAAGGTGACTCCAGGAACTATCCTGTGGTTCGCAGGCCAGAGGCCAGCGCATTGAC
>JAGKWZ010000050.1 GCA_021151605.1 Verrucomicrobiaceae bacterium
GGGCTGGGGTGAGGGGGGATCGCCGCCCCAGCAGCTTGCCTCTGCATTCTCCGTACTTTCCCACCCGCCACAGCATCCGCGTCAGCGCTGCGAGCTTCACGAATCGGTGCGGGATTGGCTCCAAGGTTGGGTGCCGAAGTGGAGGAAGGGGGCGATGCTAACCGTGGACTACGGAGAGCAGTTTCCCACTCTTTATAGGCGGCGACCGAGGGGCACTCTCAGGGCCTATTTGATGCATCAGCGCCTGGAAGGCCTCTCGATCTACGAGAATGTCGGCAGACAGGACATCACGGCGGATATCAATTTTACCGACTACCGCGCCTGGGCGGCCCAACTTGGGTTGAGCGAGATCAGCTTTGCCACCCAGGCGGAGTTTCTCCAGTCACGCGTCCCGAGCGCGAGCGGCCCGATGCTTGATCCCGATGGCGCTGGCGGTGCCTTCAAGGTGCTGGTGCACCAGCGGGTGGAGCGTTAAGAAGCGGACGAAGGTCCACCGAGTCCGCACGACCACTGATGGTGGCTTTCGCTTCGCTGAAATGCCAGACGCCGTCGGTCATCGTGGCGGCAGCGTGGATGCTGGCTGAGCCTTTGGGGCCGGAGACGGGCACGTTGATGTCTGCTGTGCCGGTATTGTTATTGATGGAGACGTTTCCCGTCACGAGCCAGCCCTTGGTCATCGGTTCACCGAGAGCCTCACGCATCACTTCGGATTTTTTCGCGGCCTCGAAGGCTGCATCTCCAGGGCCAGAGCGCCATAGCATCGTGAAGGCGAAGACCATGCAGGCCATCATCAGCCCAAAAACGAGCACGACGAGTAACGCACAGCCCCCGCAGCCAAAGGCCACGCCTTTGCCGACAGCCGCCGCATTCTCACGCTGGATGTTAGTGGGGTCGCCAAAGGGACGCTCGGTGCTCATGACCTTGGTTGGGTGATGAAGTTAATGACAGCCACACCCCGAGCCGCAAGAGCCACCGCCCGAGGGCATGGAGGCCGTGCCGCTGGAACCACCCATGATGCCAGTGCCGCCGATGGGCACGCGCCGCACGGGCTGGCCGCTGTCGGGATGCTGGGTGAGCGCTGCGTCGTTCATGCTCTGGCGGATCTCGAAGCGCTTTGGTGGATCGCCTTCATACTGTGGGATGGTTTCGTAAACGTAAGTGGGCATGGTGGGGAAAGGTGAAGTGACGAAGCACGAATGACGAAACCCGGACAGGAAAGCAAGCCTGGAAACAAAAACGGCGTCCCGGGATGACCAGGACGCCGTGAGTGGAGAGTTTGGCGAAGGTTACGCAGCCTGTTCGTCGATGCGGACAGCTTTATAGCCACCGATGCCCTTGAAGTAGAGCAGGAGCAGGAGATACACCACAGCCATAGTAGCTGGAATGTAGGAGTCGAACTTCAGAGTAGCGCGGTCGCCCTTCTGGTCAGCGGTGACGACAGCCTGCTGCTTCGGAGTCTTCTCCTTGGCATCTTTGGCTTCGCCCAGCTTCTTGCCATCAAGACCGAAGGCTTCAGTGGAGGCGAGATTGAGGAAGGTGGAAGGCTTCTCGGCTTTGTACTCCGCGTAGATGGCGGAGTCAGCTTTGTTCAGTTCTTCACCGGCGAAGCGGTCTTTGCAATATCCGAGGCCAGGACCACCGATGAGACCGGCGGAGAGCATGCCGATGCCGCCCATGATGGACATGGCGACAGCGCCCGTTTGCGGATAGCGGTCACCCACGACAGCAAGCATGGTAGGCCAGAAGAAGGTCTTACCGACGGCATAGATGCCAAGAGCGACGAGAGCCATGGAGAAGGATTGCATGCCGCTGGCGAGGTTCAAACCGATGCAAGCGATGACGGAGCAGACCAGCAGCAGACCGATGGGGGAGAGCTTGAGGGTCTTTTCGATCCAGTGAGCGCAGAAACGCAGGCCAAACATGATGGCGGATGTCCAGATGAAGAGGTATTTGCCTTCTTCGGAAGTGAAGAGGTTGCCAGTGATGTTCTGGATCCAGCCGTCGGTGCCGAGTTCCACCGCGCCGACAAGGGCGTGAGTGACGAAGAGCACGAAGAGGACGAAGGAGCCGATGGAGCCCTTGGTGATCACGGTAACGGCGATCAGGAGGATGCCGCCGATGGCGTAACCGATGACCTTGGCGTTATCAGGGGAGAGAGCCTTGCTGATGTCACCAAAGAAGAGGGAGAGCAGGTAGCAGGCGACGACAGCACCGAGGATGCCGACGGGCTTGAACATCTGGACGAAGCTGGCGCCTTTTTCGGCGGCTTCGGATTTCGGGAACTTCTGGCCCATGAACATGATCGCGTAGAGCACGGTCGGGACGAGATACAGGGCGAGCTGCATTTTCCAGCCGAGCTGCATTTTGTCATCGAGGACCCAGCCAGCGACAGAGCCGAGCACCATCCCAGCAGGCCAGGAGGCGTGCAGGATGTTCAGGTAATGCGTGCGGTTCTCAGGGAAGAGAGTAGCGACGAGTGGGTTTGCCACAGCTTCGAGGGTGCCATTCGCATAGGCGAAGATGAACATGCCCCAGAAGAGGAAGTTGTAGGCGTTCTCAGGCGTGCTGGCACCGAAGGTGACAAAGGCCGAGAGGACGTGGCAGAGCAGGGCGAGGGCGACGAGCTTGCCGTAGCCGATCTTATCAACGATCACCCCACCCAGGATGATGCCGAAGCAGAAGCCGGAGAAGCCAGCGCCGCCGATGGCACCGAGCTGGGCTCCTGTGAAGCCGTATTCTTTGCCCCAGTTGTCAAAGATACCGCCACGGATGGCGAAGCCGACGCCTGCGGCAAGGATGGCCATGAAGCCAGCCCAGAGGAGGCGCATACGATTGTTTTCACTCATAGAGGATTATGATAAGGTTGGTGAGATGATGATGTGATGATGAAATCGCCAGTCGGGACCAACGAATAAAGCTGGAAGACGAGCGCGGGTGGTTTTAGTAGGCGAGTCGGGGGGTGACAAGATAAAAAATGGGCGGCCAAAAAGGACCGCCCATTCTGGAAAAATCTGAAAGAAAACCCGATCAATGCCCGCCGATGGCGACGGGCTTGTAACCGCCCTTGGCTCGGAACCACAGGAACATGCCGAGATAACAGACGAGCATGAAGCCTGGAAGCACGGCGATGTTGGTGAAGGCTCCGCGTTTGCTGTCTGCCTGCACGGCTTCAAGCTCCTTAGTTTCAGGCACTGGCAGGGCCTTGATCTTGGCCTGATCCAGACTGGGGGCCTTGCCAAAAATACTGTCTTTGGTCTGACCCTCGACTTTTACCAGTAGTGCACCGTGATCACTTTGGAGGCGGTGATGGAGATCATGGTCCATCTGGTAACCGATGAAAGGACTCCCAAGAACACCGAGAAAAAGAACTCCCACCGCAGAAACACCATTCAAAGTCAATGCGCCACCTTTGGGGAATTGCTCCGCAGTAAGGCCCAGTGTGGTGCTCCAGAGAAAGGTTTTGCCAAAAGCATAGATCGTGGAGGCGGCAACAATGGCCCAGCCAGTGCTTTGTGAAAGCAACAACAAGCCGACGATGGCGACGCCAGAGCCGAGCACGAGCAGTCCGATGGGCGAAAAGCGATGCACGATAGGGCCAGCGTAGAAACGAAGGATTGTCATGATGGCCGACACATAGACAAACACCCAGGCGGCGAAGTTTGGTGAGTCAGAAGGGCTGTTGAGCTGAAGTAGGTCAGGCATCCAGCCATCTGTGCCAAGCTCTGTTGTGGCCAGCGGACCGATGATCATCAACACAAGCAGGAACATCCAATTACCCAACGACCCCGTATAGATTCCGGCCACGGCACCAATGGCTGCGCCCGCGATCACTGAGGTTAAAAGCGAGGCTTCCTTACCAGCCAGTTGCATGATGGCAAAGTAGATGAGGAAGCCTATGATGAAGAAGCCAACAGCTCCGACTTCCTTCAACATTTCACGGTAGCTCACACCCGCAGCGACGCGCTCATTCACAGGGAACTTGCAGGGAAGAATAAGCAGGGCGTAGGCGAGCACAGGCAGCATGCACAAGGCAAAGCGGAACTTCCAAACTGCATCAAACATCAAGGATGATGTTGGGAAGACAGCGCAGAACAGAGCTCCCAAAGCTAATCCTGCAGGCCAGCCTGCGTGCAGGATGTTTAGCCATTTCGACTTGTCCTTAGGAAACAGGGTGGCGACCACTGGGTTCACAAAGGCTTCTACTGTGCCATTAGCCAGACCAATCAAAATGGAGGCATAGTAAAACGATTTGAAGCCATCGGCGCTCAAGGTCAATACCAAGGCGATTAGATGACAGACAATGGCAAATATAGCCACGGTCTTGTAGCCAACCCAGTCAATAACCAGACTGAAGAAGATGATGCTGATGGCGAAAGGCCACATGCCGCCCCCGTTGATCGCACCCTTTTCATTTTCAGAGAGGTTGAAGGCATCTTGCAGCAACCCCATGCTATTGGCGCGCACCCCAAAAAAGAAGGAGGTGGCGACGAGGGCGATGAAGCAGGCCCAGAACAATTTCATGTCGGGCCGGGAATCGGAGGCAGTGTGGGAGCTCATGGATGGAAGAAAGCGGCGGATTACAGGGGAAACCCAGCATGGCGGCAATCCTTTTCTGAGATTCAAATGATGTCAGCAAACTCATTGCATCCCGTAAAGCTCGGCTCTGAGCCGTCCGCATATTCGACATCCGCTCATTTGGTGGATGGTGCGAAGTAGATCTCCATATGTTGGAAAGGCATCGGTAGAACTGAAGCAAATAACACCTTCCGCGCTTCTGAGGGCAAAGTAATGAAGGGCGCTGTTCCACACAATTTCGTCGATCTCAGACCAGGAAAAAAACGATTTTCGCCACCAGCGCCACAACACCAATCCATCCGCTTGCGGTTTATAGATCAATCCTCCACTTCTCATGTATAGCCACGCCGTCAGCAGGCATAAGCAGGCACAACCACCGACCAAAAGGACTCGAAGTATCAGACCACCATTCACAAATTCATCCACGCTAGATCTGTAGGCCAAATTGCCGAAAACCCCAATCAGCACGAGGCTCATGGGGTGTATGAAGAGACTGGACCTGAAAGACCTGAACACGGAAATGAAATGAGACTCAGCCCCTCTTCATCACCCGCTTGAAGATCACGAGCACCAGCAGGGAGCCAAGAGCAGCGATGCCGATGCTGCGGATGTTGATGCCATCGGTAGCGCCCCAGCCGAGGAGGTTGGTGGCGATGAGGTTGCCCACAATACCACCGATGATGCCGAGGATGATGGTGCGGAAGATGCCATTCGAGTCATTGCCAGGATGGATGAATTTGCCAAGAATGCCGCCAATCAGCCCGACGATGATCCAAGAGAAGATGCCCATAAGGGCTTCACGCTACTCAAGTTTAGCGCCAAACGTCAATCCTCATTCCCGTCACTTCGCGCGGGGCTGCATGTAGTAGAGGCCGTTGGTCATGGTGTAGGCATTCGCCAAAGGCATGCGCTTCAGGGCGTGATCGGCACCCCAGGAGTCGGAGTAGAGGGCTTCGCCGGTTTTGGCGTTGTAGCCGATGATGAGGCGCATGTGACCGCCACTGGCCTGCGGGATTTCCTGCTCAGGCAGCAGCCCGAGTGAGACGCTCCACATGATGGGGATGCCTTGATCGATCAGGGTGGCGACGGTTCGCTGGAATTTGCCGAAGCCGGCACGGTCACGCTCGGTGCGGGCGACTTTCAGCACCTCACCATCCATCTGCTCGATGATTTCATTGATGTAGATTGTGTTGCCCCGCGGGCTCGCATCGACCTCGGGCTTCTTGGCCTTCTTCGCCTCTTTGTTGTAGTCGGCCACCTTGTCCATGAACTTCTTGTATTCCCAGTCTTCGATGACGCGGACGCTGACGCCCATGCGGCCTTCGAGCTTGTTTAGAGCGGCGAGCATCTTGTCTGGGCTGGTGCCGCCGCCGTCGGTAGTGTCGGCGATCTGCGCCATCTCATGCTGATCCACCGGGATACCGTAGTATTTAAAGACGCGCTCGGCAGTGGCCACGGCGCAGTAGCCCTTGGGGCCTTGATCCACCATCGGCACGTTGGCGATCACGACATCGCCATTGGCCTCGCGTTTGATGTTGTTTACCAGCGTGCTGCGGCCGACGGGGGCGGCGCTTCCAGCGGTGCTGGTGGAAGCCATGGCGTTACGACCACCTGCACCGACATTGGCGACGCGCAGGCGGATGAATTCTGCGCGGAAGGGAATGGACCGGCTCTTCATTTCCCGCTGGTAGCTGTACTCCAGCAAGTAGGCACTGGGAGCTTTCATCCAGACGAAGCCCTCGGCGGCGACGGCGCTGGATTTATCCTTGCCGCGCTCTGTGGGGCTGACAGCGAGACGCTTCGAGATTGTCTCTTTGAGCTCGTTTACCCGAGCTTCGAACTGGTCACGCAGGCTGATGAGCGTCTCGGAATCTCCACGATTGTAGAGGGAGAAGGTAAGTTTCGCCGGATTGCCCTCGGGGGAGAACTCGATGATGGCCTCATTCAGCTTGATGCTGCCTTCCCAGAGGCTGAGACCTGGGCCGAAGAAGCGCGCCTGATCCTTTTTCTCCGAAAGCCAGTCAAAGCGCGCCGGGCCGAATTGCTGCTCGAACTGGGCGGTCGTCATCTGCCAGGCAGTTTCGCCCGCTAGGAGAGCATCCAGCGGGCGGGCAGGGGCAGAAGTTTCCTGGCTGAAGGCAGGAACAAGAGAGATCCAAAGAGTCGCGGCGAAGGCGGAGAAGCGTTTCATGGGCAAAAAGACTGGGGAATTATCCCGCAGTCTATTTACCGGGAGCCTACTCCTGCAAGAAAACAAACACGCCAGTCTTGTTGCCGATGACTACGTCGAGCTTGCCGTCCTTATTCACATCGCCGGGGGTGACTTCGGTGCCGACACCGCTGGCTTCGTCGATGAGGTGGGGAATGAAGTCCGCGCCGCCTTTGCCGTCGCGTTTGATTTCGAACCAGTAGAGCACAGGGGCGGCATTTGGCTCGTCATCCTTCAGCGGGCCGTGGGCCCAGCGGCGCTTGCCGGTGACGAGGTCCATGACGCCGTCGTTGTTCATATCGGCGAGCTGCATGGCGTGGAGCTGGCTGAATTTCACGCCGACTTTGCTGTCCTCCAAGGTGGCTCCCATGAGGTCGTGGCGGGTGAATGTGCCGTCTTTGCCCTGCTCGAACCAGCCGAGGCCGTAGCCATGCGCATCGTAGCCGGTGATCACGTCGTTCAGTTTGTCGCCATTCACGTCATAAACGAGGATGAAGCTGCCGCCGCGTGCGCCTTCTTTGGTGAAGAGGTTCGCGTGGAATTTCCAGTCGCTGTCTTTGCTCATGTCAGCGGGCTGCTCGCGCCAGCCTTCTTTGTCCAGGATGTCGGGGCGGCCATCGCCATTCACATCGCCGAAACCGTAGCCGTGGGTGTATTTGAAGTACTTTTTGTCGTTCTCGGGTGACTTCGGCGAGATGGGGCGGAAGCGGGCTTTGCCGAAGGGATTGCTCCAGTCGATCTCCGCGTAGCCGAGCTGGCCGCCGGTGTGGCAGATGATCTCGGGTTTGCCGTCGCCGTTCATATCGCCCAGGGTCGGGGATTCGTTGTCAGTGACCTCGAAGATGGTGTGGCGGGTCCAGTCGCCGCCTTTGCCCTTTGGATTTTCATAGACCCAGGTCTCCTTGCCCGGCCAGGAAAAGGCCAGGATGTCATGCCAGCCGTCGCTGTTGAAGTCGTAGGTGTAGGTCAGGAAGAAGTCGCTGTAGCCCTTGGCTGGGTCATAGGGCTCCTTTTCGAACTTCGGGGCAAAGCTGATGCGCTCTTTGAACTCAGGTCCCTGCCAGATGAAGCGGCCCGAGCAGACGTCGTTGTCGCCATCGTGATCGAAATCGGCGAAGTGCGCGCCCTCAGCCACGAACTCGTTCGTGAGGGTGAACTTTTTAAAGGTGATGTCGGCAGCACTGGCGGCAGCAGCCAGGGCGAGGAAAGGCAGGATCAGTCTCATGATTGGGAAGGGCAGAGGGGAACACTTCAGATGGCGGGCTTCTTGCAGTGGATGCACAATGCGCAAGAAAGGCATAAATCCCAAAACAGATACCCGCTAAACGAATTCACAGATTGTCCCGCTCCTTTCGCCGCGTTTGATTCGTCTCCCCCCATGCCATTCGTCACTCGTCCCTCTGACATCGTCACTTCCTAATGTGGCTCTCTGACACATCCGTCCGCCGCCCGGTGCTGGCTTTGGTGATGAATCTGGTGCTTCTCACCTTTGGCATCGTCGCCTACACGCGGCTGCCTTTGCGCGAGTTCCCAGACATCGAGCCGCCGATTGTCACGGTGGAGACTTACTACCGTGGAGCTTCGGCGAGTGTGGTGGAAAGCCGCATCACGCAGCGGCTGGAAGATCGCATCTCGCAGGTGGAGGCCATCGAAAACATCTCGTCGATCAGTGTTGATGGAAAGTCGGAGATCACCGTCGAGTTTACGCTCGGGCGTGACCTCGATGCGGCGGCAAATGACATCCGCGAGGCCATCAGCCCCGTGCTTGCCACACTGCCGCCGGAGGTGGACCCACCGAACGTCGGCAAAACCGAACTCAGCGCCGAGGTGCTGATGTATCTGAACCTCACCAGCGAGTCGCGAAACACGCTGGAACTCACCGATTACGCCGAGCGCTACCTTATTGATCGCTTCTCGCGGCTGCCCGGTGTGGCTCGTGTGCGCATCAACGGCGGTTCGCGCTATGCATTGCGTGTGTGGCTGGATCGTGAAGCCCTCGCTGCACGCGGACTCACGGCCATCGATGTCGAAAAGGCACTGCGCAGTGAAAACGTGGACCCGCCAGCGGGCACAGTGCAGTCGCTCGACCGGCAGTTCACGGTGCGGCTGACGCGTCAGTATCGAAGCGTCGAAGACTTCGAGAAGCTCGTCATCGCGCGTGGGGCGAATGGTTATCAGGTGCGGCTGAGTGAGGTGGCCAAGATCGCGCTCGGAGCGGAGGAGGCGCGCACGGTTTTCAAAGGCAATCGTGTGCTCATGGTGTCTGTCGGCATCATCCGGCAGTCGCGCTCAAATCCGCTCGAAGTCGCCCGTGCGGTGCGTGCTGAGGCGGAAGACATCCGCAAGACCTTGCCGCCCGATTTGAAGCTGGAGAACAGCTACGACATCAGCCAGTTCATCGAGGAATCTCTGCATGAAGTGTATCGCACACTCGGCATCGCAATCGCGCTGGTGGTGATCATCATCTTCCTCTTCCTCGGCAGCTTCCGCGCGGTGCTGATCCCGACCGTGGCTGTGCCGGTGAGCGTGTTCGCCACCTGCCTCGTTTTACAGGCTGTCGGCTACTCGATGAACACGCTCACGCTGCTCGCCTTCGTTTTGGCGATCGGGCTCGTGGTCGATGATGCCATCGTCGTGCTGGAGAACATCCACCGCCGCATTGAGCATGGTGAAAACCCACTCGTCGCCGCTTACAAAGGCACACGTCAGGTCGGGTTCGCCGTCATCGCCACCACGCTGGTGCTGATGAGCGTCTTCATCCCCGTGGCGTTCATGCCGGGGGATACGGGACGCATGTTTGCCGAGTTCAGCGTCACGCTTTCGATTGCCGTGGCATTCTCGGGCTTCGTGGCGCTGACGCTTTCGCCGATGATGGCCTCGAAGATCCTCCGGGGTCGCGAGGGCGATGGCTTCATCGCTCGCACCTTGGATCGTCTCTTTGGGGTGGTTCAGCGGAGTTATCGCTGGGTGCTGGATAAGGCGCTGCACTTCCCAGCCTCAGCCTTTCCCATCGTCGCAGGCATCACGGCGCTGTGCGTTTGGCTGCTGATGAACATCCCGGATGAGTTCATGCCGCGCGAGGACCGTGGATCGTTCTTCGTCGTGGCCACCGGCCCGCCGGGCACGACGTATGGCAATGCCGTGCAGACGCTGGATGCCCTCACGGAACGGGTGATGCCGCTGGTGGAGGAGACCAAGGAGGCCACTCGCGTGAATTCACGCGCACCGCGTAGCTTTGGCTCATCCGCCGACTTCAATGACTCCATCGCCGTGATCACGCTGACGCCGTTCGGCACGCGGCGGGATGGATTCACCATCATGGAAGATGTCCGGCAAAGGACCGCTGACATGACCGAAGCCAAGGTCTCCGTCATCATGCGCCAGGCTATCTTGCGCGGGCTGAACAAGCCGCTCGAAATCGTTGTCAGTGGCCCAACCTTTGAAGAGCTCGCCAAATGGCGTGACATCATTTTGGCAAAGGGACGGCTGAATCCCAAGCTGCTCGGCTTTGACTGCGATTACCGCGACACGAAACCGCAACTGCGCGTCACCATCGATCAAGCGCGTGCCGCTGATCTGGGCGTCTCGACTGCGGACATCGGCATGACTTTGGAAACCATGCTCGGTGGTCGGCGGGCCACGACCTTCCTCCATGAAGGCGAAGAATACGACGTGATGCTGGAAGGCAGCTACGCTGACAAACGCACGCCGGTGGACCTGAACAATCTCTTTGTCCGCAGCGAGCGCACGAAGCAGCTCATCCCTCTTTCGAACCTCGTGAAGACGGAGGAGTTCGCTGACAGCGGCACGCTGAATCGCTACAACCGCATGAGAAGCATCACCTTTGATGCCGAACTGGCCACCGGCTACAGCCTGGGCGAGGCCGTGACCTACCTGGAGGACCTGATCCGCGAAAATCTGCCTGGAAGCGCCATCGTGGGCTACAAAGGCAACTCGCTGAAGCTGAAGCAGAATCAGGGAAACATCGGCCTCGTCTTTGGTTTGGCGATGCTCATCGCCTTCCTCGTGCTGGCGGCACAGTTCGAGAGCTTCGTGCATCCTTTCACCATCATGCTCACGGTGCCGATGGCCGTGGCCGGTGCTCTTTTGGGCCTGAAGTTCATGGGCATGAACCAGAGCATCCACAGCCAGATCGGCCTCATCATGCTCATCGGTTTGGCGGCGAAGAATGGCATCCTGATCGTCGAATTCATCAATCAGCTCCGTGACGAAGGCGTGGCCTTCCGCGAGGCTATCCTCACTGCCAGCGAGCAGCGTCTGCGTCCCATCGTCATGACCGCGCTAGCCACCGTCATGGGCGCGCTGCCGCTCATGCTCGGCGGTGGTGCTGGCTTTGAAACTCGCCGCGTCGTCGGTGTTGTGATCGTCTTCGGCGTCAGCATCGCCACCGTCGTGACGCTTATTTTGGTGCCGATGATGTATGCCCTGCTCGGGCAAAAGACAGGCTCGCCACTGGATGCGAGCCGTAAGCTGGATGAGGCTTTGGAGAAGGAGACTCCCTGAGTTCCTTTTGGCACCGCATCAGACGACTTGGCGCACACTTTCAGCACTGCTCAGGGGAGTGATGCTGCCATCGGGGAGAGCCATGATGAGATGGCCTTCCTGATCCAGATCCAAAGCACGACCGAAGATTTCGCGGCCGTCCACCGTGGCGCGGATTTGGCGCCCGAGGAGCCAGCTTCGTTCCCGCACTTCGCTGATGGCTTCGTGGAAGCCTTCCTCGATCCGGCTGAGCTGGCGATGAAGCTGCTGGAGGATAGCCCGGGCCAGGGACTCGCGCTCCAAAAGCAGCTGTGGCAGGGGTTGAACGGCTGAAAGCAGTGACGTGGCTGTATCTGAGAGATCTGGTGGGAAGTCACGCGTGTTCACGTTCAGGCCAATACCCAGAACTAGCATGAGCCCGGATGATGTGGTGACCGCCTCTGCAAGGAGTCCGGCGACTTTGCGATCGTGGACATACACATCATTCGGCCACTTGATCCTGGGCCAGAGGGGGAGTTCGTCTTCGATGGCGCGGCAGATGGCCAGTGCCGCCAGCGTGGTCACCCGGGGCCAAAGCGCCGTGGCAGCCTCAGGGCGAAGCAGCAGCGAAAACATGAGGTCTTTCCCCTTGGGGGCCAGCCAGCGGTTCTGCCGCCGTCCCCGCCCAGCCGTTTGGGATTCTGCAAAGAGCACCAAGCCGGCGTCTTCCCCAGCCAGGGCAGCCTCGCGCAGGGCATCGCTGGTAGAGCCGATCTCCTCCACCACTTGGACTCGCCATGGCAGGGCAGGATCGTTTAGAGCGGTGGCGGAAAGGACTGTCATGGCGGTGGAGAAGCACTCCTTGCCTGCCAGTGCGCGTTTTGCCAAGTCTGGCGGATGATTTTCACTGGCAATCAGCGGCGGCTGCGGCTTTCCATAGTGAACATGACCACAGGTATCATCACTATTTCCGACCGCGCCAGCCAGGGCATCTACGAGGACCTGGGAGGTCCTGCTCTGAGAAAATCAGCCGAGGGCTACGGCTGGCAGGTGCTGGCGGAGGTGATCGTGCCAGATGATCTGGCGGCCATTCAGATGGCCATCCAGTCACTCAGCGCCCAGGGCTGTGGGCTGATCCTGACGACGGGCGGCACGGGGATCGCCGAACGAGATGTGACGCCAGAGGCCATTCGGGGCATCATGAGAGTGGAGATCCCCGGCTTTGGCGAAGTGATGCGGATGAAGTCCCTGGAGATCACGCCGAATGCCATCCTTTCCCGCAGTCTCGCCGCCGTCGTGGCGCGGTCGCTGGTCATTGCCCTGCCGGGGAAACCCCAGGGTGCCGTGGAGTGCCTGAGCTTCGTGCTCGGAGCCATTCCACATGCCGTAAAGCTGGCGCAGAGAGTGCCGACCAGCTGCTAAGACACAAAGCATAGGTAAAAACACAGGCGCGTTGCATGTGATGTAGCGCCACGTTAGTAGTAACAACTTATCATGATCGCAACGTCTCACGAGCCCCCCCCATCCGCTGAGGACCTGCCGGAGGAGCTGCGTCCAGCCGCAAGAGCACTGGCCAAGGCGTTGGCGGAAAATCAAGGGGTGAACCGCTGTTTTGCTGACTTTTGCTCAAAGGCATATGTGAAGCCGGAGTGGGCTGGAGCAGCCAGTGAGTTTCTCGCGGCTTCCTTTGAAGATCGAGAGCAGGAACTGGCGTCGATGGCACGCATCCCGGACCTGATCATTGAACTGGCAAGCGGACAGCAGACGCTGACCACGGTGGTGGCCTTCGAGTGGGCGGCGCACTCGGATGCGGGTCGGCTTTCGAAGCTGGCTGAAGCGCTGGCAGCCACGCAATCCAAGATTCAGAGTTCGGAAGTGGTGCATCTGATGCTGGCACTGGCCACCTCACTGGCGATCTCCCGTTACCCGCGTGCCATTCAGATGCTGACGCTCGCTGAGCCAAAAGCCACGGAGGAGCATGCCGAGAGTCTCGCCGAAGCCAGGAACTGGCTGGCGATCGGAAGCATCCTGCGCGGTTGCAGCCAGGAGACGCGTGACCTCTGGGACCATCGTCTCCGCCGCCGCCGCAGTGTCTGGACCTGGACGAGTCCGGCAGAGACGACGGCTCTGGATGAATTGGCGGACCATCTGAAGCCAGGCCAGGAAGGGGCGCAGATTTTTCAATCGGTGGTGCCGCCCGAATGGTGGGAGCAGGCTCAGAAGTTGGCTGCAGATCGCGAGCTGAATGACTCAAAACCCGCAGAGACTAAGGGGAGCGAATTCGCTCCGATCCTTCCTAAATCGACCGGCCCCACAAGCCTGAAGGCTGACATGCATTCCGTCGGAGCGACCTCCCTTTTCCCACCCGAGGAGTCGCCGATCATTGTGTGGAATGCCTGGCCGTTCTTTGTCGGCGGACTGGTAGGAGCAGCCGCGCTGGCACTGGTGATCTGGATTTCACCTTATGAACTCAAAAAGGCACGGCTGACGAGTTCGAAGGACGAATTCCGCGCGACCGAGCCCTCCTCAGATGAGTCGTCGGCCCCTCAGGAGGAATGGCGCAAGTCCGAGGCTGCTCGTGTGGCCGGTGAAAGTGCTGACCTGCTGGATCTGCACGGGCGTATCCTTAAGAGTTCCTGGGCAGATGTGGAGGGGCTGCTTTCCGGCACTACGGCGGATCTGCCCAAGGAAGACTCCCGCTATCTCCGACTGCTCACTTGGTTGCATCTCGACCCACCGAGCGATGTGGAGATTCGCAATCGACTCCCCGCCCTGATCGCTGCCGCGAAGGGTGATAGCACCACGCTCGATCTGTGGGAAAAGCTGGCTTACAAAGGCAGCCCGATGGAGGAGGCGATCCGCAATGGCGCACGCAGCCAGCTTTACCTCACCGAGGACAAAGGGGTGTGGTCGATCAGCCAGAGGGAGACACTCCAAAAACTGGGCTGGCCTACAGCTCCGTAGTCTCCGGCTCCTTAACAAAGAGCAGACGAAGAGAGTTTAAGCAGACCACCACGGTGCTGCCCTCATGGGTGAGCACGCCGAGTGTCAGGGGCACAATGCCAAAGAGAGCGGCCACAGCCATCACCATCACCGAGCCTAGCGAGATGGCGAGATTTTGACGGATGATCGCCCGTGCTCGTGAGCTGATCAGCCTCGCCGAGAGCAGCTTTTCAATCTTGTCCTGCATGAGCACCACGTCTGCCTGCTCCAGCGCCGCATCACTGCCACGAGCGCCCATCGCCATGCTGACGTAGGCCACAGCCAGACTCGGTGCATCATTCACGCCATCGCCTATCATCGCCACTTTGTGCCCCTGCTGCGTGAGTTCCTGGATGGCGGCCACTTTATCTTCGGGATGCAGGCCCGCACGCACATCCGTGACGCCGAGTTCCTGCGCCACCTGAGACGCTGCGGCACGCCGGTCGCCCGTGAGCATCACCGTGCGCACATGATCCGCTGCCAGCGCTTTCAAAACAGCCCGGCTGCCACGGCGGATCTCGTCCTTGAGCAAAACACGGCCCATGGTGCCAGCATTCAGCACCCAGACTTCGGAGAAGCCGAGCGGAGCATCAGGCACCTCGGCCAGCCAGCGGGCAAAGTCGCCCTGGTCCATGAGTTCGCGCCTGCCCACATAGGTGACGCCATTGACGGTGCGTCCACGCACGCCTTGACCAGGGATGGACTGGTATTCGGACAGCTCGCCGGGCTCGATCCCCTGCCCTTTTGCATGCTGGGTGATCGCCCGGGCGATGGGATGATTGGAATGCGCATCCAAAGTCACCGCGAGGCGCAGAACCTCCGTCTCACGACCGGGCGGGAAGCTTTCCACGAGGGCCACGCGTAGGTTGCCTTCGGTGAGTGTGCCGGTCTTATCCATCGCCACCGTGTCCACCTCGGCCAGCTTTTCGATGGCCGCACCACCACGAAATAAAATCCCGCGTCGCGCTCCCCAGGCGATGGCCGCGAGGATGGCTGAAGGAATGGAAAGCACCAGCGCACAGGGGCTCATGACCACCAGCAGCGTCATGGCGCGATAAAAGGCCGACTTCGTGCCCTCCGTGCTGGCAAAAGGCATGATGCCGAGCGCCAGCCACCAGATGAGAAACATCACCAGGACCAAACCGAGCGTGATCAGCGTGTAGGTCGTGCCGAAACGATCCGTGAAGCGCTGGCTGGGTGCGCGCATCTGCTGAGCCGTCTGGATCATCAGAATGATCCGTGCCAGCGCGCTTTGGGTGGCGAGTTTATCCACCCGTGCCTGCACCAGGCCCCAGAGATTCAGCGTGCCGCTAAAGACCTGCGCGCCCTTGCCTTTGTCCACTGGCACCGCCTCGCCCGTGAGTGTGGATTCATCCGCCGCTGACTCACCGCTGATCACCGTGCCATCCACGGGGAAAAGCTCCGCCGGACGCACCTGGATCACATCGCCGATTTTCAGATGCACCACCGCGCGATCCTCCACCGAGCCATCAGGTAAAACCACCCGCGCCCGCTTTGGCGCAGCCTTCGTGAGGGCTGAAATCTCGCGGTGCGTCCGATGCAAAACATAATGCTCCAGTGCCCCAGAAGTGGAGAAGAGGAATAGCAGCAGAGCCCCCTCCTCCCAGGCTCCGATGGCCACCGCACCAGCTGCCACGGCGAGCATGAGGAAGTGGACGTCCAGCCGCCGCTCGCGCAGGTTTTCCCAGGCGTCCTTCGCCGCATCCCAGCCACCACTGACCAGGGCGATTCCAAAAAAACCGTGGGCTGCCCAAATCGGAGCCTGGAAGAAACGCTCTGTCACCCAGCCGGCAACCAGCGCCACACCGCAGATGACCGCCTGCATGGCAAGCGCCCGCCATTCCTCATCACTCTGCCGCTCCATCTCCTCCGGCTCTGGCCACTCAAAGTCACGCCATTTCCAAAAACGAGGCGCCGTCGGGCAGGTCGGCTTCTGGAGCAGCAGCGCACCTTCCTGGCGCGTCATTTGCAGACCCTCGGCATGACCGAGCGGCGCGGAGGCCAGCAGACGCTCATCCAGACTGCGGAGAACCTCGTCCAACTGCGTCTTCAGCGCCTCCAAGTCCACCGGCCCGAGAGTAGCTACCTCGACACGACGATCACCAGCGTTCAGCCGGATCGCCTCCACACCGCTCTGGCCCGCCAGGAAATCAGCGAGCGCGTCGGTCCAGGATGTTTCAGTCGCTTTATCAGTCTCCATAGGCCCTGTCCATACGCCCATTTTGCGGCGATGTCCGCTCCTTTGAGTGATGATGCTCAAGCATTCCCACACGGACTCGAGCCTTGAGAAAAAACGAGTTGCAAAGATCTTTGTTCGCGCGAACAGAGTTCGTATGTTCGGCTCCACCAGCATCAAACTTACGGATCGTCAGCAGGAACTCCTCACCTACCTGCGCCAGCACCAACGCGAACAAGGCGTCATGCCCAGCACGCGAGACATCCAGAAGCACTTCGGCTTCTCAAGCCAGACCGCCGCCATGAGCCACCTCCGGGCCTTGGAGAAAAAAGGCGTCATCCAGCGCCACCCCCACAAGGCCCGCGCTGTCGTCTTCCCCGAAGACCTTGTGCGTGAGGAGATTGTGGACATTCCCCTCTACGGCAGCATCCCCGCCGGCTACGCTGAACTCCAGCAGCAGCAGCCCGACAGCAGCCTCTCCATCGACACAGCCACACTTGGCATCAAGCGGGTGGACAAGGCCTACGCCCTCCGCGTGCGCGGTGAGTCCATGATCGGTGCCAACATTTGCGATGGTGACATCGCCATCCTTGAGGTCAAAGAACCCCGCCCGCGTGACATCGTGGCCGCGCTCATCGACGGCGAAACCACCCTCAAACGTTACGTGATCGAGAATGGCAAGCCCATCCTCCGAGCTGAAAATCCAGCCTTCCCCGACCTCCATCCCGCCGAGGAACTCGTCATCCAAGGAGTGATGAAGACTCTGATCCGGCGCATGGCGTGAATCTGGGCCACTGGGTCTCCGCAGATTTACAGCACGGGCTCAATTTGGATCTTGGTCCTTCATGCTGCCTGCCACTAAGCTGGTCGGCATGAACCGCGACGCTTTCCTCTCCCACGCCAGCAGTGGCGAGCACTTCGATCTCGTGATCATCGGCGGAGGTGCCACGGGACTCGGGGCAGCGGTGGATGCCGTATCGCGGGGGCATTCGGTGCTGCTCGTGGAGCAGTCAGACTTTGCCAAGGGCACCTCCAGCCGCAGCACGAAGCTGGTGCATGGCGGCGTGCGTTACCTGAAGCAGGGGAACGTTTCCCTGGTGCTGGAGGCGCTGCGTGAGCGCGGTCTGCTGGTGCGGAATGCGCCGCATCTGGCGCACAGCCTGCCCTTTGTGATCCCGAACTACCACTGGTGGGAGGGGCCGTTTTACGGCATCGGCATGAAGGTCTATGACGGGCTCGCCGGGAAGCTGGGGCTGGAACCTTCCCGCTGGCTGACGCGTGAGGACGTGATCGACCTGCTGCCAAACATCGAGCCCGAGGGCCTGAACGGCGGCATCATTTATCACGACGGGCAGTTTGATGACTCGCGTCTGGCCATCAACCTCGCCCAAACAGCGGCGGAGAAAGGGGCGCTGCTCATCAACTACACGCGCTGCTGCGGTTTGATCAAAAACGGGCCGCACATCGCAGGCGTGAAGCTGCGGGATGAGGAAAGCGGACGTGAATTTGAGGTCAAAGCCAAGGTCGTGATCAATGCCACGGGCGTCTTTGCCGATGCTGTGCGCCAGATGGATGACGCGACGGCGAAGCCCATGCTCAGCCCCAGCCAGGGCATCCACTTCGTGCTGCCGCGCGAGTTTTTGCCGGGCGACACGGCCATCATGATCCCGAAGACGGACGATGGCCGCGTGCTCTTCGCCGTGCCTTGGCATGGTCGAGTCGTCGTCGGCACCACGGACACGCCGGTGGCGGAGTCATCGCTGGAACCCCGAGCCCTGCCGGAGGAGATCGACTTCATCTTCACCCAGGTCAGCCGCTACCTCACGCGTGATCCGCAGCGTGGAGACGTGCTCAGCGTCTTCGCGGGATTGCGGCCACTGATCAAAGCGGAGGCTGGGAGCACAGCGGCGCTGTCACGCGATCACCTCATCACCATCTCCGATTCCGGCCTCATCAACATCGCCGGTGGCAAGTGGACGACTTACCGCAAAATGGCCGAGGACGTGATCGATCACGCAGAGATGGTGGGTGCTCTGGATCAGCGCCTGTGCAGCACGCAGACGCTGGCGATCCATGGCTCTGAGCCCATCGCCGCAGATAGCAGCCATCTGGCAAGCTACGGCAGCGACGCAGCGGGTATTCGTGCGCTCATCGAGACTGATTCGGCGCTAGGGGAGCGTCTCCACCCTGAGCTGGAGTTTTTAAAAGCCGAGGTCATCTGGCACTGCCGCCATGAAATGGCCCGCACGGTGGAGGACGTGCTCTCGCGCCGGACTCGAGCCCTGCTGCTGGATGCCCGGAGCAGCATCGCCGCAGCACCCACGGTCGCCAGCCTGATGGCAGCCGAGCTGAGCAAGGACTCCTCGTGGGAGGCTCGACAGGTGCAGGAATACACCCAGATCGCCTCAGGCTACATGCTGCCGGGCTGAGTCAGCTCAGGCAGTCTGCTGCTGGAACTTCTTCAGATGACTGTAGCCGACCAGACGACGTGACTCCTCGTCCCACAGACGCAGGCTGGCGCACTTTAGACTGCCCCAGAAAGTCAGTGGCTTCACCGACTTGAAAAGAGGGTGAGAGTAGTGACAGCGCTCAAGATAGTAGTTCGGGATCTTCGAGCTGAGGTGATGCACGTGATGGAAGCCGATGTTACCAGTGAACCACTGAAGGATTTTTGGCAGCTTGTAGAAGGAGCTGCCTTCCAGCGCAGCGGTGGTGTAGTTCCAGCCCTCGTGTTTTTCCCAGTAAACATCTTCATACTGGTGCTGCACATAGAACATCCAGATGCCAGCCGCTCCAGCGACCCCAGTCACCGGAAGCTGCATCATGAGGTATTCTTTCCAGCCGAAGAGCCAGCACAGGCCCGCGACCATGAAGGTCAACGCCACATTCATCCACAAGACGGAAGCACGGTCTTTGCCCTTTGCACCGGAGGAGGAGACGCGCTGATAAAGCAGAAACAGAAATAGCGGACCGACGACCAACAGGACGAATGGATTGCGAGTGACGCGATAGATCATTCGTTTCCCACGCGAAGCTGCCAGATACTCCTTCACGGTCAGAGTCCAGATATCACCTTCACCACGGCGGTCCAGATCTCCCGAAGTGGCGTGATGGACGGCATGCTGCCAGCGCCAGTGACCATAGGGGGTGAAGGTGATCATTCCAGCAATGAAGCCGACGATGTCGTTGGCCCGTTTGGACTTAAAAAAGGACCCGTGGCCACAGTCGTGGAAGATGATGAAAACCCGGACCACGAGGAGGCCTGCGATCACCGAGATCCCCAGCGTGTACCAATAAGATACCTCCAGGAACCGCCACATCAGGTACCAACAGGCCACGAGCGGGACCATCGTGTTCACGATCTGCCAGATGGAGCGTGAAAGCGATGGGACCTGAAAGGGTGCGACGATTTCCTTCCATTCGGATATGGTGACTTGTGGGCGTGCGGGGGTGTCTGTCATAGTCGTGTGCAGTGTGTTCAATAGCAGACTCTTGGGAGATCGTCTGGTGAATTTTTTGCGACAGAACTGTCCCACTATTTGAGACAGGAATTGAGGTCAAGGAAGGCACAAAGAATCTCAAAAGAAGTCAAATGGCGACAGATAAGCCCCGCCAGTCATACCTAACGGGGCTTTGGTGTGTTGGCTGGCAAGGTTTATTGACGTGTCAGCAGCAAGGTCTGGTTATTCCGCCCCATGTTGGACAGAAAACTGGCGAAAGGATGCAGAAGAGACACTGTCCGGTTGCCAAGGCGGAAGGAGATGGAGAGGCTATTGTCAGGCCAGGAAAGTTCACTGTAGGTACCGTTTTCGACAGCCACGACAACGTTGCTAGGACGTAATTCGCGGAGCTGGTAGGAGCCGCCAGCAAAGAACCGGACCGAGCGGACATGAAAAGCACCTTCATTGCCGAAGATCAGGTCCGAGTTCCAGTCGCGCTGGCTACTAAAGTTTGTCATCAACTGCGGCACCGTGATGCGGTTGACATCAAAAACGAGTCTTGCTCCAGCGACCATCGTGACATTCACCGTCGAGAAGAAGAGAAAGTCGGGACGGGAGTTGATGCCCAGCAGCGCCTTGACCTGATACTGGCCCGGATTCAGCAGGAGTTCTCCGGCGGTCTTGACGACGAAACCAATATTGGCTGGCAACTGCTCCACGCCATTGACCTGCACTCCGACAATGTTGTACTGGCTGAGATTGTCGATCGTGAGCAGCCCTTTCCCGACAGGCAGCGGACGTGTGACGCGGAAGCTCCTGTTGGTAAGGCTGGAGTAGCCGCCCTGCACCAGACGAATGCGGCTGCTGATGGCTGTGTTGGGAACCACCACGTTCAGCCTCGTCGAGTTGATAAAGGTGAAGTTGGCATTGATCGGCTGGCCGTTCTGACCGGTCATTTGAATGACATAAGGTGGCGGCCCATTCCACACGGCACCGCTGGAATTACGGTTGAGATTGGTGCCATTCACCTGGATGACCGCCCCAGGCGCAGCGCTGGCCTGGACCGTTGTGGTGAGTTTCGGTGCATTTGCCGCGGCAACTTGTGCCACGGCTGAGCTGGCCATGCCGACCTGGAGCAGGCCGATGATTATGCAAAAGCCGCTGATGGAGCGGAGGGACTGAACGATGGATTTCATAGAGTTGTAGTGTGTTTGGATTTTAGATTCGGCGGGCGGCTTTTGCCGCCCTTCACACCGCAGATGCAGGCCACCGTCGAGACTTGCGCAGATTCCCAAACTTTTTTCTCTGGTCCTAGACCGGTTCTCGAAATGTCTGTCAGATTGCCGGCGGCAGGGCGGCCTCATTGGCGGCCTCATTCACTCGTCAGCTATTGTTCTAAAACCTCTTCGTGAGCTGAGTTTCCCTTTGAGCTTCTTCTGTGGGTGCTTGGGGCCTTTCTCATAAAGCAAAAAACCTGCCCGATGAAGAACCGGGCAGGTGAGGAGGGGTATGTCAGGACATTTAACGGATGCGGCGCACAAACATCGGCACGGCATCAGCGACGTATTCTTCGGGCTCACCACCAGGAACAAAAAATGGAATGTCAGTGTTCCTGAAGCTGCCGAGGCGGTTCGCCGAGAATGCATCAAAGGGAGCGCTCAGCAGCAGGATCTCACCCACACGACCGGTGCCATTGCGCAGGGCAAACTGCACGCTCTCGGCATTCTCCGGCCAGGAAACCTCTTCGAGCGTGAAGGTGGAAATGATCGGCTGCTGTCCGACAAACTGCGGCTGCTGCACCAAAGTTACGAGACCTTCTGGGGTGACTGTCATGCTGCGCTGAAGACCGCGATGGATGATCTTCCATTCAGAGTTCCCATTCACTGCGCCCAGAACTTCAGCGACCGTGAGACGCTCCACAGAAAGAACCACACGAGTCTGAGCCGACACGATCACTCCTGGCTGACGTGGCAGGATCACTTCTTCACGGAGGTTCATCACTGACTGACGTCCACCCGACAGGGGAAACCTGATCAGTGCCAGATCGATCGTGCGAGCACGGGTGTTACTCAGAGTCATCGTGAAGAAGCGGGCAGAACCTGGCGAAATGCCGACAACATTGGCTGGCAGGAGTTCCGTCGTGCCGTCTTTGACACTGCCCATGGTGTATTGAGTGCGGTTGACGACCGTGAAACCACGAGCCCGGAGACCGAAAGCCACCACACGAAACTCGGGCTGCTCATTCTTCCTGCTGCCATCGGTCCCGATCAGCGCGGTTTTTCCAGTGATCGCTCCCGCTGGGACGCGGAAGGACATCAGATTGGGTGTTTCCTGGGTGAGTGGAGCTGTAATGACCCCGCCAGTGGCTGTGCTGAATTCGATCAAAGTGACTGCTATCGGGCTGCTGTTCCTCGACGGCAGGAGGTTCACCAGCACCGTCTCTCCCACAGGAGCAAAGCTAGGGGCGTAGGTGGAAATGCTGGGAAGCTGAGAATTCCGGTCACCAGGGCCAGTAACATTGATGTTAGAAGCACTGGCATAGGTCTGGCAGATGAACCAGATGGCCAGGAGCAGCATGGGAAAGAGAGCGGCGGGATGGGTGTTGTTTTGAGTTTCGGAGTTCATGGCGGTGGATGTGTTTGCTGAGATTCGGCGGGCGGCTTTTGCCGCCCTTCACACCGCAGATGCAGGCCACCGCCGGGACTTGCGCAGATTCCCAAACTTTTTCTCCATCTCCCTCAAAACCTCACCGTCACCTGTGCAGCGAGCATGTGGTCTCCCTCCTGATCACGCCCCGTCCGCTCGGCAAGGCTGTATTGTAGCTTCGCCTGCATGTTTCGGCTCAAACGATGCCCCAGAGCGAGGTCGAGACGCCAGCCGTCCCGATCCCATTCGCGGCTGGTGCCTGGGATGTCACCAAACCAGCTCTGATTCCACCGTGCCGCCAGCCAAGTCGCCGCACCAAGCCTGCGTTTGGCCTCGATGAAGCCGCTGACCACACGCACTCCGCCCACGTTCGGCACCTCAAAGCGGCTCGTCATTAGCTCCCCCCAGAGCTGCCAATGCCCGTGCGAATAGCCCGCATCCACACCGATGGTCGTTTGATCGTAGTCACGGTAGCTGCGCCCGGCTGGCAGAGTCGGCTGGGATTCTTCGAGCATGTAAGGCCCGTGGCTAAAGGAGGTGCCGAAGTTCCACTCCGGTGCTGGTCTCCACCCGAGGCGGCCCGTGTAGGTCGTGGAGTCCCAGCCATTCTGGGCCGTATCCCAGGCACCTGGGCGCGATGAAACAGCAGCATTCTTTACCTCTAGCGCATAGTCCAGATGCTTCGTGCGGCCGAAAATCGAAACGCCCGAAGCATAAGACGGCCCCCAGAGGATGGGAACCCAGGTCGAGCGGTTCTCTGGGGCATTACGTCGTTTCGCGAATCCTGCCAGCGGAGCTGCCATGCGATCAGTGATTGGCAGCATGTCTGTGTAAGCCGCAGGCGCTGTGACAAATGGATTGTCCCAAGACAAGCGACGCGGCGTCCAGGCACCGAAGGCCGTGGCAAATTTGCCGGCGCGGAAGTTGAGCGCGTCACTTTCGAGCGGCTTCCACTCCACGAAGTATTCATCCAGCCGCGTCTGCCCATCCAGGGCAAAGCCCGGATCAAAACCGCGATCTGTGCGCATCTGGACATGAGCACGCCAATGCTGAGTCATCTGAAGATCCAGAAACATGGTTAGCCGTGGATTGAACAGCAGCTCGTCATCCGTCTCCACCAAGCCCAGCGCCTGCTCCTCTGGCAGGTAGGCCTCCAGATCGAGCAGACCGGACACATCCGCACGCCATTCACCATCCGGGCTGCTGAGCGTCAAAGCTTCGTCGAGCGACTCCAACACACTCTGGGCTTGCAGGGAGGAGAGCAGAAATAGAAATAGAAAGAGGCGTTTCATACCTGAAGGCGATGGGCGATGATGGGTTCACTAAAACCCTTCAGCCTGAGAGGTTCTGTCGGAGTCGATGGCGTGCTTTCAGGCAAAGCGGCGCGGGTTTGATCATCGATCACGATCTCGCCAGCCGCAGCCACACTGCAAAGCCGCGCCGCCAGATTTACCCGATCACCCACGGCCGTGTAGTCAGCACGATTCTCCGCGCCGAGACAACCAGCCACCACCTTGCCAGTAGCGATGCCAAAGCCGATGCCGAGCGGCTCGTGTGTCAGCTCATTCAGCCGCTCACGCTCTGCCAGCATCTCCTGCGCACAAAGCACGGCATCAGCGGCGTGAGTCGGGTTGTCCATCGGCGCGCCAAAGAGGATCATGATGGCATCTCCGGCGAACTGATTGATCACGCCGTGGTGACGGTAAACGACCCGCGTCAGCGCGGACATGTGCTTGTTCAGCAGTTCGATGACCTCGCGCGGATCTCGCCCGGCACTCAGCGCCGTGTAGCCGCGGATGTCGCAGAAGATGATGGTCACATCGCGCAGCTCGCCGCCTAGCGGAATCTTGCCCGCCATGAGCTGCTCGGCCACGCGCTGATCCGCCACCATGCTGAGCACGGAGTGGTAGCGATCCTTCAGCGCCAGTCCGGCAGCCATGTCTTGAAACGCATCCGCCAGATGCCGCATCTCCAGCGTGGGACCGGGAGTGATCGCAGGCTGAAAATTGCCCTGCTGGATGTCGTGCGTGGCGCTCACCAGACTGCGGATCGGCTGGGTGATCTGTTTGGCAAAAATAAAGCCCACGAACGAAGCCAGAAGGATGGCCAGCACACCCAGGGCGACGATTTTGAAGATCAACGTCCGCTGTTGGGATTCAAAGCCCGCCAGCGAAACGATGGACACATAATAGGCAGGCGGGAACGGCGAAGTTGGATTCAGGCAATGCGCCATGTAGCGATAACCAACGCCTCCGATTCTCAGCATCCGCCCCACGTTCAGCGGCCTTTCCTTACCGATGTCGGCGCTCAGCTCACTTCCAACATCCCCTGCGATTTCGGGTGGGAAAGTGGAACCCATGAGCCTGCCATCGAGCCACAGGGCTTGCATCCCGCGCCCCATTTCATACTTGGCATCCTCGGCCTTCTCGAAGTCCTGCATCTCCTGACCGAACACCAGCGCGCCGACGGTGGTGTCGAAGTTCCGAATCGGTGCCGAGAGCACGCGATAGATGCGCGCAGGCTCCGAGTCGTCATACTGAATCGTGATGTAGCCTGCCGATGTCGTCTCCTGAGGTTTAGCGGGTTCCAGTTGCTGCTTCAGCCGATCCTGAATCGAAGGCGCAAAGAGCCCGGCATCCGCACGGCTGCCGGAGGGAGGATCAAGCAGTTGGCCCGTAGAATCCAACAACCTGTAAAAATCAAAATCATCCAGCCTGAGTTCATTCTTGGCGACCTGATAGGAGCCCTCGAATCCGGCCTCCAGAGCTGCGAACAGCCGCACGGACTCAGACAATCTCAGGACGTTCTTTTCCGTCAGCTCGATGTCACGCTGCTGATCTCGCCGAAAGCTGGAAAACTGCTGATCGAAGAGTTCGGCCAGCATTCCACGATGAGAGGCATCGTTCTGCCGCTGCGCAATGAACAGGCTCCCACCCGTGGCGGCAGCCACGAGTCCGATGATGGCCTGCTGCAATCGCGCGCGGAATGTCATGATGCTTTATCGGGAAAGCTGCACCTGCGTTGTTTTTCCATCAAAGATGACGACGGTGGACTTTACCTGCTTCTCAGAAGGCAGCATGGCTTTGATCTCGTATTCGCCGGTCGGGATGCCATTGATCTTAAAACCACCGCGCGAATCCGTCTGCGCGAACCAGGGTGTCTCCAGCACGAGCAGGCGGCAGCGCATGTGCTTATGAATCTCACAGTAGATTTTAACGAGACCTGGCTTGTCGAACATCAGCTTTTCAGGTGTCTGATCTTTTCGATAGTGACCAAGATCAAACAGGTACGGCTTCGAGTAGGTGCAGACGTGATGAAACTCATCATCCATGTTTGGAAACGCGACGGCAGTCCCTGTCTGCACGGCAAGAACAGCCGGACGAAACTGATAACCACGCTGAGGAATAGAGACCGCTTTACCAGTGCGCAGTTTCGGGTAGGCCATGCCCTTTTTTTCAACCCACACGATGGCCGGTGTCGGATCCTCCGACTGGATGGGCTTCACGGTGAGGGGGCGGTAACCCGCAGGAACATCCGGTGGGCGCTGTGAATCCAGGACCACAACGCCGGACACACTTCCATCTGCGAGTGCCATCCGGGAAAGGGTGAGGAGTAGAAAACTGATCAGGGTAAAAGAGCGCATCTCCACGAATGAAGCGGGTAAGCCGCTGTTTGCCAAGCTTGGCGTTTAGAAACGCGCGTGCTAGGAATGAGCCATGCCCGCTCCGTTCTCCTCCTTTGGCGATCCCGAACTCTCTCCCTTAGCCGACCAACTGGCCGCGCGTCGGGAGCAGTTCGCCGAACATTGCCTGAAGGAAAAAGCCTCCGCCTTGGTCGATGGCCTGCCCGCTCGGCTCGCCGACACGGTTTTAAAAAGCATCGGCGCCGATGAAGGCTCGATCTGGCTCGCTGTCGATGATGGGCAGTCGCTGCTGCCGATCTGGAACAACGGCCCGGATGCCGCACGCTTCGTCGGCAGCTTCAAGC
>JAGKWZ010000351.1 GCA_021151605.1 Verrucomicrobiaceae bacterium
GGCTATCCCGTTGGAAAACACGTATTTTTAATATTAAAAATAGATTATTTACATCTTATAACCATCTCAAGGATACCTGATGGATGATCAACCCGAAGAGTCTGGTCTCAGCCCTGCACAGTCACTGGGAGGTGATGATCGCTCTCACAACGTTGAGCCGCGAGTACCCTGCTTTTTCCAGCGAAATGGTGCTTGAAGAGATTGCCAAGGCTCATACCACTAAAAATCAGGAAGAGCATGAAGCCTTGCTACGGCAACTCATCGGCACCGAGCTTCTCAGCCTCCACTCCCGTAGCAATACGCTGGAAATTCATCCACTGGTGCAGGAGTTCGTTCGAGGCCTGATGCGCGAACACGAGCTAGGGCTTTCAGAGGTCTTGCGCGTCCGGGTTTCCGCCATCAAAGACACAACCAACTCGCTGGTCGATGGCCTCCAGTCCATGAAAATGGAGCAGATTGTCTCTGCTTGCCGCAAGCTCAACGAATTGTTCAGACAGATTGCCCAGCAGCTGGATCAGGACAGGCACGCGATCCACGAAATTGCGGAGCGCGCTAAAACCGCAGGTGGAGGTATCCCTGCCTCACGCCGTTATCGGGAGGTCATCGAAGCCTATGACCAATATATTCTGCCCATGACGGAAATGATGGATAGCGGCCCGACAGGAACATTCTCGGCACACATGGATAAAGCGATCCGAACACTGGAAGGCGGGCGGGAAAAACTGCTGATACAGGGAGCCCTGTATCGCCATCAAGAACAACTGAATCTGGTGAACGGTCAGGCCAAAGAGCTGCAACGGCAAGGACGGTTGATCCTCAAGGAATGCTCGGACACCCTGTTGCCGTTGCGCGATGAGCTTCGCCAGCATAATACGCTGTCACAGTCGATCAGCTATCTGCTGGGCCAGATTCGCAAACGCGGCCTGAACAAGACCTTGCCCGAGGCTAGCCTTCCTTTATGGCAGAGAGACTCCGAACGGCAAATCCGGATCAACGACAAGTTGCTCGACTACATGGCGGGAGCCATGTGCTTCACGCCACAGGAAACCCCATTCCCCAATGATGCGCCAGGAGACATGCCGGCGCCATCCGACCTCATCAATGAACGGGAACTCCGAGAGATTCTGGCATCAGACCTGCCAGTCGCTGATTTGCTGCAATGGCTCCACAAGCGCCATCCGGACCTGCAGGATGTGACGCTGCTCAGGCTCTACCACACCCTGATTCACGAAGATCAGCACTGGACCGCTTATCAATCTGACCGTCAACAGGAATACGCGCTGACCACCGTGCGTATCACACATTACCCACATGGCCTGATAACGGCCCGAAGCGAATCCCCCCATGAGTAACGCCGCGACCATCCCTCTGGACAGGCTGCCATCCTTGTCAGAGATATTCAGCCACTTGAACAGCGGCAAGCACCTGAACCGCCTTCAGGATCATGACTTGTGGGTTGAGCTTGAACGCGAGGAGCCGCAATACCGAATCCTGTTCGAGAGACTGGGTTTTACCCTGCGGTTTGACCAGCGAGGATTCGCCTGGCTGCATGAAAAGAATGCCAGTACAGACCTGCATAAGAACTCCCGGAAGTTGGCTCTGTTCTTCATGCTCATCTTTCAGCATCAGGCAGACCTGGGGAAACATTTGAGGGGCTTTGCCGAGTGGGCCATTGACCGCTCTGTTCTGGGAGTGATCTTTGACAAGAACCGAACTCTCCTGGAGGCAAGCGAAACTGCCCCGTTGGACTTTATTGAAAAATGGCCCGCCCTGGCCTGCCGATATGGATTTGCGGTCACGGAGCATCAAGGCTGGCGACTCCTTCCCGCCGTGTGGCGTTATCTGGATCTCTTTCAGGAATTGGCTGCCGACTCCGTGGCACCCGACCATGACCATCACTCCGAACATGAGGGCGGCAGCTAATGCACTACGGATTCCAAAAGCTGGGACTGCTCAACAGCGGTGGCTATCAACGCGCAGAGATGCCGCTGGACGCAGCCGTCTCTCTCATTGCCCCGAACAATACCGGCAAGACCACACTCATCAACGCGCTACAGTTCTTGCTGATCATTGATAAGCGCCACATGGATTTTGGCGCGCATGACCTTGAATCCAGTCGCCGTTTCTACTTTCCAGACAATGGAGCCTACATCCTGCTTGAAGTGTCCCTCCCGGGCGGAACTGCGGTTCTGGGATGCGTAGGCAAGGGTTTTAGCCATGAGTACGAATACTTTACGTATCAGGGCGAGCTTAACCTCGACGATTATCGGACAGACAACGGGCAAACCGTCCGACACCCGCAGTTGGTGCAGCATCTGGCGCAACGGCAAAAGCGTGCGTTCATCCTGCGCCAAGACGAATTCACCAGTGCAATTTATGGGCAGCGCAAGCGACTTTCCGGAGAGCCCGATATTCGCATTTTCCGCCTGACACAACCGTCACTGATCCGGTCATTCCAGCGAGTCATGGGGCAGACACTGAAATTGGAATCCCTCAGTGCCGCCAAGATCAAAGAGCATTTGCTGCACATCTTCAGCCATGAACTCCATGATGCGAATGTCGACTTCAAGAAAAACTGGGACAAGGCCTTTGCCGATGTCGAGGCCTCACGACGTCAATACACGGCAGCCTTCCGACAGAAGGAAAGAATTAACCGCCTGGAAGCATTACACACCAAGCGGCGTGAGCTTCGCGGGAAGATACGGTATTTCCGCCCAATCGTTGAACGACAGCTGGAAGAGTGGCATGCGTACTATGCACACCAACATGAGCAGTTTGTCACGCTCATCAATGCAATAACAGCTGATAAGGCATCTCTACGATCCAAGCTGATGGATGGCAGCAAACAGTTAGGCGTTTTGGAGGCCGCTCTTGAACGGCTGAATGAAACTGACAGAGAGTGCGAAGCCCTCAGTATCAAGCTGGCGCTGGTCACTCATCGGGGAATCCTTGAACAACGCCATGCCGCCGCTACACAGGCATATGAAAGCGCCATCACCCAAATCGGGCAAGTTGATGGCCGTTCCACGAACGACCTGAATCGGGAACTGCTCGATTATGAGCGGAAACAACGGGAAATGCGTCAGGCCCTGGAAAACCTGGGCGACAACCTCTATCTACACCTCAAGACGTGCCTGCCGCCAGAACAGTTGACGGCGCTCAATCGTAGCTTCAGCAGGCAAACCATGCAGTTGCCAGCCTCCGCGTTTGACATGGAGCCAGAGACATTGGGCTCATGGCTGGCTTCCAGCCTGTCTCCGGATCAGGAAAGCCTGCAACTCCCGGGGCTTAATCTTCGCCTAAGCAACCTTTCTCCCCAGTTCACAGAACGCGGACGTGATGAAATAGAGGCTGATTTGCACAATATCAGCCCCCGCATTCTGGAGGTTCGGAAAAAGCTGGAAACCGCCGCCGACCTGAAAATCGCCAAAGAGCAGAAAGCCCGACTTGAAGCGGAGCGCACAGCCATCCAGAAAGAGCTGGAAGAGTTTGATACTTGGCAAGAACTGTGCACTGAGCAAGAGACCCGCAATCGTCAACGCCACCTCCATGAGGAACAAATCCGCAGCATACAAGCAGAGCTCGACCACGCCGAGGCTAAAGACAGCGAGCTGACTCAGCAACGACTGGCAGTTGACCAGCAGCTAACGCAGCTGGAAAACCAGAATAAGACGATCGGTGACCTGAAGCGGGAAAGACGGGATTTATCTCAGGCATTCACGGATATCGAGACCCTCCCGCACACGCCATGGATCAGCAAGTCCGCCCCTTCCCTGAACGAGCTTGCGCAAACGCTCACTCAATATCAGGATGACTGCAAGGAGCTTGCCCAACAGAATCAGAACGTCACCTCCTTGCTCCTTGATATCCGCAAGGAAGGCCTGAACAAGTTCGATCTGATGGATAGCGAAGATAGCGAGGCGGAGTCGATCATCTCCTTTTTCCATCACCTTCCGCAGGAATTGGAAGCCATCGAACGTAGCGCTCGAAGCGCTGTCGTTGAGGTCACCTCCTCCTTACGTTCGCTCCGGGGAAACCTGGACACGTTCAAAAACCGGATATATGAGTTCAACCGCCTTATCGGGCAACGCAAGCTGTCCGACCTGGCCGTTTTCAGGATCAACGCCATTAACGACCCCATGCTGGTGGGCGCCATGGAACAACTGATTGCAACGGCCGAAACCGTAGACCAACAAGGAACCTATGCCCTTTTTGATCAAACCAGCATTCTGGATGACCGCTCCATCAATCTGGCCAAAGAGCGCCTGATAGAGGCGGGTGAAAAGTTTGGCGGACTGCGTGTGGAGCACTTCTTTGAGCTGGAGTTCGAGGTCGGCAAGAAGGACCGCAAGCCAGAATCATTCAAGGAAATGGATAAAGCCGCCTCGAACGGCACGGTATTGATGGCCAAGCTGATCACCGGCCTGGCCATGCTGCATCTCATGCTGGACCCACGCCATCGTGTACGAGCCGTCTGCTATCTCGACGAGGCCTTGGCACTCGACCCCGCCAACCAGCGCAGCTTGATTGATACCGCTGACGGATTCGGTTTCTCATTAATCCTCGCTTCTCCAGCGCCGCTCATCACGGCACGCTACTGCATCCCGATTACGACGCTCAACGGGAAGAACCAGATCAGCAAGAAGCATTGGCAACTATTGGAGCACCTTGAAGCGGGGGCACGCGCAGGATGAGTCGCCCATTAGCATCAGCCTTGGAAAAGCTTAGCCATTCAGCCGGCATGCTGCCCTCCAGCCACTTCACCGAGAAAGAAAAGCAGGCTCTCAACAGCTTTCGCCAGCAGACCGGAATCATTGAACAAGTCAGAGAAGGACGAGGCACACGTTATGTCATCAAGGACCGGGATAGCCTGATGCTGCACCTGACAACCTGGCGGCCGCACGAAGCAACGGACCTGGAAACCGAACTTCCACCCAGAGCCATCAACATCGCTACCACCAGAGATAGCAAACGCGGCTCTCACCACCATGAGATACACTATCTTTTACTCAAGGCCACCGGCAACCAAGTCTGTTGGGCAAGCACTGACGGACAGTCTCTGGATCTCTCTCGGCAAACACAGCAAAGCGGTGCGGGAGCCATCGCAATACACGCAAGCGACGCCTGGCAAACAGCCAGCCCTTTATGGCTGGTGGAGAACCAGGCCATGTTTGATCGGATGGATTGGCTCCCAAAAGGCACGGAAGCATCCGTCTGCCTGTATCAAGGCCAGTTGCATGGTCTTCTTCTGAAATGGCTCCAGACTCGGCAGAGAGCACCGGAAGTCATCCTTTTTCCCGACTACGATGGCGTTGGCCTGCTCAATTACGCCCGCTTGCTGGAACACTGCCAAAGCCCTTGCCAGTTCTGGCTTATGTCCGACTGGGAAAGTCTACTGACAACCTACGGCAACCCGGACATCTGGAACCGGCCAAAGAATCTGGAGGATTTCCACAATGCCAAGCGCAGACTCGCCTCACAGCCTGCCGCCAATACACTCCTCCCTCTCATGAATACCATGCAAACAAAAGGGCTCGCCCTGGAGCAAGAGGTGCTCTGGCTGCAACCCCTCTGCCCATAGCCTGCACCAGCCCCATCAAAGCTGAACATCAGCCCATCAAGATCAGGCAGGGGCCAACCTCGCCAACAGCGCGGCATTCTGCGTCTCCATCGCCTCCAACCGGCCGCGCAGGATTGCCGCCTCCTCCCCCGCTTTGGCCATCACCTGACGAACCTCAGCCAACTCTCTCCGCCCGCTCTCAGCCTGACGCTCGATTTCCGCCCCTTTCGCTTCGGCCGCAGCCAACTGCCGCCGCAAGACCTCCGTCTCGGTACGTGCCGCCGCTTCGGCCGCCACCAGCTTTTCC
>JAGKWZ010000051.1 GCA_021151605.1 Verrucomicrobiaceae bacterium
GATCGAGCCACAAAACAAGGCCGACCTCGCCGCGCTGGGCTTTCTCGGCCTTGGTCACAAGCTCTATGCTCGTGGTCGGCTCGATGTGCAGGCGGAGGAGTGGTCAGAGCAGGTGGACACCGTTTCGCAGACCTTTGTCGGTCTCACGGTGGCCTGCGCACGCTGCCACGATCACAAATTCGATCCGATCACGGCGCGTGACTACTATGCCATGGCTGGCGTCTTCGCCTCCGTGCAAATGGTGAACCTCAGACCCGATGGCAAAGACGAGGACGGCAAAACTTTGGCCGACAAGATGGACCCTGGGACCGTGCACATTGTGCGCGACCTCAATCCGCACGATCTGCCCATTTATGACCGAGGTGATGTTGAGACACCAGGTAAGACGGTGCCGCGTGGCTGGCTTCAAGTTTTGAGCAAAGGCGAGCCGGTGGAGTTTCAGCAAGGCAGTGGTCGCGCAGAGTTGGCCCGCCATATCACCGATCCCGCCAATCCGCTCACGGCCCGCGTCATGGTGAATCGCGTGTGGGATCTGCTCTTCGGCAAGCCCCTGGCACGCACCACGAGCAACTTCGGCGCGATGGGTGACAAACCCACGCATCCCGAACTGCTCGATGATCTCGCCATGCGCTTCATGCAGAACGGCTGGTCATTGAAGCGCCTAGTGCGCGAGCTGGTCACGTCGGCCACCTATCGCCAGACCTCAAGGAGCGGCGCTTTTCAAGCGCCGAGGGCGGTTACAAACCGCCCCTCCTTGGAGATCGATGAAGCAAATGATTATTTCTGGCGCATGAACCGCCGCCAGCTCGGCATCGAATCGTGGCGCGATGCCATCATGGCCACCGCAGGCACGCTCACGCTGGAAGGCGGCCCGTCACTGAGCCTCGACTCTCCCACGCATCACAAGCGCACAATCTACTCCCAGGTCAGCCGCCGCGAGCTGAACAAGACGCTCATGCTCTTCGACTACCCGGATGCAAACGTGCACGCCGCCCGTCGAAGCAGCAGCACCACGCCCACGCAGAAGCTTTTCGTGATGAACAGCCCTGCTTGGGAGCAACTCGCGCAAGCCCTGCTGGCCACCAACGAAATGCTCTATGTGGACTAAAGAGATGCCAGACCAGATGACGCGTCGCGATGCCCTTCACCGGCTGTCAGCAGGCTTTGGCGCGATTGGTCTCGCCGGAATGCTCGGCGCTGCTCCGAAGCAGCAGGTCACGCCGAAGGCAAAGCGCGTGATCTTCCTCTTCATGAACGGGGCGCCGTCGCACATCGACACGTTTGATCCAAAACCGGCGCTAAAGAAATACGAGGGCCAGCAACCGTCGGGGAAGCTCTACAAAGCGCCGAAGACGAGCGGCTTCATGTCGTCGCCGCTGCGATTTGAAAAACGCGGACAGAGCGGGATTGAAGTGAGCGAGAGCCTGCCAGCGCTCGGCAGCATCATGGATGATTGTTGCGTCATCCGATCCATGCACACGAACGTGCCGAATCATGAGCCCGCGCTACTCATGATGAACACGGGCAACATCCAGCCGATCAGGCCCTCGCTGGGCTCGTGGGTGCTGTATGGACTGGGCAGCGAAAACGAGAACCTGCCCGGCTTCGTCGTGCTGCGGCCCACGCCAAACATCGTGGTCGGACCCGCACTGTGGAGCAATTCGTTCTTGCCCGCCGAGTATCAGGCCACGGGCGTCATCACCTCCGACATGAGCGTCGATAAACTCGTCGCCAACGTGCGCAACTCCGTGCTCGCTCCAGCACAGCAGCGGCGGCAGATCGATCTCATTCAAAAGCTGAACCATCTCCATGCCGCGAAGCGTGAGAACGACCACGCGCTGGAAGGTCAGATCAAGGCCATGGAGACCGCCTATCGCATGCAAAGTGCCGCCACGGATGCCTTCGACATCAGTCGCGAATCTCCGAAGATGCGCGAGCTGTATGGCGACACACCGTTTGGCCGCTCCTGCCTGCTCGCACGCCGCCTTGCCGAGTCCGGCGTGCGCTACATCAGCGTCTATTACACCAGCAGCAACAACCAGCCCTGGGACACGCACAGCGACCACTACAAGCGCCACCCCGAACTCTGCGCCGACAGCGACCGCGCCTCCGCCGCGCTCATCAGCGACCTCAAGCAACGCGGCCTGCTCGACGACACACTCGTCGTCTGGACCGGCGAGTTTGGCCGCACGCCTTACGCACAGGAAAATCAGGACAAGAACAAGAAGACCGATCCCATGAAGCGAGGTCGTGATCATCATCACACCGCTTTCAGCACGCTTCTCGCCGGTGGTGGCATCAAAGGCGGCCTCGCTTACGGCACCTCCGACGAACTCGGCATGAACGCCGAGGAAAACAAAGTCCACGTCCACGATCTGCACGCCACCATCCTGCATCAGCTCGGTCTCGATCACGAGCAGCTAACCTATCGCTATGCCGGTCGCGATTTCCGGCTCACGGATGTGTATGGCGACGTGGTGAAGGGCATCCTCGCGTAAGGGGGAAAGAATGATCTGAGGGCTTGGGTATTCATCAGACCCATGAACCCGCCATCGCTTTCTCATCGTCGTGATTTTCTGCAAACTATGAGCCTCAGCGCGCTGGGCGGGGCTTTGTTTCCGCAGGCTCAGGGCTCGGTGGCTTCAGCGGCGGATGGGGTGGTCAAAAAGGAGGCGACTGCGGCATTGCCAGCGCTGAATCGCTTTCCGCGCATGATGCAGGACTGGCTGGTGACGGAGGTACGGGCGGCGGAGGCGCGGGGGAATAAGAAACGTGAGGCTTTGAAGACGAAGGCGGATGCGGAGGCTTATGTGAAGTCGGTGCAGGAGCGCATCCGCGAATGCTTCGGGCCGATGCCGGAGAAGACGCAGCTGAAGGCGAAGGTGACGAAGAAGCTGGAGCGTGAGGGCTATCGGATCGAAAACGTGATCTTCGAGAGTCGCCCGGGCTATCTGGTGACGGGGAACTTGTATCTGCCGAAGGCTGCAAAGCCGGTGCCGGGAGTGATCGGGGTCTGTGGGCACTCGCTGAATGGCAAGGCGGCGGAGGCTTATCAGAGCTTCGCGCAAGGGTTGGCTCGGCAGGGCATGGCCTGTTTCATCATTGATCCGCCAGGGCAGGGGGAGCGATTCCAATACTTGAATGAGAAGCTCGGCTCCCGACTTGGGGGAGGTGTTTCGGAGCACAACCAGATGGGCAATCATCAGGTGCTCGTGGGTGAGGTGCTGGGTGCGTGGTTCGCCTGGGACGCCATGCGGGCGCTGGATTACCTGCTGACGAGGTCGGAGATCGATCCGCAGCACCTCGGCGTGACGGGAAACTCAGGCGGTGGCACGCAGACGACCTGGCTCTGTGGATTGGAGCCGCGCTTCACCATGGGTGCGCCATCGTGTTTCGTGACCACCTTCCGTCGGGATGCCGAAAACGAGCTGCCTCAGGACAACGAGCAATGCCCGCCGGGCGTTTTGGCGGCGGATTTGGATCACTGTGACTTCCTGGCGGCCATGGCCCCGAAGCCGGTGATCATCATGGCGCAGGAGAAGGACTACTTTGATGCTCGCGGCTCGGCGGAGACTTATGATCGGCTCAAGAAGCTCTACACGCTGCTCGGCAAGCCGGAGAACATCCAGCTCCATATCGGCCCGGACCCGCACGGCTACACGCAGGCGAACCGCGAGGCGATGTATCGCTTCTTTGGCAAGGTCACGGGCATCGCCGTAGCAGCGACGGAACCGGTAATGAAGATCGAGACCGATGTGGATCTGCAATGCACGCCGGATGGTCAGGTGGCGCGGCTTGGCTCAAAGATGCTGATGGCCTACACGCGTGAAAAGGCGGAGGCATTGGCGGCGAAGCGTGGTGCTTTGCAGGGCGCGGCCTTGGTGAAGGCCCTGCGCGAGGTTTTGAAGCTGTCGACACTGCCGAAGTCGGCACCGGATTACCGCATCCTGCGCAGTGCCGGGGGGCGGCAGTATCCGACGAAGGACTACTGCACCTATGCGGTGGAGACTTCGCCGGAGGTTCATGCGCTGGTCACGCGCTTGAGTGATGAGGCGCTGACTTCGCGTCTGCCGCGTGGGTCAAAGAAGGCCGTGCTCTATGTCTCGCATCGCTCGGCGGATGCGGAGCTTCGGGATGAGACGCTGGTGAAGGAGTTGATCGCTGCGGCACCGGATGCGGCGTTCTTTGCCTGCGATGTTCGTGGCATTGGCGAGTCGCAGCCGGATACCTGCGGGGTGAACCAGTTCCTGCGGCCTTACGGTAGCCACTATTTCTACGCGGCGTATGGGCTGATGCTCGGCCAGCCGCTGCTCGGTCAGCGGACTTACGATGTGTTGCGCGTGATCCAGCTTCTCGTGGCAGCAGGGCACACGGAGATTCATCTGGCTGGGAAAGGCTGGGGCGCACTTCCTGCCGCTTTGGCGGCGGTGCTCAGCGCCGAGGTGCAGCAGGTGACGCTGAAAAACGCGCTCAGTTCCTTCCACGAGATCGCCATTCATGAGGACTACCAGTGGCCCTATGCCGCGATGCCGTTTGGCGTGCTGGAGCACTTCGATCTGCCGGATTGCTATCGCGCTCTGGAGGTGAAGAAACTCCGCCAGCTCGAGCCCTGGGGCGCGGGCGATGGGATGTCTTAAAAGGGGGGCACGTTTGGCTTCGTCCCGGGATCGCAAACGTGCCTTTTTTGGCTCTTTGTGGTTTGTTGCTTCCGCTGTCCTGGTTCTCGGGCATCATGCGGAGGCTCTCCCGGTTTCGGCTCGATGGCTGCTTCGGCTCCCACTCTTACATCATGAAGACCTTCGTTCTCCACGCCTGCGCTTTTCTCGCGCTCTCGCTTCCTACTACCGCAGAGGTCATCGGCTTGGAGTTTTTTGAATACCCGGATGGCCCCATCGCTGGTCGTGCGGGCGGCTCGTTGTGGGACTACCAGAACTTCACTCCCACTGGCCACACGGGAACGGCATCTACCTGGGACAATGTCGCCAATGCCCCCATCGTCGCAGCGAAGAGGCTAGTCACTCATAACAGCAGCGCGAAGCGTGAATACGACGGCACCTCCGAAGGCGATGGTGCAGTGAGCAAATTGCATGTTGAAAAAAGCGTGTATTACCACGTCGTGTTTTCAACCGGGACCACAGTGCCAGATTCCTTCGGGCTCAGTTCTTTGGATTTCGGTGAGGAGAGGCTCTTCTTTGGTAAGCGCGCCGGTCAGCCGAAGTTCGGCATCAATGAGATAGGTGTCGGTAGCACCGACTCCACGACGTTCCCGGATATCGCGCCCAACACTGTTTACAGGCTTGTGGTGCGGATCAACTATGCCACCGAAAATATCGCCCTGTGGGTGAACCCTGACATTAATGCGTCCGAGGTCAGCCAAGTCCCAGTCGTTGAACGTGCTTACACAGGCACCCACTGGAGCACTGCCGTGGGCATCGTCAGCAGCGGAGGCGCTCCCGTTTCTTGGGATGTCCTCTTCGTCACCACCACCTGGGAAGACTTTAGCAAAACCACCTTCGTCTCCACCGTGGCGGATGAGGACAATGGCTCGCTCGACTCTTCCGCTGGCGGCGGTCAGGGGGTTTCCCTGCGCGAGGCCGTGAAGTATTCCACAGGCAGCCTCATTGCCTTCTCCCCTATTCTTTCTGGGCAAACCATCAGGCTAACTCATGGGGATGGTGATATGGAAATCCCCGCTTCCCTCATCATCGACGCCAGCGGCCTCCCGGGTGGGATCACTGTGGACGGGAACGAAGCCTCGCGACATTTCCACCTAGGCGGGGGCAAATCTCTTGAACTTCGCGGACTCACTTTAAGGGGCGGAAAGGTCACAAACGCTTTGAGTGAAGGTTTTGGCGGCGCAATCTTTAACGACGGCGGTATGCTGAGGCTGACGCGATGCACACTCTCCGACAATTCATCCGATTCCGGCGGCGCAATTTTCTCCACGGGCGGCTCGGTGACACTGACGCAATGCACAGTCTCCGGCAATTCATCCGAGTTCAGCGGTGCGATATTCTCCACTAGCGGCCCGATGACATTGACGCGGTGCACACTCTCCGGCAATGACGGCTACTACGGCGGAGCGATTTTTACAGATGGACCCACAACGCTGATGGAGTGCACCCTCAGCGGCAATAGCGGTGTCTTTGGCGGAGCGATTTACCACAATAACTCCATTCTGACGATGGCGCAGTGCACCGTCTCTGGAAACGCTGCCATGAACGAAGGCGGCGGAATTTTTCTGACCACAACCTCTCAACTACTACCATGCATCCGCTCCCCAGCTCGCCTGCGGTTCTTTCAGGAAGTGACACCCGCACGGACCAGCGCGGCTTCACCCTTACTGGACCGCCAACCATCGGGGCGGTCAAACTTGGCCAAGTCGTCACTGTCACTAACGAAACCGAACTGCGCAACGAGATGGCAAGTTCTGCCAATACAACAGGTAAGGTCATCCGATTGGACTCGTCTCTCAGCGGTCAGACCCTCACTCTCTCTGGCGGTCAGCTCAGCGTTCCCGGCGGAACCAACGGACTTTTTATCGACGGTTCATCTCTCCCCTTTGGCCTCACCCTAGATGCCAACGGAGCCGTCACCAACCAACGGGTCCTAGAAATCCAGCCTGACGCCACGGTTGCCCTTTTGGGGATCACCCTCATCAGGGGAAAAAGCACTGCTTCCACGCCTGATGGCGGCGCCATTTACAACAATCGCGGCACGATGTCGCTGATGCAGTGTAAGCTCTCCGGCCATTCCTCCAGTGACAACGGCGGCGCGATCTACAACAAGGGCGGAAACATGTCGCTGGCGCAGTGCACGCTCTCCGACAATACCGCCTATTCCGGCGGCGCGGTCTGCAACGAGGGTGGCAAGATGTCGCTGGTGCAGTGCACGCTCTCCGACAACAGCGCCACCCTGGGCGGCGCGATCTACCACGATGGCACGATGTCTCTGACGCGATGCTCGCTCTCAGGCAATTCCGCCTCCATCAGTGGCGGTGAGATCTACAACAGTGGCCTGCTGGCGCTGACGCAGTGCACTCTGCTCGCACGCTATTTCGATGTCAACCATCCCGGAATTCTCAATAATTACGATTCCATACTGAGGCTGAAAAACAGCATCGTTGCCGGACAAGGCTACGACGGACCATTGGCGGATTTTGTCAATTACGGCACCGTCAATTGCCAAGGCCAGAACATCGTCCAGACGCTAGATAACAATGGTATTATTCTCGGACCGATCATCGCTGCCGACCCCAAGATAGCCCTCCTGGCCAGCAACGGCGGCCCCACCCAGACCATGGCGCTGCTGCCCGGGAGCCCCGCGCTCGGAGCCGCGACTGGCGGCACCTCCGCCACCGACCAGCGCGGCTTCCCCATCGTCGGCACGGCGGACCTCGGCGCGTATGAGGCCCAGGGCAGCACGGTGACCGTGACGAGTTCGGAGAATCCCTCCGTCTTCGACCAGAGCGTCACCTTCACCGCCACGGTGAATGAATTGGACCCGCAGACGATCACGCCCACCGGCACCGTCACCTTCAGAGCTGATGGCAACGCGCTCGGCAGCCCCGTGGCCCTGAACGCCAGCGGCATCGCCACCCTCGCCACCAGCACCCTGGCCGCAGGCACCCACACCATCACCGCCACCTACAATGGCGATGTCCGCCTGCTGGCCAGCACCTCGAACACGATCAACCAAACCGTGTTCGACCTCAGCGTGAACAACGCCAGCGACAGCGGCCCCTTCTCCCTGCGCCAGGCCCTGGCCAATGCCGCTACACATCCCGGCCCGGACACGATCACGCTGACGAACACGCAGACCCTCACGCTGCTCACGCAGTTGCTCATCAATGATGCCGGTGGCGTGACCATCGACGCGAGCGGCTTGAGCAATGGCTTCACCATCTCCGGCGGCGGCACCGTGCGGCTCTTCACCGTGGCCACGGGGAGCACGGTCACCTTGAAAAACCTGACCCTCATCAATGGCGCGGGCGCGGGGGGCAGCCTCAACGGCGCTGGCGGCGCGATTTACAACAACACCGGTGCCACGCTGACGCTGGACGGCTGCACCCTCAGCGGTCACTCGACCAACGTCGGCGGTGCGATCTTCAACAACGGCGGTGTGCTGACGCTGAGTCGCTGTGCCTTCACCGGGAACGCCGCCAACTCGACGGGCGGAGCTATCTACAGCGTCGGCACTGGCCTGACGGCCCAGGGCTGCACCTTCTCCGACAACACCGCCACCAGCAGCGGCGGTGCGCTCCACACGAGCGGCACGGCCAGCCTGACGAACTGCACCTTCACTGCTAATGCCGGCCAGATTGGCGGTGGTGTGTTCAACCAGGCCGGCGGTGTGCTGGCCCTCACCCACTGCACCCTGGCGCTCAACTCGGCCACCGTCTCGGGCGGCGGCATCGGCAACAGCTACGGTGCCGTGACCCTAGCGAACTGCATCGTCGCGCAGAACACGGCCCCGAGCGGCGCGGACATCAGCAACTCCGGCTCCACGCCCTTCGGCTCCGCCACGGTGACCCGCGTGGGCGTCAATATCGTGAGGTCGCACGTCAACAGCGGCAACACCGCCACTGACAGCGGCCCTACCGCGCTCAACGCTGATCCTTTGCTCAACGTGCTGGGCAACTACGGCGGCCCCACGCCAACGATGCCGCTGCTGCCCGGGAGCCCGGCTCTCGATCAAGCCAGCGTGCTGAACCCCGCGCTCACCACGGATCAACGCGGCTTCCCCAGACCCGTCGGTGTGCGCCTGGACATCGGCGCGGTGGAAGGCACGGTCATCATCGTCACCACACCGGCGGATGAACTCGATGTGCCCGGTGCCCTCGGCAACGGTGTGTCTCTGCGCGAGGCGGTGCGGGATGTGGAGGCAGGTGGCACGGTGGTGTTTGATCGCGCCGTGTTTAACAGCACGACGACGAACACGCTGATGCTGACCAAAGGTCCGCTGAACCCGCAGCGGAACTGCACGCTGAACGGTGCGCTCAACCCCGGTGGCATCAAGATCGTGCAGGTGCCGACGATCACCGCGCAGTCTCAGCCCCAGAGCGTGGCCAGCAATGCCCCGGCCAACTTTGCCATCGCCGTGACCAACCTCAGTGGTGGCGTGGCCTATGCGTGGCGGAAGAACGGCACGCCGAATGGCACCACGGCTGCGGCCTTGAACTTCGCCAATGCTCAAGAGGGCGATGAAGGCGTGTATGACGTGCTGCTCAGCGAGGCCGCTGCGCCCGGCACACTGACGCTGACCAGCGTGGTGCTCGGCACCTTCGCCGCCACCAGCCAGCCTGCGAGCCTCATCGTGGATGGCGCGCCCGTGACGGTGAAGCGCGGCCCATCGAGCGCGATGCTCGCTCTGGGCAGCAGCCACACGCTGAGCGTCGTCGCTGCCGGTCCCGGCACGCTGACCTACCAGTGGACGCTGAATGGCAAGAACATCAGCGGTGCCACGAAGACCAGCTACCTCATCCCCAAAGCCGCGCTGACCCATGCCGGAACCTATCGCTGCGTGGTGAAGTCCGGCGCCAACTCCGCGACAAGCGACCCCGCCGAGCTCGGCGTGGTGGACATGACACCGAAGACCGTGAACCTGCTCGCCAGCCCGACGGCCAGCTTCACCGCGACGGTGAATGCCGCAGGCAATGGCATCACCTATGCCTGGCTGAAGAACGGCGGCGGCACCGCTTTCAACGCGAAGAGTTTTGTCATCAAACCTGCGGCGGCGGAACATGCCGGCCTCTACACCTGCACGGTCACTGGACTTGCCGGCACCTTCACCGGTGGTGCGCCGACACAACTCACTGTCAGCAATGCCGCGCCACAGATCGTGAAGCCTCTGAGTCTGCCGCCTGCGGTCATCGGCCAGGCCTACTTTTATCAAATCCCCATCGCCAGCGTGGTCGGAGCGCCGGTGACGGCCTTCACCGTCGGCGGACTGCCGCCCGGCATGACCTGGGACAAGCTCACCGGCATCATCTCCGGCCGTCCCACGGCCTCGACGAAGCCCCTCGGCTATCCTTTGACCATCAAGGCCAGCAACCCCAAAAGCAGCGACAGCGCCACAGCGACACTGATGGTGAATGTGGTGCCCGCCAGTGCCGTCGGCGTCTTCGCTGGACCGCTGGAGCGCTCACCGCTGAATGACAACCTCGGCGGCCGCTTTGACCTCACCACCACGGCGGATGGCCTATGCAGCGGCTCGATCACCCTCGGTGCCCGCGCGAAGCTGAGCTTCACCAAGCAACTTCTCCTCAGCGCGGGCACTGGGGATGTGATCCTGCGCGCCAACCTCTCCGGCATGACGATGGCCGACAAAACACCGCTCACCGCCTACATCGAAGTGTTTGCCCTGGAGCAGCTTGCACGGCTCACTTTGATCCATCCGAATGGCACCACCCTGCTCGCCACCGCCTGGCGGAATAGCTGGAGCAAAACCCGCCCTGCCACCGCCTACGCCGCCACCTACACAGCTAGGCTCGATCCCGCCAATGTCGGCACCGCACCACGCGGCTACGGCTTCGCCACGCTCAGCGTGGCTGCCGATGGTTCGGTAAAGACGGCTGGCAAGCTGCCCGATGGCAGCGGCATCACCGATGCGGGCTTTGTAGGCCCTGAAGGCCAGCTCACACTCTTCAACCTGCTCTACACCAAGCGCGGCAGCCTCGTCGGCCCCATGCAGATCACGCCAGGAAACCCGGTGGCGAACAACACGCTCGGAGCCACCCTGAGTTGGTATAAACCCGGCCCACTTCCGAGGAGCACCGACACCGTTTATCAGGCCGGCTTTGGCCCACTGAACGTCGCCGTCGAAGGCAGCCCGTATGTCGCCCCGGCCAAAGGCGAGCGTGTGATGGGTCTGGGCACCGCCCCAAACCCGAACGCCAAGCTCGACTTCACTCTCGGCGGCCTCGCGCCGGAGTTCGCGCAGCGACTCTACATCAGCAATCCGAGCGCCACGGGCCTGACGAACAAGGGAACGCTCACTTTGCCGCTGACAAACTCCGCGAAGCTCACCACGCTGGACGCCGCGAAAGGAAGCTTCACCGGCAGCTTCCAGATCAACGGAGCCACCACCGCCCTGAACCGCCCGGCACCATTCGAGGGACAGATCGTAAAAATCGGCGCGACCACCCAGGGCTACGGCTTCTTCCTCCTGCCGACGGCTACGCCGAAGATCTCCACCTCGCCAAAGCTCAGCGGGCGTGTGGTGCTCGGGGTGCCGTAGCGCAGGTAGGGCGTTTGGAGGTAGGGCGGCTGGTCCCCCAGCCGCCTCGTGACGCCCACGATGCCCCCCATCCCACGACAATCCTTGGAGCCCTCGACCTTCAAAGAACGGCGCTTGCGGAGCAAGCGCCCTACCCGGCGGTCGTGCCCGGTAGGACGGGTGGCAGGTAGGGCGGCTGGTCCCCCAGCCGCTGCGTGAGGCCCACGATCTCCGCCCATCCCACGGCATCCTCGGAGCCCTGGAACTCCGAAGAACGGCGCTTGCGGGAGCAAGCGCCCTACCTCAAGCTCTCCCATGCCTGACGCCGATCTCCCGAATCGCCAACGCCTGCATCATGATGTGCCGCATTGGGTGGCAGATGGCTCTCCTTTCTTCATCACGGTGAATTGTGCGGAGCGGGGACGCGAACAACTCACCCTGCCTGAAACCGCCGCCGGTCTGCTGGATGCGGCACGCTTTTACCATGATCAGCACAAGTGGCACCTCACGCTGATGCTGCTCATGCCGGATCATTTCCACGCCATCCTCAGCTTCCCACGCACGGCAGCGATGGCGGATCTTTTCAAGCACTGGAAACGCTACACCGCCCGCACCCTGGGCATCGAATGGCAGGATGGATTCTTCGACCATCGACTGCGGAATGATCAGGAAGAGAACGCCAAACATCACTACATCCGGCACAACCCCGTGCGGCAAAATCTATGCGCCACGCCTGATGACTGGCCACATCAGATGCGTTGGACCTCGAGTGGCTTGGTGATTGGCGGCAGGTAGGACGGTGCCCGGTAGGGCGTTTGGAGGTAGGGCGGCTGGTCCCCAGCCGCCGCATGACGCCCACGATGCACCCCCTATCCCACGACATCCCCGGAGCCCTCGACCTTCAAAGAACGGCGCTTGCGGAGCAAACGCCCAACCCGGCTGGTTTCCGAGATTCTTGGTAACGCTTGGATTTTTTTCGGGATAGGAAGGGCAGTTGATCCGGTCGTCACAGGATTGTTGCTTTGGATGTCTCGGTTCTCGGGCAGCATCCGTAGGCTATTCCGTTCACGGCTCGATATCTGCTCAACTCCCACTCCATGAAGATCTGCCCTCGTCGCTTCCTCACCACCACTCTCCTGCTGTTCACGGTCTCGCTGGCTTCTGCCCAGTTCCCTGAGCCGTTAGGCCTCTGGCAGTTCGACAACAATACCCTGAACAATGATTTTTCAGGACGCTCGGCGATGTCTGCCACGAATTTCACGGCCACCTACGCGGATGAGAGCATCGCCACCCACTCGGCCCGGGCGCTGGCGGTGCCTGCTCTGACTGCGGCCAATCAAAACCTCAGCCTGCCGACCTCATCCACCATCAATGGCGGTGGAGCTGCCAGCCGGGTGAACCAGTGGAGCGTGGTCATGGATGTGAAGCTGACCTCCCTGCCTGCTTTCACGGCTCTCTTGCAGACCTCGACGACGAATGCCGACACGGCCGATGTCAATCTCAGCAGTACGGGTGCTCTCGAGTTCAGCGGCCTGACCAATGCCATCTCAGGCCCTCTCCCGCAGGTCACGGTCGGCAAATGGACCCGGCTGGCCATCACCTGTGGCAACAATGGCGCAGGCGGTCCGCTCACCGTGCGTGGCTACATCGATGGCGTGATGGTCTTTGAAAACACGGGGGAGGCCTTGAACGGGCGCTACTCCCAGCAAGGCAGCGTCCTGCTCTTTGCGGATTTCCAGGGCCGCTCCTCAGCCCTTTCCTGCAATAGCGTCGCGTATTGGAGCAGCACTCTGAGCGAAACCGATGTGGATGATCTTGGCGGCCCCAGCGCCGGGGGGCTGACCCGTTTTCTCGTGGTGAGTGAAGACTCTTCCGGCCCAGGAACGCTCACTCAGGCCATCACTGACGTGGCTAATGGAACAGGGAGCATCGGCTTTTCCCGCCTTCTCAATGGCAGGACCATTCTTCTGACCACACAGTATTTCCTCAGCGGTTCAACCCTCAAGGTTGATGCCACCGCGCTGCCTGACGGCATCACCCTGGATGCGAACCTGACTTCCAGGCATTTTCAAAGCTCTGGAGCTGCAACAAACCTCAGCCTGCGGAATCTCACGCTCGCTCGGGGAAAAGTCACTGGGGCTGAGCGCGGAGGGTCGATTCGAAGTACAGGTACGATTTCCCTCTCTCGCTGTATATTCCGGGGCAACAGCAGTGAGAACGGAGGCGGGGCCATTGACCAATCCTCCGGGGGAGTGGCCGAAGATTGTCTTTTTGCCGATAACTCCGCCCCGAATAGTGGCGGTGCCCTTTTCCTGCGCTTCGGGACGATCAACATCACTCGCTGCACCTTCACCCAAAACAGCTCCAACGACGGATCTGCGGTCGATTCTTTAAGCAATGCCATCGTCACACTCTCGAACTGCACTTTTGTGGGCAATCAGGCGGCGAACCAGAGTATGATTGATGTGGGTAGTGGCAGCGTCACTCTGCAAAATTGCACCATCACCGGCAATCGGGGCAATTCGGCGAACAGCGGACTCCTGGTGCGATCCACCGCCACGGCCACGGTTTCGGGCTGCATCATCGCCGGGAATCTGGGGGCAGGTGGAGTGACGGGAGACATCGCACCGGTCGGTGGCACGGTGAATGCCAGCGGCTCCAATTTCATCGGCAGCAATGCCGGAGCCACCACGCAGTTTCCCACGGGTCCCCTGGCTGGGACAAGTGCGGCACCGCTGGACCCGAAGCTCAGCCCGCTGGGCTTCTTCGGTGGGCCGATGCCGACGGTACACCCGCTCGTCGGTTCGCCGGTCATTGATGCCGCTGGCACCACGAATCCTGGTGGCACCGATGTCCGCGGCTTTTCCCGTTTTGTGGATGGAGATGCCAATGCCACAGCTCAGCTCGACATTGGAGCCGTGGAGGCCGGGCCGCTGTTCACGGTGACGGCCACAGGCGATGCCGCCGCTGCGCCGGGAACCTTGCGCACCGTGCTGGCCAGCGCTGTCTCGCAGCCGGGAGCTCGCATTGTCTTTAACTCAGCCACTTTCCCGACGGGAACCGTGACGCTGGGCGGCACGGAACTCACCATCCCTGCGGCTGGCAGCGTTTTCATCGACGCCTCCAACCTCTCCGGCCCGGTCACGATCTCCGGGAACAACGCCAGCCGCGTCTTTAGCATCCCCGCCACGGCCACTCTCGCCATGCACTCGCTGAGGGTGATCAATGGCCTGGCGACCGTGGGAAGACAGGAGGGTGGGGGCGTCCTCAATCGTGGTGCCGCCACCCTGATGGCCTGCACGCTCAGTGGAAATCGGGCAGCCAATGGCGGTATCGGCGACGGTGGCGGTGGCATCTTTAACGGAGGTCTGATGTTGCTAGCCTCCTCCACACTCAGCGGCAACCAGGCAGGCCACAACACCAATGGCGGTGCCAGCGGTGGTGGGATCAGGAACGATGGTACGCTGACGATCGTCTCCTCCACCCTGAGCGGCAACAGCGCTGGCAATGCGACCGTGGACGGCGATGATGGCGGTGATGGTGGGGGCATCTTGAATGATGGCATCTTGACTCTTTCATCATCCACCGTGGCTGCCAATGCTGCTGGGCAAGGCTTGGGTACATCTGGTTTTAATGGTAATGGAGGCGGCATCCGTAACAGGAGCAAGATGACCTTGCAGAACAGCATCGTGGCCGGGAATACGGCGCTCGATGGGCCGGATCTCTTTAATGGAGGCAATGTGATCACTGTTTCTGGAGTGAATATCCTCAGCAATGTGGCGAATTCCGATCTCACCGCAGGAGCGACCGTCATCGTGGCGGATCCCCAGCTTGCCCCACTGAGCAACCGAGGCGGCCCCACGCAGACGATGGCCCTGCTCTCTGGCAGTCCCGCCCGGAATGCGGCCGCCAGCACTCTGAGAACTGACCAACGTGGCTTCCCCCTAGTTGGGACGGCAGACATCGGCGCGTATGAGGCGCAGATTGGTCCTATTGCGAATGCGACAATCAATGAAGACGCAGTAGCAGGCCCGATCACCTTCACAGTGGGTCAGATAGGCACCCTCACCGGCACCTCCAGTAACACAACGCTGGTGCCAAATGCGAACATCGTCTTTGGCGGCAGCGTGACCAGCCGCACCGTGACGGTGACCCCGGCCCCGAATCAGAGTGGCAGCGCTGTCATCACCATTACCGACAGCCTCTCCACAGAAACCCGGAGCTTTACGCTCACGGTGAATGCTTTGGATGACATTAGCCCCATTGGGAATCAGACCATTGATGAAGACACAGACACAGGCCCGCTCGACTTCACTGTGGGTCAGGTGGGCACGCTCACCGGCACTTCCAGTAACACAACGCTGGTGCCGAATGCGAACATCGTCTTTGGCGGCAGCGGGGGAAGCCGCACCGTGACGGTGACCCCAGCCTTGAACCGGAACGGCAGTGCCGTCATCACGATCACCGACAGCCTCTCGGCAGAAACTCGGAGCTTTACGCTCACGGTGAATGCTTTGGATGATACGCCGAGCTTTACCAAAGGGGCGGACCAAAGCGCGCTCGCCCTTAGTGGGCCACAGAGCATTGCTGGCTGGGCCACCAATATCAATGATGGCGACCCCGAAGTGACGCAGACGCTCACGTTCATCGTCACCAATTCCAACAATGCCATCTTTAGCGCCCAGCCCGCCGTGGACCCAGCTACTGGCACGCTCACCTTTACCCCGTCAGAGGTGGGGGGAAACGCCACCGTCTCCGTGAGTCTCCAGGACAGCGGTAGCACTAGCGCCGTGCAGACCTTTACCATTTCCGTCGTTCCCCTAGCGATCAGAGTCACTAATCGGGACAACTCCGGTGCCGGCTCCCTGCGGCAAGCACTGGCTGATTCCGAGAGCTTTGTGGGTCCGAACACCATCGTTTTCAGCGAATTTCTCGGCGGCCCCATCCTCCTGACCAGCGAGATCGTCATCGCTGACAGCGCTGGTGTCACCATCGATGCGAGCGACCTGCCCGATGGCGTGACCATCGACGGCGGCCCTGGCACGAACCGCCTTTTCCGCGTCACGAGCGGAGCCAACGTGACGATGCGGCGGCTGAAGATGATCAATGGCAACGGTGTGGGCGGAGGCGGGACTGGACCCGACGGAGGAGCCATCTTCAATCTGGGTACGCTGACGTTGCGTGAATGCACCATTAGCAACTGCTCAGCCGTTTCGGGGGGGGCCATTTGGAATGACGGCCAGGCCCTGCTCACCATCGAGCGCAGCACACTCTCTGGGAACTCCGCCTTCTCAGGAGGCGGCGCCATCGCGCATTTAAGCATCAATCTCCTCACGCTCTCTCACTGCACTGTCGCCAACAACACGGCTCGTTTTGAAGCGGGAGGCATCAATGTGCCATTCCTGCGCCCGGTCCTCCTCAACCACTGCACCATCACCGGCAACTCCGTGACCAATGCAGGCAACGGCACCGGTGGGGTCCGCGCCGACCCTGTGGGTTCCGTGACCGTGCGCAACAGCATCATCACGGGTAATACCGATGCCAACATTCCCGGCATCCCTAACATCGCGCCCGGCTTCATCAGCCAGGGCACCAACATCATCGGCACAGACGCCCAGCTCGCGCCTCTCGGCAATTACGCTGGCCCGACCCAGACCAGGGCGCTGCTGCCCGGCAGTCCTGCGCGCGATGCCGCGACCAACAGCACGGCCACCACGGACCAGCGCGGATATCCTCTTTTTGGCACAGCGGACATCGGCGCGTATGAACGTCAGCTTGGCACCATCCCGAGTGCCACGATCCGTCAAGGCTCGACCCCAGTGCCTCTGTCCTTCCCCATCGGCCAGGTCGGCACGCTGATCGGCACCTCCAGCAACGAGGTGGCTGTGCCCAATGGCTTTGTCACCTTCAATGGAAGTGGCAGCAGCCACACCGTGACGGTGAATCCGCTCCCGGCAGGCACCGGCAGCACGGTCATGACGATCACCGACTTCACCAGCGGAGAGACGCAAAACTTCAACTACAACATCTTGTCCTTCCGAGTGAGCAACGGCAACGACTCCGGCTCAGGCTCCCTCCGGCAGGCCTTGGCGAATGCAGCCGCCATCGCGGGGCCTGATACAGTGACGTTTCCGCCGAGTTTTGGGGGGGCTACTCAGACTCTACAAAGCGAACTCGTCATCGCCGACAACGACCCTGTTACCATTGATGCCTCGAATTTGGCTGGCGGCCTGACCTTGGATGCCGACGATAATTCTAGGCACTTCCGGGTGCAGTCAGGGAAGACGCTGACCCTGCGTGGCCTCACGCTGACAAGAGGCAGTGCCAGTGGCAATGGCGGCTCGATCCTCAATGAAGGCACGCTGAACCTGGATCGCTGCAACCTGATCCAGAATGCCAGCACAGGAGGTGGCGGCGCGATTCATTCCACGGGCACGTTGGATGCGGAAAACTCCGCCTTTGCGCAGAACCAAAGCGGAGATCTGGGTGGAGGTATCAGTGTCTTTGGAGGCACGACAGACCTGATTGCCTGCACCGTGTCCGGGAATAGTTCCTCCAATGGCGGCGCGCTCTCCCTTGATGGCGATGCCGAGGTGGCTCTCTCTCACTGCACGGTGGCGGGCAATAGCTCGCCGTCTGCCTTTTCCACCGGCGGGATCGTGGCGATTTCTGGTGATCTCTTGCTGGAGCATTGCACGGTTTCTCAAAACGCAGGTCTTGGCAGTGGCGGTGGCCTTTTCATCGACTCTCTGGCGAGTGTGGAGATCATCTCCTGCCTCATCGCTGGAAACACCGACTCAGGTCCAGCCGATGACATCCTCAACAGTGGTGGCAGCTTGCTGACTCGCGGCAACTGTCTCATCGGAAACAACCAGTCGGTCGCCACCCAGTTCCCCGCCAGTCCGCTGGTCGGCACCGCGACGGCTCCCGTGGACGCCCGTCTGGCTCCGCTCGGCAATTACGGCGGCCCGACCCAAACCATGATGCCACTGCCAGACAGTCCTGCGATTGATCAAGGCAGCCCGGTCAACCCGGCCTTCACCACAGATCAGCGCGGTTTCCCACGTTTGCTCGGATTGCGCCCAGACATCGGTGCCGTGGAGGGGCCGGTCATCATCGTCACCACGCCTGTGGATGAACTCGACAGCCCCGGCGCTCCCGGCTCTGGCATCTCCCTCCGCGAGGCCATCCGCGATGTCGAGGCAGGTGGGATCATTGCCTTTGACCGCGCCATCTTCACCGGAGCCACGCCGACGACAAACACGATCACTTTGACCCGTGGTCCGCTGAATCCGCCGCGGAGCTGCACCCTGAACGGCAGCGCCAATCCAGGCGGCATCACGATCCTCACCCAGCTCGTGATCACCCAGCAGCCGCAGTCATTGAGCGTGCTCAACAATGCGGCGGCGAGCTTTGGCGTGACGGTGACGAACGTCAGCGGCGGCGTGGCCTACCAATGGCGCAAGAACAGTGTCAACAACGCCACGACGACCGCGACTCTGAACATCGCCAACGCACTGGAGAGCGATGAAGGCGTCTATGATGTGAACATCAGCGAAGCCGTCAGCCCCGGCACGCTGACGCTCGTGAGTGTGACCAAACCCGCCGCCACTCTCCTCAGCCAGCCCGCGAGCCTGATCGTGAACGGCTCGTCGGTGACGGTGCAGCGCGGTCCATCCAGCGCGATGCTGGCCCTCGGCAGCAGCCACACGCTGAGCGTGGTGGCCGTGGGACCGGCGACGCCTGCGCTACTTTACCAGTGGACGCTCAATGGCAAGAACATCAGCGGTGCAACCAGGAGCAGTTACCTCATCGCCAAAGCTGCGCTGACAAATGCGGGGACGTATCGCTGCATCGTGAAGTCCGGCACCACCGGCGCACCTGTGATCAGTGACCCCGCCGAAATCGGCGTGGTGGACGCCACTTTCAAAACGGTGAACCTGCTCGAAAGCGCCACCGCCAGCTTCACTGCCACGGTGAATGCCGCTGGCAACGGCATCTCCTTTGCCTGGCTCAAAAATGGCGGCAGCACGGCTTTCAACACGAAGAGTTTTAACATCAAACCTGCTGCGGCGACACATGCGGGCCTCTACACCTGCACGGTGACAGGAGATGCTGGCACCTTCACCGGCGGCGCGCCGACGCTGCTGAATGTCAGCAATGCCGTGCCGCAGTTCCTGCTGCCGCTGGCACTGCCTGCGGCCACGATTGGTCAGGCTTACTTCTACCAGCTTCCGGTGCAAAACATCGTCGGCGCGCCTGCCACCAGCTTCAGCGTGAGCGGAGCACTGCCCACCGGCATCACTTTGAACACAGCGGCGGGCGTGCTCTCAGGCCGGCCTACCGTGACGAAGGTCGGCGGTTATGCGCTGAGCTTCAAAGCCACCAATGCGAAGACCAGCAGCGCCCCTGCTCCGGCCACACTGAACGTGAATGTGGTGCCGCCGAATGCCGTCGGCACCTTCGCCGGACCGATGGCGCGCTCATCGCTCAATGACAACCTCGGCGGCCGCTTTGATCTGACTACGACGACGACTGGACTTTGCTCAGGCAGCCTCACGCTTGGAGCGCGTGCGGCGATTCGTTTCACCAATCAACTCCTGGTCAGCGCAGGCACGGGCGATGTGATCCTGCGAGCCAATATCCCCGGCATCACACTGGCGGACAAGACCGTGCTCACCGCCTACGTGGAAGTCTTCGCCATCGAGCAGTTCGCCCGGCTCACTTTAATCCACCCGAATGGCACCACGCTGCTCGCCACCGCATGGCGCAATCAGTGGGACAAAGTCAAGCTTGCCACCGCCTACGCCGCCTATTACACCCTGCGGCTCGACGCCGGTCAGGGAGGCACCGCGTCTCCCAGCGGCTATGGTTACACTAGCTTCACCGTGAAGCCAGACGGCACGCTCACCCTTGCGGGCAAACTGCCCGACGGCAGCGCCTTGACCGGCGGCACCTTTGTGAGCAGAGATGGCGAGATATTGCTCTTCAACCTGCTGTATGCGAACCGTGGATCGCACGTCGGCCAGTTCAATATCACGGCAGCCACAGCAGTGACGGACAACACGGTTGTTGGTGCCACCACCTGGTCCAAACCCGCGCCGCTCACCGCGACCTCGACGGACACCGTTTACAAAGACGGCTTCGGCCCGTTGAATGTCACCGCGGAAGGCAGCCCCTACATTCCTCCGGCACCTGGTGGACTGGTCATGGGCCTGCCGCCGACCGCTGCCGACCAGGAGAACGCTCAACTCAGCTTCACCCAGGGCGGCCTTGACACCCAGGGGGCCGAGTTTGCGCAAAAACTGCGCATCTCCCTGTCATTCGCCAAACAGCCCAAAGACGCCGTCCAAGTATCTGGCGTACTGGCACCCATCCTGAACAGCACCAGCATTACCACACTGACTGCTAGTACCGGTCTGTTCACCGGCAGTTTCACCATGGCTGGTGCGACCCCAGCGCTGAAGCGTCCCGCGCCCTTCTCTGGCCAGATCGTGAAGATCGGCACCACCACGCGAGGCTACGGCTACTTCCTCCTCCCCACCGTGCCCGTGCCGCCGAAGACCGTCACGACCTCACCAAAACTGAGTGGCCGGATGGTGCTGGGTGTGCCGTAGCGCAGGTAGGGCGGCTGGCAGGTAGGGCGGCTGGGCAGCCGCCGCCGTTTGGCCCATGAGGTCCTTCATCCCACGGCGTCCACGGAGACCTCGACCTTCAAAGAACGGCGCTTGCAGGAGCAAGCGCCCTACCTGCCGAACGCTCCCGGTAGGGCGGGCTGTCCTCAGCCCGCCGCGTGATGCCCATGAGGTCCTTCATCCCACGGCGTCCACGGAGCCCTCAACCTTCCAAGAACGGCGCTTGCAGGAGCAAGCGCCCTACCTGGCCATTACTTCCCCGCTGGTAGGGCGCGGGGGATGTCTTCGATGGGCATGCCGAAACGGATGGTCTCCTCCATGATCTGGGTGCGGCGGGACTCGATCTGATTCGGGCTGTTCAAGGGGTCGCGACTGTTGACGATGTTTGGCTGGATGAAGATGAGGAGTTCCTCCCGCTGCGTGGTCTTCTGCGTGGTGCCGAAGAGGTGTTTCAGCACGGGCACTCGGCGCAGGAAGATAGCGCCACGTTCATTGTTGCCAGCGCGCTCCGTGACGAGGCCGCCGAGCACGATGGTGGCGCCATTTTTCACGGTGACGGTGGTCATCAGCTCCTGCGTGCCGATGGTGGGCACGGTGTTTCCTGAGATGGTTTGCTCGCCGACGATGTTATCATTGATCTGGGCGATGCGAAGGGTGACCTCCTTTTCGGAGTTGATCAGCGGGACGATCTCCAGCTTCAGCACGACATCGCGGTAGTCGATGCTGGCGCTGGTGGCGGCGATATTGTTGCCAACGCCCGCATTGGAAAGGATGTTCACCGGGACGGCAATGCGCTGGCCGCTGGAGATGGTGGCCTTGCCGTTGTTCATGATGTGCAGGCTGGGGCTGGACAGCACTTTGAAGTTCTTGTTCCCCTCCAGCACCTTGATGTAGCGGCTCAGGGCTCCGAGCTGACCGTAAAAGCTCATGGCTGCGGTGCTGAGGCCTTCGCCATTCCATGGCAAGTCGAGTGCTCCTGCTACACTGGTGCCGTCAGGTGTTTTGACATTCTTCTGGCGGAGGGTGAAGTCATCAAGCGCGTTGAGAAAGTCGAAGCCGTAGTTGAATTCGCCGCCGAGGCTGAGCTGGCCGATGATGGTGCTGACATAGACCTGCTGCGGGCAGATATCCATTTCCTGGATGAGTTTGTCGATGACTTCGATGTGCTCGGGCGAGCCATTGACGACGAGGCTGTTCGACTGCGGATCAGCGATGAGAAGTGTCTTCCCGACGATGACGGACTCAGGCGCGGAGACCGCATCGGGATCATCGAGCATGCTTTGGTTGGCACGGTTATTCCCTTGCCCCTGGCCCTGGCTACCGGTGTTGAAGCCGAAGGCTCCGCCACCGTTGTTGCTGCCAAAGCCGCTGTCAGATTTACGGTTCGCGGCGTCGGTGGAGGGGCTGTTTGACGAGCCGCTGGGGCGTCGGCGACTGCTGCTGCTGGAGCCTCCACCGAGTCCTGCGGAGCCGGAGTCGTTCTGGATGTCGGTGTCTTTGGCGAGCGCGTTGTAGGCCACTGGGAGGAAGTCGCCCACGTCGATGTAGCTGAGCTTTCTTTTCAGGAAGGTGACGCTGTCCGTCGGCTGGTCGAGCTTTTCGACGAGGCCGCGAATGTAGGTGATGTCCACGGGCCGGGCGATGACGAGCAGGCTGTTGGTGCGGAGATGTGGGATGACTTTGACCTTGGCGACAGCGGGGTTGGTATTGGCCGAGTTCAGGGCTGCCTGTGCGGTTGCCGCTGGTCCGCGTGGGGAGTTCGGCGGAGCTGGCGCGGCCGGGGCTGACGGTGCCGTGGCGGCCGCTCCTTCGGCGGCTTTTTCTCGCTCCTCGAAGATCTCGCTGATGATTTCAGCGATGCTTTCGGCGCTGCTGCGCTCCAGCCTGATCATTTCATTGGCGATCTCCGCTGGCGGTACGTCGATGACTTTGGCGATCTCGTAGATGCTGCGGATGGTGACGCTGTTTTCGGTGATGATCAGCGCGGCGGAGTTTGTGGCTGGAGTGATGGAGCCGTATGAGTTCAGCTTGATCACCTGCTGGAATGCCTTTGAAGCTTCGTCCGGGGAGATGTGCTCCAATGACATGACGAAGTGGCAGATCTCCTCCGTCTCCGGCAGGTCGTGGATGGCGGTGTACACCTTGAGGCCGTGGGACGCGGGGTTTTTGCCGCCGCTATGGTGGATGAGCTTCACCGTCCTCGCGTCCACGGGGATGATGGCATAGCCATTCAGCAATAGGGTGGCCTCGATGTAGCCGATCGCCTCTTTGATGGGCAATGGCTCGGGTGCCACGATGCGCAGGGGCTCGCCCTGGAGGGCGGAATCCTGGATGATCTTTTTCCCCGTGAGCTGGGTATAGAGAGGGATGATCGCCTGAACGGGGACGTTCTGGAAATTCAGCTTGATCGTCGAGCTACCCGTGAGCGGCGTTGAGGCGATTTGTCTGGGCTGATTTGCCCCCTCCTCGACAGTCGGGGAAATCTGGGCCTGAGTGTATAGACAGGCTCCGGCCAAAGCGACCGACAGGGCAAGCATAGGTACTGCTCGACGAGTCGGGCGGAGGCTGTGTGAAGGTGGCATGAGGGTGGAAAGTAGTCTTTAACTATAATTTTCATAGGAATGAGGGCAATTAAAATATTTGGCATTGTTAAAATTCAGGATGTGAGCTTGGTCACAGTCACAAAAGTGGAGCGAGCGGACTTCCAACTTCGGTTTGAAGTCTGAGGACACAGCCAGGGAACGAACTGGGAAGTTCGTTTTACGTTTCAGCTATGAGCGCCGGGAATCACCAGCCCACCGGCTGCGTCCAGGCTTTCTGCACGTGGTCGGGCTGCGGTGGGTTTGCCATCACCTCGTCGGAGATGACGATGGCGCGGACGTAGAGTTCATCGCCGGTCAAAGTGTAGCTGGGCTCCAGGCTGTCGCTGCTGGCGAGGACCTTTCCGATGTCCGCCCCGTGCTGGAGGCGCTTTGGCTGCGGGTCGGCGGCGGGGGCATCCACTTCCTTCACGGCGCGGTCATAGTTTTTCAGCGTGCCACGGAACTCCGTGCGGTATTTCACGCCTGCTTTGCCCTGGATCTTCAGGCGCAAAGTGCGGGTGCTTTTATCAAAAGACACGTCATCGAGCGAGACACCCGTGGAGGCATAAAAATCCCCACGCTGCATCGCTTCGACGAGGGCATCGGAGTCCAGCTTTGCCGCACGGACCATGACCCAGCCGCGTCCGGGTGTGGTGGAGCCGCCGTGGTAGTTGTGGCTGTCGTCGGTGCCCACACCATAGAGCGGAGCCGCTTTGAGTTCGGCGATGCGGATCGTGTTCGCGATGTCCCAGAGGCGCTCGTGCTCGGAGTCCACGCGGGAAGGCTCGCCGCCGTAGTAGATGCCGGGGTGGCCGTTGTAGATCTCGAAAAAGCGGTCCTCGATCACGTGGGCGAGGTCATCCGCCGTGAGCGCCCAGCGGAAGTTCGGGTGATTGATGTGCGCCAGGATAGGGCGGCCGGTTTTCACCGCTTGCTCGGCGATCATTTGGAGATTCACCCGCATGGTCTCGCGGATGGTCTGCACGTCTTTCTTCGGCTGGATGGCCTCGCTGAGGTTGATCGCATTGATGTGGATGGGTGCCTTGCCAAAGCCTGCGCTCACCTCCTCCGCCTGCACCAGCAGGTATCTCCCAGGCTCTTCGAGCTTCTTTCGATACTCCTCCAGCGTCTTCAGCCGCACCTCGAGTTCACCTTTGGCATTCGTCCGCGTTTCGACCCAGTCGGTGCCAAATTTGGCCTTGTACTTCTCCAGCACCTTCGGGCCGAGGGCGATCTTCTTTTTCTCGATGCTGGCTTCCGTGACCCATTTCTCACCGGCGTTCAGGGTGTTGTGATCAGACAGGCAGAGGAAGTCATAGCCCTGATCTTTATACCAAGCCGAGATCATGTCGGGGAAGTCGTTCCCATCACTCCAGAGCGAATGCGTGTGCGTGTTGCCTTTGAACCAGCGGAGGTCTTCGGCGGAGAGCAGGGCAGGGAAGAGAAGGGCGGCGAGGAGGGCAAATCGCATAAAGGAGGCTGACTTGAACGTCAGCCGAGGCTCATAACGATCAGCTGGCAAAACAAGTTTTGGTGTCGGTCCGGGGCTGTGATGCACAAGAAAAAGGCGGTGACGCATATGTCACCGCCTTCGCTTTGATGGGCACATCTTTCCCCACCTCACTTCACAAAAATGAACTGCTGTGTGCTGAGCGCGGCGAGGGTGAGGTCTTCCCAGATGGATTTGTTGATGGCGTAGCTTTCGAGGCGCTGATGGAGGGTGTCGCGCTCTTTGGCGGTGGGGTAGCGGGAGTAGAGGCTGAGGAAGAGGGTGTCGATCTTCTGATCGGGAGTGGCGGCTTTGCGGAGGTTGATGCTGAGCACGGACCAGGCGCTGGTGATGTTGCTGCCGAGGGTGCCGTTCATGAGGGTGAGAGCCTGGGGCACGGAAGCTTCGTCGCTGGCGTTTTCGATGACGTCGCGGTCGCTCTGGCCGAACTCGCGGAGGAAGTGACCGCGTGGCGCAGGGGATGGCAGCTCGGCGGCGCGGCTCCAGGTGGTGTGCAGGCCTTTGACGTAGCTGGCGTAGCTTTTGCGGGACTTCGGATCTTTGATGCCAAGCACGGTGGCATCTTGATCAATGCGCTGGCTCATTTCTCCAGACATGGGCATGTCTTTGGCATCGACACGGGCACCTTCCATGAGGTTCATCATGGCCATCTCCATGGCTCCACCAGCGGCGATTTCCTTGAGCTTGGACTTCACAGCTTCGTTGCTGGACTTGCTGGCGGCAGCGTAGAAGCACTCGGACACGGTCTTGCGCAGGATGCGCTGGCTTTCACCGAGGCGACGCTGGATCTCCTTGGACTTTTCTTTGTCGTTCTTGGCACGGGCTTCATCGAGTTCCTTGCGCAGGGTATCGAACTCTTTGTTCTGCTCCTTCATCGCTGCGGCGACTTGTTTGGAGGCTTCGAAGAGCAGGCTGGCTTCGGTTTGATCGAGCAAACCGGCGAGCTGGCGACGGTTGTCGAGGTCACGTTTGTCACGCTCACGAGCGGTCCAGTTGATACTGTCGGGCTCGGGGTTCACGAGGGTGACGAGTGAGTCCCAGGCCTGCTCGGCGCTCATGCGGTGGAAGACTGGGCCTTGGAAATAATAGGGCTCGCCCATGGCGACTTCCTTCGTGCTGGCGCGGGCGAAGGTCTGCGTGTTCAGCAGCATCTTGAGGAAGGCTTTCATGTCATACTTCATGGCGACCATCTGGCGGTCGATGAAGGCCTGCACTTCGGGATTTGAAGGCACGCTGCTGTCCATGAGTTCGTCGAGCGGCTCGATGAGTGCGGCACCGAAGACGCGCTTCCAGAGGCGGTTCGTGATGACGGTGGTGAAGCGTGGGTTCTCGGGGGAAGCCATCCACTGGCTGAAGCTCTGGATGGGATCGCTCTCTTTCGTGAGGGTGATGGGCTTGCCAAACATCACGGAGGCTGGCACGACATCTTTGGGCTTGGCGTCGGTGTATTTGTAATCGTGCGGCAGGCGCATGGTGGCCTTGTTTTGCACGACCATGGTATCACGCAGCGGGCGGGTGACTTCGGTCACGGCCTGGCGCATGAGATCCTGGGTGTCTTTGTCGAGTGACTTGTCCTGACGGATCATTTTCTGCGTCTCTTCGACGCCGGGCGAGCGGTAGCTGGAAGCCGTCATGTTATGCGTGAAGGCGGCCATCTCGTAGAACTGCTTCTGCGTCCATTTGTCGAAAGGATGGTCGTGGCACTGAGCGCACTCCATGCGCGTGCCGAGAAAGATGCGCGTGGTGTTGGAAAGGTTGTCCAGCGGCATGCCGCGATCCCGCATGTAGTAGCCGATGGCTCCGTTTTCAAAGCAGGCACCGCTGCCGGTGACGAGTTCGCGAGCCAGCTTGTCCCAGGGTTTGTTTTCACGCAGGGACTGGCGGAGGTAGTTCAGGTAATTCTGAGAAGTGGTGCTGTCACCCACGCCCTGGCTTTGCGCGCGGAGAACGTCGGCCCAGTAGTCGAAAGCATGATGCACGTAACCTTCGGAATTGAGCAGCGAGTCAATCAGCTTGGTGCGTTTGGCGCTGTCTTTGGAATCGAGGAACTGCTTGGCCTCTTCCTGAGTCGGGATGCGTCCGATGACGGTGAGGTAGGTGCGACGTAGAAAGGTGGCTTCATCGACTGGCGCGTTCGGGGTGAGCTTGTGCTTGGCCAGGCCCTTGGCGAGCAGGTCATCAATCCGCTTCGAGGCGGCGGAGGTGTCAGCAGCGTTTAGGAGGGCCGATGTGCCGAGCACAGCAGTCGCGATGGAGAAGATCAGCGTGGCTTTCATGCGACAACCAACGCGGCCAATCCCGGCGCTCATGTCAGCACCGGGCGCCTTTGCCAATCAGCGCCCAACCAACGGCAAGATCGGCACATTCCAGACGCGGAAATATCTTGCTAGAAGCCCTCCAATCTGAACGCCGTCACAATCAATCACTGCCGCTGCTTCGCGAAAGCCTCGCCGCCTTTCTTGGCGGCTTCGACATAATAGGCCATCGCCATCAGGTGCTTGGTGAACTCGGCGCCCTCGATCTCGTCGCCTTTGATCCAGGAGCCATCGGGCTGCTGGGATTGGAGGGCGGCATTGGCTTTCCCAGCGGCTCCTTTGGCCCTTTTCGTCCAGCCTTTCTCGTCTGTCGGTCCTGAGCGTTTTGCGAGCAGCTCTTCGCGTGGCTCCTTCGTGAGTTCCTTCAGCTTGGCGAGGTCTCGGGCGATGTGATCCATCTTGAATCCGTAATGCGTGGGCATGTTGGCATCGCTGTAAGTCAGCTCATAGGTGTCCTTCACAAAGTAGAGCGGCTTGTTGGTCTGGAGTTCGTAGAAGCGAGCGTATTGGCCGTCGGACAACGCGGAGCGCTCATACCAGGCAAAGGCGGCGGGGAGAGGTTTGAGGAACTTTTCGTCACCGGTGACGACGTAAAGATCGTGCAGTGTCTCCATAGCACCGAGGCTTTCACCGCCGGTGACACAAGGCGGCTCAAACTTGCGCGCCCAGACGGGCTCCATGTCATGGTTATACTGCTGCGCCCAGCCGGGCTGAGGATCGGGCATTTGGGCGAGGATGAAGAAGTCCCCGGCTTTCTTGGCGCTGTTCAGGTAGCGCTCGTCCTTCGTGAGTTCATGGGCGCGGAGCAGTAGCTTCACGACCTGTTGGATGTTGCCGTCGTTCAGCGTGTAGAAGCTCGTGTACTTCGCTTTCGGGTAAGTGCGGGACCACTCTTTGGGATAAGCCGCTTTCTTCACGGGCGTGGCCGGATCAGCCGGGCTGTCGAACTGCTGCGGCCAGCCGCCGTTCGGGTATTGGGCGGTGAGCAGGCTGTCGAGACCGAACTTTAGCGCCTCCTGCAAAACGGTGTCGTCTTTGCACTCCGGCAGATGCGCGAGTTCGAGAAGGAAGAGGAGGGCGGACTGGGTCTTGTTGTCATCGAGCGTGCTGGAGTTGCGGCGCTTGCCCTGCTCTTTGTCACCTGCGAGGACTTGCTGATGGAGGTAGTATTGCTTCGTCTTATCGGGGTCGAAATCGAAGTCGCTGTCCCAGCCACCGGAGGCAAGCTGGCACTCGATCAACGCCTTGCCCGCAGCTTTGGCGGCATCGAGAAACTGCGTGTCACCCGTGGCTTGGAAGGCTCTGACAAAGGCCATGCCGAGCGTGGTGGTGCCAGGAGGTTGGATGGAGATGATGGTCTTCGATTCGCCATGCTCGGTCATGCCAGCACTGAGGTCTTTTTTCCAGGCAGACGCGTAGCCACCATGCACGGCGAGCTTGGTGGTGGCAAAGGTGGCAGCCTTTTTCATCGCCGCCGTCACTGCGGCAGGATCTGGCAGCGGATCAGCGGCGAAGGTGGCCAGCGGCAGGAAAACGAGGGCGGAGATGAGCTTCATGGAAGGGGATGCTGGCAAACGCTGGAGGCGATCCAACCTTTCCGCTCGCCATGTCAGTCCAACAAAGAGCCCGAGCTTAAGCGGTGTTTTATTGCCCGGCTGCTAGGGCTGCTCGATCACCACCTGCCCGCTGAGGATGGCGGATGTATTCGGATTTGGGAGCTGAGCGAGATTGTAAAAACCGAAGGCTTTGCGGTTGCCAGAAACGGGGCGGATGATCATGCCTTCATAGCTGACAGTGCGTGTCACGCTGCCATCGACGAGGGTGAATTTGCCGCTGATCAGGCCGGTGGACTTGCTGATCGTGAGCGTGGCTTTGCCTGGGTTTTGCGGGCCTCCGGCGGTGGGCATGACCACTCCAAAGGCATCCGTGTAGGTAAAGGCGTTGACGTCTGGGTTGGTGGCCGAGGCTTCGACTCCACCACTGGCCATGAGGAGTTTGGCGGTGCTGGTGCTGGAGGGAAGACCGAGAACGATGCTTTTCGAGTCTGCGGCGAGGTATTTGCCGGAGGCGACGAGCGTGGTCGGGCCAAAGCCTGCCTGGTAGGAGCGTTGCGAGAGAGGCTGGGACTTACGCAGCCAGTCTAAGTTGCCGGAGAAGGCGTTGTTGGTGAAGGCGGCACCGATGTCGGGCGTGAGTGTCAGGGTGCCGAGGACAGATCCGCTGTTGGCGTAGAGTGGCTGGAAGACGAGCGCTTCGCCATTGGGGCCGAGGAAGGTGGCGCTGGTGATGCCGGCTCCGTCGGAGGTTTTGCCGGTGAAGGTGAGCTTGCCATCGAGTGCGACGGTGCAGGTGAGGTAGCCGGTGCCTTGAGGAATGCTCGGTTGGCCGATATCGAGGCCCTGAATGTCGAGTCCGAGGCTGTAGTAGCCCACGAGGTTGCTGGCAGGCTGGGTGGTTGCATTCCAAACCTGCCTCCATCCCGTGATGCCAGCGCCAGGCCCACCGGTGCCAACGCTGCCACTGAGCGTTTGGAAATCTGCCTCCAGGGTCAGGTCGAGTTCGATGTCTGGAAGACTCGACCGGGGGATGACGAGGGAGATGACGGGATCGCTCGCATAGGTGGTGTCGAGTTTGCCAGTAAAGCTGTAGGTGCTCTTGCCGAGGGTAAGTTTGCCGGAGCAGGAGCCGACGGACGTGGTAGTGAGTTCCAGCCTGCCCCCGAGATCGTCATTGATGGACGCATCGCGATCCACCTGAGCCTGGAAATTCCCGACACTGCCTGCTGGCAAAGCCTGGACGATGAGCGTGCCGAGCCAGATGGGGCTGGTGCCTGCGGCATTGCTGGCGGTGACCTGGACATTGTAGGTGCCGGAGACCACGGCGCGCCCGCTGATGACGCCAGTGCTGCTATTGAGCGTCAAACCTTTGGGCAGGCCGATGGCGGTAAACTTGGTCGGAATGCTGGAGCCGGAGAGTGTGTGGGAATAGTCACTGCTGATCATGGTCGGCGGCAGTGGTGTTGGCGTGACGACCGGCGGCAGGAGAACTGTCAGCGTTTGGAGCCCACCCGCCAGCACGCCGCCCGGACCAGTGACGATGCAATTGTAGTTGTCAGAGTCGCCGAGCACGAGCCCGGTGATGGTCAGTTTGTCCGTGGTGACTCCGCTGATGCGACCTCCGTTGCTCATGGGCACGCCGTTTTTTTGCCACTGAAAGCTGAGTCCATTTCCATCCGCCTGGATGCTGATCCGCGCTGTCCCTGCCAGTGGAACCTGCACACTGCTGGTGCTGGTATTGACGACCCCCAGTTCGGCAATGCTGCTCGTCGCGCTGCCTGTCGGGTTACTTGCCGTGATGGTGTATTTCCCAGCGTGCTTGGGTAGGACATTGGTCACGGAGTAGCTAGTGGCGGTGGCACCGCTGATGGCGGCACCGTTTTTCTTCCACTGATAGGTGAGCGGCGGACTGCCTGTGGCTGCTGCGGTCAGGGTGGTGATCGGCGTGCCCTGCGCCACGAGCTGACTCGTCGGCGGCAGTGTAATGACTGGCGCGATGTCATTGTCCGTGATCGTGAGGGTAAAGGTATTCGCTGCACCGATGATGGCGGTCGTGGGTGTGCCGATGGAGACGATAAGGGTCTCGGCGGATTCGACGATGGCGTCATCAATCACGGTGAGGAGAATGTTTTTTGCCGACTGTCCGGCGGCAAAGGTCACGGTGCTGCTGCTGGGGGTAAAATCTCTTCCCGAGGTGGTGGTGCCGCTGAGGCTGAGGGGAATGGATGTAGTCACCGCTGGAGCAAAGCTGAGCTGTACGCCCAAGACGACAGTTCCGATATTCTCAGACGCGACTTGGCTCGTGCTTGAGAAGTTCACGACGGGGGCAAGTGCGGGAGAATTGCCACTGGTGAGGATGTCCCCACTGTGTCCGATGGCGACGAGCATCGAGCCAAAGACTTCCACCCCAAGCAGGGTGGGCAGATTCACGGAGGGCGTGGTGCGCTGGGTCCAGGAGGTGCCATTGGTGGAGGTGAGGATCAGCTGTGAGGTGCCCACGGCGACGAATTGAGTGCCGGCCCAGACCACATCGTGCAGGTTTTGCCCGTATGAGATGCTTCGCTGGGTCCAAACCGCGCCCGTGGGTGAAGTCAGGATGACATCGCCATCACCCACGGCGCAAAATTGCTTCCCAGACCAGGTCACGGCATTGAGGTCAGCAAAGGGGGCAGTGGTGGAGGCCACCCAGGTGATGCCGTCCGTGGAAGAACAAATCGCACCATCCGTGCCGACGGCCAGGGCCTGCGCTCCGGTCCACGTCACGCTGCGGAGATCCTCCAGTGTTCCCGAAGTCCTCGCCGTCCAGGTAATGCCATCTGGGGAGGTGAGAATGCTGCCGTCTCCGCCGACTGCGATGACGAGATTCCGTGTCCAGGCCGCAGCCAGGAGGTCCTGCACGCTGCCCGAAGTTCGCGGCGTCCACGTGACGCCATCGGTAGAGGTATGGATGACTCCGCCCTGCCCTACGGCGACGAGCTTATCACCGGCCCAGACGACAGCATTGAGGTCATCGCTCGTGCCGAGCGTCTCCACCGCCCACACCACTCCATCTGCGGAGCTGAGCACGCCGCCATCCATGCCGACGGCTACCATTTTCAGTCCCGTCCAGGCGATGTCATTGAACGTGGCATGGCTGACGACAGAGCGATCCACCCATGTCGTGGTATTGGTCGAGGTCAGGAGCGCCCCAGCCGCGCCGACCACAAGTACGGTGCTGCCGCTCTTCGCGATACCGAGCAAAAACTGGCTCGAGCCGGAGCTTTGAGCGGTCCAGGTGATGGCATCCGGGGAGGTCAGAATGGTCCCGTTTGAGCCTGTGGCGACAGCAGTGGAGCCTGTCCAAAACACGCTTGCGAGTGAAGCGCCGCTGGTGTGCCGCTGAGTCCAAACCATGCCCGTGGGAGATGTATGCAGCGTGCCACCGCTGGTGCTGGCGATGAACTGTGTGCCATCCCAGGTCAGGCTGGTGAAACTCAGCGTGGGCGTCTGAGAGAGCTGTGTCCAGGCGCTGCCCGTGCTCGACTCCAAAGTGATGCCCAGCTCTCCCACGGCCAGCACCTGCGTGCCCGTCCACACAGCCGCCGTTAGATCCAGCGAGGTGCCGGTAAATCTGTGGGTCCAGGTCGTGCCCGTCGGGGAAGTCAGTGCGGTGCCATCCTCGCCCACCACCACCAGGCTCGAGCCCGTCCAGACCACCGCTTAGGTCAGTGCCGAGGCCAATCCGATCAAAAAAGTGAGGCAAAGGGCTCGTCGCCTGATGCGGGAGGACAAAGAATGACAAGACAGGCATTCGAGGAAGCAGCCGGCATACGCAGTCATCGTTTTCATGGCGAAGTTGTGTCGGCGGGGAAGGGAACCGCCGTCACAATTACCCTTTTTTATCGGAAATGGTTACACAAGTCGAGCATGGAATGTAATTACATAGTAGCTACCAACCCAGGCGTGTTGCCAAAAGATTTGCGGGCAAGCCCTGCGTGGGTAATCCCACACCATGCCCGATCCCGCCTCCCGTCTTGGTTTGCTCATCGTCGTCTCCGGCCCCTCAGGCACTGGGAAGACCACGCTGTGCAGAAAGGTCTGCGCCGAGGGGAAAGCGGTGTTTTCGGTCTCCTGCACCACCCGTCCGCCGAGGCCGGGTGAGGTGGATGGGAAGGACTACTTCTTTTTGACCGAGGAAGATTTCCTGGCGCGTGTGGACCGTGGCGAACTCTTCGAATACGCCCGGGTTCACAATCGCTGGTATGGCACCCTGAAGAGCTACGTCTTCGACAACCTCCGCCGAGGCGTGGACGTGCTCATGGATATTGATGTGCAGGGCGCAACTCAGGTGCGCGGCTGCGAGGACGAACTCGTGGAGCGGTGCCTGACGGATATTTTCGTTATGCCGCCGAGTCTCGAAGAACTCCGTGCCCGGCTTTCAGGGCGTGGTACGGACAGCGCCGAAGTCGTGGAACTCCGGCTGAAGAATGCCGAGTCGGAAATGCAGCACTGGAGCGACTACCGCTATTGTCTCGTGAGCGATACGCGGGAGAGCGATGAGGCCCGCTTTCGCTCCATCATCGAGGCCGAGCGGATGCGCAGCAGTCTAAAATCCAAGCCTTGAGTGGGCTTTTTGGCAAAGATCGTCTTAATTGACGATCACACCCGGCTTGATTCAACGGAGAGATAGCTCCATCTTTCCGAGCATGCGCCCGCCAAAACTTCGCGTGCTCCATCCCCAACCATGACCCCAACCCCTGCGCGCACCGAATGAGTTTGCCCGAGATTGCTGGACATGAGTTGCTCGACTTGATCGGCAGTGGACGCTGTGGGGCTGTCTATCGTGCAAGTGCGCATGGCAAGGTCTGCGCGGTGAAGGTCTTCTCCTCAATGGCGATCAACCGGAAGTCGCTGGCCACCGCGCTGCATGCCATCCAGCAGATGCCGCATCACCGGGGTGTGCTGCCCGTGGAGGAGGTGAATTTCGAAAAAAGTCCCTACTACATGGTCACACCGCTCGTCGGTGTGCTCACCAAAGATGGTCAAGGTCGCCGACTCTGGCAGACGCCCACGCTGGAGTCTTTATGCCAGGGTAGCCTGCCGCCAGATCAGGCTTGGTCCTATATTTATCAAATCGCAGACGCCCTCGCCTGGCTTCACAAGTATGGCATCCCCCATGGCAACCTCCGCCCCTGCAACATCCTGCTGGAGGACGATGCCGAGTCGAGCATCCGCCTCACCGACATCGCGCAGGGCTGGGTGGGCGGTATCCACCATCTGGAGCTGACGGATCACTTCATGCATCTCTGCCCTGAACAGGCGGAGAATCCCGAAGGCGTCTTCGCCGGCTACGGCCCCTCCTGGGATGTGTATGCCTTTGGCGTCCTTTCCTACCGCCTGCTCACGGGGCAGTTCCCGCGCGCGGGTCGTGCCTGGGTCGATCAGGTAGCCCTGGTGCAGCAAAAAGCCGCCGCCGGACTTGCCTATGGCATCGACAGCCAGGCACTTCTCAGCAGCGTGCGTGCCCAGCCAAAGATCACCTGGCCCACCGCCACTCAATCAAAATGGGATGAGCGCCGCCGCTCCGTCATTGAGCGTGCGCTTGATCTCAATCCCAACGCCCGCTGGTCCGATGTCCGCGAGATCGTGCGCGAGTTTGAGGTGCTGGAGTCCGACTATCTGCTCGAAGAATCCCGCGAGCAGACCGTGCAGGAGCGGAAGAAGCAGGTTCTCAAAGTCCGCACTCTTCAGACCATCGTCGTCGGACTGGCCGCCGCTCTCACCGTGAGCTGTATTTATGGCTTCTTCCAGCTTCGGCGTGCTCAGAAGGATGAAGTGATCATTTCCCAGCAGGACGCTATTTTAGAAGTGGAGAAGAAGGTTCGTGACGACAAGATCGTCGAACTCACAGGCCAGCGCGATTCTGCGAACGAACAAAAGAAAACCGCCGACTCCAACCTCCAGCATGCTCAGACGGCGGTGGATCAGTTCCTCACGCAACTGCTGCAAACGCCGACCAATAATCAGCTCGATGTCGAATTCTCCAAAGGGCAGCTCACCGATGCGCTGAATTTCTGCATGGCCGGACTGCCAGGACTAGAGAGCAATTCGCAGCTAGGCGTGGAGCGTCTGCGTGCTTATGGCAATATCGGCCAGATTCATCTTCGAATGAGAGATCACGCTTCAGCCATGACCTACCTCGGCAAGGCGCGTGATCAGGCAGCAAAACTGCTTCAGGAAAACCCAACATCACCTCAGGCAGCGCTTCATCAGCAATGGTTTGGCCGCTACAATCTCCTCCTTTCAGACATCCTGGACCACCGCGGCGAGCGCGACCTTTCGCTGAAACTGCTCAAGGATGCCACACCCGCTCTCGCTGCTGGTCTGGCCGCCGATCCCAAGAATCGCCTGGCCCGCAATGAAAGTGCCCGCGCCTACATGGAATATGGCCGCCGCACTCTCCAAACGGGAGATATGGCCGAGGCGGAAAAGTCGCTCGCGAAAGTCTCCGAACTTCTCGAGCCGAAACTTATCGGTGCGGATCTCATCCCTGATGAAAAATTCGTCATCGCCCGAGCCAAGTTCGCCCAGGGCCAAGCTCAGCGAGAAGCTGGCAGGATGCAGGATGCGCTCACCACTTTGATCGATGCCGTGACGGAAATGGGGCAGCTCGTCATGAATTCTTCCCCGAGGAATCAGGATCAGGCGCTGCTGCTCGCCGAGGCCTACACCGAGCTGGCTGAACTCCTCGTCAAAGCCATCGGCATCAAAGAAGCACGCGAGGCCTACTCCCAATCCGTCCCCATTTTGCTGGAGCTAAACCGCCTCCTCCCCGAGTGGGCTGAGGTCAAATATTGGCTGGCGCGCAATTACTCCGGCACCGCCCTGCTGGACCGTGATGAAGGCCGCCCAGGCGATGCTGTGAAGCGCAAGCAAGACGCCATCGAACTGCTCAACGAGATCCTCGCCGAGGAAAAAGACAACGTGCGTTACGGCTTTATGCTTGCCCGTGCGCGCGGCGAATACGCCGAACTCATGTCAGACATGGGCAAGGAAAGCGCCGCCCTGCCCATCGTGAAGCAGGCCGTGGAGGCTATGGATGCCCTGCTAGCCAAAGATCCCCAGGCAGCCATGAGTCCCGAGCGCCGCCAATGGGAAATCCAGCTCGCGCAGATGTGCGGTGTGCTCGGCCACACCAGCCAGTCGGTGGGCAAAAAAACAGAGGCCAAAGCCGCTTTCATCAAAGCCAGTCAGCTCTGGGAAAAACTCGCGGCCATCATGCCGGGTGACGAAGTTATCCAGCAGGGGCAGACTTGGTCAAAGGAGCGGCTCGCGAAGCTGAAATAAGCTCGCGATTTCTTCCGATCTAGCCTACTCACAAACCATGGCCCGCCCCTCTGCTGCGAACATCGTCGTGATCGGGTCCATTAACGTGGACCTCATCGCGCAAGTGGCGCATTTGCCCAAGCCTGGAGACACCGTCTCCGCGACCCAGCTTCTGAAGCGCTTCGGCGGCAAAGGGGCCAATCAAGCACTTGCCGCCGCGCGTCACGGCGCCCAGGTCATGCTCATCGGCAATCTGGGGGATGATCCCGACGGCCGTGACTATCGCAATCACCTCCGCCGCGAAGGCATTAACTGCAGCAGCCTCAACACCATCCGCGGTGGCACGGGCAACGCCTTCATCACCGTCGATGCCAAAGGCGAGAACCAGATCGTCGTCATTCCCGGCGCGAATGGCGCTTTGACCGGCCCCTCGATCAAGATGCAGCGTGCCCGCATCGCCGTGGCGAAGACGCTTTTGATCCAGCTCGAAATTCCTACCGAAGCGGTTGTTGATGCCATCCGCATCGCCAATGAGACCAAGGTCTCCGTCGTGCTCAATGCCTCGCCCGTCGCGCCGGATTTCCCGTGGGGAGACTTGAAGATCGACGTAGCCATCGTGAACGAAAACGAAGCAGAGGAGATCTTTGGCCTCAAGCCCTCTGCTGCCAGCGCGCATCACGACTCCTGGAAGGAGCGCCTCACCAAGTTCCGCATCCGAGATCTCATCATCACCCGAGGAGCGCAGCCCACCCTTTTGATCACGAAGGCCGCCGTTGCAGAGGTTCCTACGCATCCCATTACGCCAGTGGATACCGTCGGAGCTGGAGACACCTTTGCCGGAGCCTTCGTCACGCACTTTGCCGAAGGCACCGACCTGCCCGAATGCATCCGCTGGGCGAACGCCGCCGCCGCCCTTTCCACCCTCAAATCTGGCGCTCAGGAAGGCGTCCCGCACCGGGGAGATGTGCAGAGCGCGCTGACGAAGGCGAAGTAACGCTAGCAAAAACGGCTGCCCCTTTTCAGAGGCAGCCGTGGAATCAAAAGCCGGATTAAATCACAGCGACTTAAACTTCACTGCACGCCAGCGCACTGAATAGGGGCCGTCGCCCTTCTTGATGCCGTGGACTTGGAAGCCGATGTGTCCCTCAGGATCTCCAGGCTGGCTGAAGTCCGCCGTCTTCACACCGTTCACAAAGCTCTGATAGTGGTCGCCCTGCACCACGATGCGGTAATGGTTCCACTCACCTTTTTTAAAGGCAGCCTTCGCAGCATCGGTTCGTACAGCTTCCGTCTTCGTGAGGATGCTCCACCAGGTGCCACGGCGGGCTTCATCGTAGAAATTACCCGCAGTGCCATCCACCGCGATTTCGCACTGAGGGCCGTACAGACGGCCAGCAGGTAGTGGCTTGTTACCTTTGGCACCTTCGGGCACGGGATCACCCTCTTTGGCAAGATGACTGCGGACCTGGACACCGGAGTTCAGTTGGTCATCCACCTTCACTTCAAACTGAAGCTCGAAATCCTTGAAGGGACCTTTCGCCAGGAATGTATTTGGGCTGCCATCGACCGTGGTGCCGATGAGGACGCCATCTTTAACTTCGTATTTGGCCTGACCGCTGACGACCTTGGCATCGCCGAGGCCGTCTTTGAACCACTCTTGCCAGCCGTCTTCGGCTTGGACAAAGGCAGGAACTACCAAAACTGAGAGAACTAGGGGGACAAAACGGCGGATTTTCATGGGGATGAAGGAACGCCACAACCCAAACCAATCCATCTCGGAGGCCTGAAAACCCTTATTTTATTAAGGGATCTTAATGAAATGAAGGTGTTTTAAGGGGGTAAAAACCTCAAAATAACCAAATTCAATCTTGCGACTCGGGTTTGAGTCTGTTTTAATACCATTAATTCCGGGTTAAAACCAATGGCTCGCCCCTCTAACAACTTCGAATCGGTCACCATGACCATCGCAGTCACTCCCCAGATCAAGATGTATCTGGAGGACCTGACAGCCGATGGGATGTATGGTTGCAGCCCGTCCGAGGCAGCACGTCTGCTGCTCGGCCAGGCGATCGAGCAGAAGATCAAGGATGGGGCGCTGACCCGGAGGAAGTTCATCGTTCAGAATGGTGAAGTGCTGTCCACTGCCGCACCCGCCCTACCCTCCTAGCTC
>JAGKWZ010000352.1 GCA_021151605.1 Verrucomicrobiaceae bacterium
ATGACGGCCTTCACCCCATGGCCGACGAGGAACTGGGAATCCTCCACGGAGAAGCGGCGGATGGTGTCGGGCGACTTAGACCCGTAGGGAACGCGGGCGGTATCGCCAAGATAGACGATGGACTCCTGCGGCAGCAACTCGCGCAGGGCACGCACGACGGTGAGTCCGCCAACGCCGGAGTCGAAGACGCCCAGCGGGGCTTGGGTGGGATCAGAAGATGGCATGGAGTGCGCGATTGGAAGCGCGGGCAGGGCAGGGGAGCAAGCCGAGTTTGTGATCTGGTCCTTTTGCGTAGCACTCAGCCCATCAGCCCATCGATGTCGATCAGATGAAGCTGGCGGCCATTGGCTCCATCGGGAGCATCAATGCAGACGAGCTTTTCATCGCGGCTGCTGCGCGGGTGGCAGTCCACACGCCACTCACCTTTGTATTCGGGTGGTTGGACGAAGTGCCCAAGGTCGATCCGCTTCTTTGATGCAATGTGGTAGAGATGCGGCGTCTGGATGCGGCGCACGCCCTGCGGATAGGTGTCATTGAGGATCCATTCGTTGTTCTTCAAGTAGGTAAGGTGGCCGCCTTTATCGAGGATGCCGTGACCGATCTCCTCCACGATGCCGCTATCCTTATCCTCAAAGAGGAAGTCGCCCCAATCCTTGTTGCCTAGCCAGTCTTTGGCTTGTGAGAGGATGTGCGTCGCATCGCGCCAGATGAAGTGGGAGGCGTAACCGTTTGGAATGACGATACGCAAGTCGCTGCCGTCCATGTTCGCCGTGATGAGCCGCGTGAGATGCCCGCCCTTCGGCTGTGTCCAGCGGTGCAGCATGATGAAGCGCTTCCCATCCGGCCCCACGAGCAAATGATAGGCGTGATGCTTCGAGTCAGGATGGTTTTCGATCACTTCACCGGTCTTCGCGAGCAACGCATGGCTGACGATGAGCTTCTCCGCTCCCGTCTCCAGATTTACATGAGTGACTCCACTGCCTGAAGGAGCCATCTCATCAAAGAAACGATCTTTGATGCCCGCGTAGCCATAGCCGGGACGACAATCCGCCACGCGGGAGAAGTCGCAGCTCACGGCCTCCTTGCCATTCGGGCTCAAGGCATAGATGGGAGCTGGCAGCGTGTGCTTCTCCATCGTTTTCACATCGAGGATGTGGGACACAAACTTGTCCTTCTCGCGGTCGTTCCAGATCACCTTCCACTCGGTGCCCGGGATCCATTGCAACATGCAGCCCTGCTGCCAGTTCCACGCGTTCGATTTGCCCAGCGGGATCCATTTGTCTTTCTCCTGCAAATCCACCATGCCCACTTCGATCACATCATCTGCCGTTGGTGAACGATGCTCGAAGCTCGCTTTGTTGCTGAGCACAAATCGATTGTCCGGGGAGAACTGGAGCTTGTCGTAATAGGCGAACCAGTGGAAGCCGGGGCCTTTGGTGATAATGCGTGTTGGTGGAAATTGAGGTGACTCCTGACCACGAGCGGCGGCGAGTGGGCTGAGGGCGAGTGTGGAGAGGAATCGGCGACGTGAGGTCATGGTCCAGACTGTACGTTGTTCACGCTTCAGCGTGTCATCGAACGTCGCAAAAAACACGCTAAAGCGTGAACGACGTGCCATCCGACGTATTCACTCGCCATGATGCGCCTACTCCTGCCCCTCGCCCTCGTTTTCAGCCTGAATGCTTTCGCTGAAGACTGGCCGCAGTTCATGTATAACTCGGCACACTCGGGCAATGCGGAGGATCGGGACATCGACGTGGCCAACCTCGGCCTGCAAGGCGCGGTGGCAATGAGCGATGGCATTTACACGTCGCCGGTCGTCGCGGATGGCAAGGTGTTCGTCGTCGATGGCTCGGGACTGTGTGCCTGCTTCGATGCGGCGACGCTCAACCCGGTGTGGAAGTTCCAAAGCAAAGGCGGGAAGCAGAACGTCAACAACGTCAGCTCGCCCGCCATCGTCGGGAAGTATCTGCACTTCGGCACCACGGCGGGGATTTATTATGTGCTGGATCGCGCGACCGGTGCGGTGGTGAAGGAGATCGACGTGCATGAGCAGATCTTCAGCACGCCGGTCATTGGGAAGGATCGCGTGTATTTCGCCACGCTCGGAGCGCAGGTGTTTGCGATCACAAACGACGGCGAGATGAAGTGGAAGTGGGACTTCGTGAAGGAAGTCGTCGGCTTCGAGGGCAACCGCTGGAGCGGCGAGCAGTGGGCGAAGTTCTGCGAGGCACGCATGTTGAAGACGCTGAAGCCTAGCGCGAAGCCGACCTCCAGCGACGGTCGCGTGACGTGGAAGGATCACTTTGTCTGCTCGCGCGACATCTGCCTCATCAAGGGCAATGTGGTCGTCGTGCCTGCGGGCGGTCGCACCTTGTTCATCGAAGACACCGGCGCGGCGCCGAAACTAAAAGCCACAGGCGAGATCCCCGATTGGTCCGGCAAAGAGTTCCCCGCCACGTTCGGCCAAAGCGCGGACGACGACGGCAACGTCTATGTCCAATGGCATCGCCGCGACAACGCAGGCCGCGTGGACATCATGCGACTCGAAGGCGACACGCTCCAGACGGGCGAGTTCGTCCCCGGCACGGACACGAACATCCGTATGGATGGCCTGCTGAGTTTTTCGCCTGTGGCGATTCGTGGGCAGGATGTGTTTCGCGTGAGGCCGGAGAGCGGTCGTGGATTGATCAAGCACAACCTGGACACGAAGGAGTCGTTCCCGCTGAGTCACGCTGGTGCCATAGCGCCGCCAGTGTTGACTAAGAGCTATGTGATTGTCGGAAGACTTGATGGATCAGTGACCATAGCCTTCGCGAAGATGCATGTGTTGCAGTCCGCGAGTGTGGCCAAGACCCTCAAGACCGCAGGGAACGCTCCAATCACTGCGCCCGTCGCAGTTGCGGGCAAACGAATCTTTGTGCCAAGCGAAGACGGCAGCCTCTACGTGTTCGCGGAAAAGCCAGCGACCTCTCAAGTCGAGTTCCTCGGTCCGATTGTTGCACAGCTTCGCTCCCCACTCACCGGCCCACGCGCCGATGCCAAATTCGACTGGTTCACCAACTACGGCAACTTCGCCGGGCAGAACTCGAACAACCAGGACCTCGCGCCGCCACTGCGCATGAGATGGGCGCGACGCCTCGAAGGCACGGTGAAGCATCTGCCCGTGTGCGGCGGCGGTCGGCTTTACACCCACACCGCCGAGGGCCAGATCATCGCCTGCGAGCAGGACACTGGCCGACTCCTGTGGCGCAGGTGGTGGCCGGATGTGTATTTGTCCTTCACCTCGCCGCTCTACATCGACGGCAAGCTTTTGGTGCCACAGGCCGGCATGAAGAAGTCGTTTGTACGCTGTCTCGATGCCGCGACGGGCAACATGCTGTGGGAAGCCCCCTTCACCGGCTCGCCGAGCTGGAGCCGACAGTTCCCGCCCGTGGTCGCAGGCAAGGTCGCCATCTACGCCAGCGGCAGCGGCGACTACGCGCCGCAAGGCAGCGAGAAGCCCTACACCTTCGGCGGCGAGCCCGTGAAGCCCGCCGATGGCAAGGAAGTCATGAGCTTCATCTACTCCAACGACAACCCCTATTACCCCGCCAACCATCACCCGCGACTCTGGGCCTGGGATCTCGAAACCGGCAAGGTCGTGTGGGAGAAGGACTTCTTCGACCTCGGACGCGGCGGCAATGACTGCGGCATCTGCGTGCTCGATGGCAAGCTCTACTACAGCGTCTTCTTCGGCTACGACGCCGAGACCAAACGTCGTCGCGGCCTGCCCGTCGAAAACAACGGCATGACCATGTGCATCGACCCCGCCACCGGCAAAATCTTGTGGCAGACCAACGAGTATTACGTCACCGCCAAATGCACCCTCAGCGCCCGCGACGGCAAGCTCTACATCGGCGGCTACAACAAAGCCAACGCCGGCACCGACGACCGCTACGTCTGGTGCCTCGATGCGAACACCGGCAAGCTCATCTGGAAATCCGACGCCGTGAGCAGTGCGCTCAATGTCGTCAGCGTCGGCGAGAAGTTCATGTTCTCCAACGCCCTGCGCGGCAAAGGCAACATCTTCGACCGCGACACCGGCAAGGTCGTCTATAGCATCCAGACCAACTACGCCTGCTGCCGCTTCACCATGTCCGAGCCGTATGTGCTCGGTGCGAACATGGACATGATCGACCTCAGCCAAGACGGCAAACTCGTGAGCACTGGCCCCGCCATCGATTCTCGCGAATGCCTCGGTGCCGTCGTCAGCAACGGCCGCATCTTCTACACCTCGCAAGCGAGTGGCTTCATCGTCTCGCAAACCTATGGCCCCGAGTCGAAAGACCTGCCGCCTGCGTGGGAGGTGAGGTGATGGGATGGAATGTAGATCGAACTTCCAAGTTCGATCATCGTGCCCAAGACACGCATAACTCACGAGAACGAACTTGGAAGTTCGTTCTACCTCAGGCCTCCACGTTGATCGTCCCCTCGTAAATCCATATGTGGGCTGTGTTCGCTAGCTTTTGATCTCGACATCGAAGCATGATCCAATTCAAACTGGCTCTGCCATGAGTGATTCCATCAATCCCTACGCCCCGCCTCAAGTCGACATTTTGCCACCCGTCGATCCGAGCAAAAATGAACGGCTTGCCACTCCCTGGCGGAGACTCGGTGCCAGCATGCTGGATACCTTGATCCTTTTGGCGATCAATCTGCCGCTCATGTGGATCACCGGCTATTTCACCCGCGTTTATCAACTGGCCGCCCAGGGTAACGCCTCGGCTGTTGGACTTGAGCAAGTGGTTTGGTCAGCCGTTGGGCTGGCCATCATGGTGATGGTGAACTGGAATCACCTCGCCGTCGGCGAAACCATCGGCAAACGCGCCCTCGGGCTGCGCATCGTGCGCAAGAATGGTGAGGCTGCCGGTCGCAACCACATCATCCTCCGCCGCATGCTGCCGCTTCAGATCGTTGCCCTGTTTCCTTACAACGTCGGAACTGTCCTGGTGCTGATCGACTCACTCTTCGTCTTCCGCTCGGCTCACAACACCCTGCACGACGACATCGCCGACACGAAAGTCGTCGATCTCCGTCCAGTCGGAGCTTGAGCAAGGAACGCCGAAGGGAGGTAACCGTCATTTCCAGTGAAAACAGAGCGCCACCCAAGTAGGTGGGATCAGTTATCCTCCAGGCGGACCTTGCTGCTGCCAAGCCTGAGCTGTCATGACGGACGTTCATCATCGCCGTCATCCGGGCGGTCGGAAGCCGAAATTCAGCGGCTAACCGCTCCAACCAGCAATATAAGTGTTCGAAGGAGCAGTTTAATGCTCCAAAGATGCAATACTTCGGTTCAAACTAGCAATCATTTGGTTCAAACCAGCGACACTTTGGTCCAGACCAGCAATACTTTGGTTCAAACCAGCAATACTTTGGTTCAAACCAGCAATACTTTGGTTCAAACCAGCGACACTTTGGTTCAACCCAGCAACACTTCGGTTCAACCCAGCGACACTTTGGTCCAACCCAGCGATACTTCGGTCCAACCCAGCGACACTTTGGTCCAACCAAGCAATACTTTGGTCCAACCAAGCAACACTTTGGTCCAACCAAGCAACACTTTGGTCCAATCCAGCAGCTGTTTGCTGCACTCAGCTATCGGTTTGGCCTGATCCGCTTCACGATTGGCGCAGCCAAGCTCTGGCTTGGGCGAACCGGTCTCTTTCCCGCAGCTCCAAAACGCTCAACCCAAGCATAGCGACATGCCTGCCGGGGCGTGTCCGAAAGTTTGTGTTTCGGGGATTTGGTTATGTTTTGGTCTGGGGCTGTTATTTGATTGAGCGCATGCGCTCAATCAAAAAAATCGCGATC
>JAGKWZ010000353.1 GCA_021151605.1 Verrucomicrobiaceae bacterium
CTCGCAAGATGATCCCTGATCGAGTAAACTTTAAGCGGAGATCCAGACGACGGATATTCAACCTGACCGTGAGCGTAGAACGAAGTTTTTGCCACGCCTGATATTCCATCGCGTTCTTCAACCCTACTAGTCTCGGCCCAGACTATGTTTCTATCTTCAATTAGCTTACTTCCACGAAAAAGCTGCATCTGACGGCATCTGCCAATACCGTCATATTTAATGGAGGTGCGGTCCGTTCCAATGAGAATTGTCGAAACTCGATTTTCAGCGTCCCACTCATATTTGGCTGTTCTAACAATTAATGAAGATGTTCCAATCTCATTGAGCGCGTTGAAGAGTGTATTCGTGACAACACCTGCATCCGTGTTGGTTGTCCGGTTCCCCGCCAAATCATACGAGTAGGCGTAACTCGTCACAGGACCGCCATTCTTGGTCACGTTGACTGACGTAAGCTGATCAACCGCATCATAACTGATATTCCACACATCCGGCGTACCACCGTCTTCGCCTTGCGCCCAAGTCAGGATGCGGCCCACGGAGTCGTAGGTGTAGTCGAACTGGCTGATGACGCTGCTGTCGCTCAGGCGCTGGTGCTTGATCTGTTTCAGGCGGCGATCGTTGGCGTTGTCATGGTATTGGTAGAAGGTCGTGACGTTGTTGGGGCGTGTCATGGAGAGCACGCGGTTGGTGGGGCCGTCGTAGGCGAAATTGAAGGTGCCCAGGGCATCGGTCAGGGCGGTGGTGCGGCCCAGGGCATCCAGAGAGATGGAGGAAGCGACGCCATTGATAGCACGGCTTACAGCGCGGCCCAGAGCATCATAACTGTAGGTGATGGTGTCGTCTTGAAAGGGGCCGTCCACACTGGCAAGCTGGCCCGCACCGGGGGTGCTGCTGCCGGTGATGGGATGGTAAGCGTAGAGCGTGGTGCCGATCCCGTCCTTCATGCTGGCCATGCGTGGATACTTGCTCTCGTAAGTGTAGCTGACGGTGGGCGTGGCGATCTGGGCATTCGGGTAGCTGATCTGGCGCACGGCATCATCTGGCAGGTAGTCATAGACTTTGTGCTGGCCCTTTTCGTCGGTGCGACGGAGGAGGCGACCTGTGGCGTCGTCGTAGGTATAAACGACCTTGGAATTGTCCGCGTAGATCTTGGCCGTCACGCGGCCCTGGAGATCCCGCTGCCAGCGGGTGACACGGCCCATGGGATCAGTAAGGGCTGCCAGACTGCCGCAGCGGCACCAGTCCATCTTCACCACTCGATTCAGCGGATCAGTAACCTGGGTGAGCTGCTGGACGGCATTGTGGGTGTAGGTGGTAATACGAGCCAGGCGGTCACGGAAGCTGGCGCGGTCCAGTTTGTCATAAGCGATCTGCTCGAAGGTGCTGTCTGGATAATCAATGCGGGTGACGCGATCAAAATCGTCGTAACTGTAGGTGCGGGTGTAGGCGTCGGAGTTCGTGGTGGTGCGGATGCGACCCTGGGCATCATAAGTAAAGCTGGTAGTGTCTGAGCTGCCCGCCAGAGGGCCATCCACACTAGTGAGATAACCGTTGGCATTGTAAGTGAATGTGGTCACCTGACTCAGGGCATTTGTCACGGTCAGCACCTGACCGCGTGCATTGTAAGTGTAGGTGGTGACGGAGCCTGCGGCATCGGTGATGGTCAGCGGCTGATGCTGAGCATTGTAGGTGATGGCAAGCTGGCGCTCATTCACGCCACCCGTGGTCTGCCGGATTTCGGTCAAATCCTGGCCATTCGCGGCATAGCCATACTCAGTGGTACGCCCCAACGGATCGACGGTTTTGATCGTGTTCCCCTGGGGGTTGGTATAGGTCTGGCGGAGCTGCGGGGTGCCATCTGCCAGAATACGCAGAGTCTTCTCGGGCGCAGCATTGCTGCCAAGATAGTAGGGCAGTGAGGTGGGGCTGCCGACACCGCCGGGATAATTCACCCACACGCGATCTTCCCCTGGATTCTTCATCGCCTCGATGACTGGCACGACCTGCCAGCCTGAATTGGTGTAGAAACGGTAATTGCGTGCCGCTTTGTAGTCACCAGGAGCGACCTGGCTGGCCAACTTGTCCCAATACCAAGCATTGCGGAAGTGGAGGCGTGTGTTTTCGGCATAGAACGGCACGGCTACGTTTCCCACCATGACCGTGGCAGGGGGCTCACGAAGGCTGGCAATGGAGGTGCTGCCAGTGTCGTTGAACTCCACACGCTGCTTGCCCCCAGTGGGGTCAGTGGCCTCGACGATGCGATTGGAACCTGAGATGTTCACCGGATTGGAGAAGGTGGAGGTGCCATAAGGCGTAACCATGGTGGCGATGAAGCCATTGGTTCCGTAAGTGAAGGTGGTGGCGAGGCCAAGCTGATCTGTCACACCCGTGAGACGGCCGCCGGTATCATAGGTCAGGGTGCAGAACCGCCCGAAGGGATCCGTTACACGGGTGATGCGGTAGATATTGGCAGTGTCCGTGTAGGACAAGGTGGTCACCTGACCGATAGTGTCAGTGACCGAGACAAGTCGGACATTGGAGTCATAAGCAAGGCTGAGGCTATTCCCCTGTGGATCAATGATTTGGGAAAGGAAGATGCGCGTCGGCGTAGTCGGGTTGTTGGGCGCGTTATAGACCTCTTTGGAGCCGTCTGGCATCTCACGAGTGTAGGTGTAGGTGCCGGTTCGGGTGACGACAGCGAAGCTCTGATCGTGGGGGCCGAACTTGCTGGTGGCGGTGCTGTATTTCACCACCTGAGTGCCACCGCCTGGAACACGCACGCGGAGGTTGGTTCCATTGGTCAACGTTCCAGTAACGTGCTCAATCCAAGCCACCCAATTGGTGCTCCAGGTCAGTCCGACATGACTCCAGGTGGGAGCCGATGTGGGGGCAGCGCTGTCCATGTCATTGTAATTGATACGGAAAGCCACACTCGGACCGACGGGCGGAGAGTAGCGCAAGGGAATGTCACCAATGCGGATGGCTCCTGGCATCGGATGGAAGGTGTAGCGCGGCATACCGCAGGGAGGGTCATCACCTTCTTCGGTCTTTGGATCATCGGGATCGGTGGACTCGTCTGTGGGAATGACGCCATGGGCACCATCACGCCCGTAAATCTTCTGACCAGCAGTGGCGTCCAAAGGCTCCCAGCCATTGCCAAGACTGCTCGCGGCGATGAGGAAATAGCCGCTGGCAGATTGTTCGACAGCCGCCTTGTCCACCCAACCAGAATACCCAAGGGTGCGATCTTCCATGAAGTACTGGCTGCCGTCTTCAGATGCCTGCAGCAGAGCATTGAAGTGATTATCCTTCACATGCATCACAGCTGGCGTGGGAATCTTGAGTCCGGGAGACGACCTTTTCGCCATGCGCATGTCCAGCTTGTAATCCGTCTCCGCGTAGCGTTGAACTTCAGACAAAGGAAGGCCCGTTTGCTGGAAGTCTGGCGGCACTTGACTGAGGCGAGGAGCCACAAAGGGCTCCCGTTTGAATTCCTTGATGGCATTCAGAGCGAGAGGTCCACACATCACATTCTGGGAGGCGGTGTGATCCAAGAGCCAGATCATTTCCCGAGCGCGAAAGACCTTACCTTCCAGTGCGCCATTCAGAGGACGCTGAGCAGCGGCATCGACGAGTTCACGAAGCTTGGTGGCACGAGACATCCCCACATTGGTGTCGAGCAGACTGCCGAGCACTCCATTGGCCAGGTGATAGGCAGGCAGATCGGTTCGGTCTTTGGTCTTTTGCCAGATTTCGTCCCATCCCTGGCGAGCTAACTCAAACCAACCTGTTTTGAATTTGAAGCCCATCAGCTCGTTCTTCAGCGCCAGCGCCCAGCGAGAACTGCTATGGTTTTTGAGCCATTCTTCCAAAGCGGCGAATTTTTCCCGCTCCGTCATGGCGGAAGTGCTGCGGAGAAACTCGCCGAGAGCTGCATTGTCTGATTCAAGAGTGCCAGCCCCAGCCAAACCATCGACAGGCCACAAACGGTCCGCAAAAATTCGAGAACCGACAATCTGATCATCCGTCGGCTGGGAGGGAATTTCGGGCAGCTTGTCCAATGGCTGGAAGTCCGGCGATTGGCGGTTCGGGCTTCCATCAAAACGCTGAGCCGACACAGCAAGCTGTGCAGAGGGCTTTGACATTTGGTCTGACAGCGTCCGTTGGAGTGAAGTGCTGGTGCCATACTTCTGCCAGAGAATGGCGAGGAGTGTGCCGAGCAAAGCCAGGCCGACCAACACTGAGAGATCGCGTAAAGTCTTCTTCATATCGGGAGATACTCTTGCTTTGCCGTGAAGCAGAAAAGCAATTTGAGTATTTCAGCCAATAGCATTTATGACAAGGAAAATGTGCAAACTGTCTTAAATGACACACATGGACATCGCGCCAATAACCTGTTAATTCCTATAAGACTTATGACAATCCCTGCAATCTTGCTTGATGCCTTTCAGGTAAGTCCGGAGTTCCGCTGAACTGGAATGCATTACAGATGAACTGAGTCGCTGCGTTTTGATCAGGGACTTCTCGAGATGATTGATCATGTCCACAGAATGATCCTTCTCAGTATTCCGCAACGCTTCTTGAAAACCCTCCTCTAAAAGCGCCGCCAATTCCTTGAATCGCTTTGCATCTAGCGAGTCAGAGCTGATCGCCTCTAGCTTTTCAAAAGCATCGTCGATGCGTGTCATCTCACGAACAAAGGGAGAGATTTTTGCAGAAGGAAGCAATGGCGCTGGAGTTACATCGCTAACAGACGGCGTATAATTTTGCACATCTCGCCATAGCCCTTGATACTCGACTCCAGTCCCAGCCTGCTTCATCAGTGCCAGAGCTTGCTCTTTTGAAATGCTTTTTTCCAACATTCCTGCAATGACTGCTGTCGCTGGGCCACGGTGCTTTCCATGATGGCAGTGAATCAGTATCGGTTCCTGGGTAGTCTCCAAGATTTGCTTGAGTGCGGCTTGAACTGGTTTCGGTACGGAGTCATAGCCGATGGGAAGATGCACATATCTTACTCCCGCTTTTTCCGCAGCCTGTTGATCCGGCTGCTTGCCGTCCACACTTACGATGGTTTTGATTCCCAACCTAGCTAGGCGATCAAAGACCTGTGGCCCAACAGGCTCACCGCTACAGTAGATGCGCGGCGACACCTGCCGAAAAGCTTCAACTGGTGGAGTTGCCTCTTGAGCACTCAGAGATCTTCCCAGCATGGCTGCACTAAAAGCTAGCCATGCTGGTAGATGGGCGAATTTCATGAGGCGCATTCTTCGCCACAAATGCACCCACAGGGGCATCGGCGTCAAACAAGAAACAGAAACTATAGGTGGCTCGCGCCTCTTTCCGCTTCAATTGTGGGAAGAGCACCACATCGCGGATACTCTCGGCACCCGTGAGCATCATGATCAGGCGATAAATGCCGATGCCACCTGCGGGTGGCATGCCGTGCTCCAGGGCCAGGAGAACTCTTCGTCGATCTTCTGCGTCTCTTCACCAGCCTGATCGAGCAGGCGCTGGAAGATTGGCGTAGCTAAGAACATCCTGGGGGATTTCCTGGCCGTTAATCATAAGCACATAGACTTCCGCGCCCACTCGCACCCCATGCGCAGCCCACAACCGCAGTTTCTGGCTACCACTATCACGCTTGAAACCCAATCCTCCTCCGGCTCTTACCCTTCTCCCCCGCGTGTTCCGCCTTCGCCTTCCTCACCTTCGCAATATCCCGCTCCAGCATGGCCTGCGTGATTCGCCATTTCTCTGGGTCCGCATCCGTGCTACCTGCATGAATCGCATTCACGCACACGTTCAGAATGTCCCCGCCACTAAGACCCTTGGAAAGCTC
>JAGKWZ010000354.1 GCA_021151605.1 Verrucomicrobiaceae bacterium
ACGCAAAGAGGTCAACTGATCCAGCAGACGGCCGTAAACCGACAGCGGGGTTATCCTGCCTCTGAGGCTCTGCGGTCAGGCTTCGAAAGAGTGCCAGGAGGGCCACAACTCGAGAAAATCAGCTTTTTTGCCCATCTCCGAGGGTAACCAACGCCAAACAAGAGTCTTTTTGGCCGTCTTCAAGGGTCTTGGAAGGGTAAATGAGAATCATTTTTGTGAATTCAAGGGATCGGGAATGGTAAACAAGAACCTGTTTGCTAATCTCCAAGGGGCAGGAGAGACGAACGAGAAACCAATTCGAGAGGACCACCGAGGCGGATGCTTGACTGATAACCGTAAGCCCCTAGCGCAGTCTGGCTTCGCGCGCTTGCTCGATGAACTCGCGGACCATCGCAAGGTCCTTCACGCCTGGTGAAGACTCGACTCCGCTGGCGACATCCACTGCTGCAGGATGCGTTTCCTCAATGGCTCGACGTACGTTTGCCGGAGTCAGGCCGCCCGAAAGGATCAGCCGCTTGTCGGGGAACAGCTCCTTTGCCTGCAAGGCGAGATCCCAGGGGAAAGTCTCACCGGTTCCGCCATATAGACCCGGGTTGTAAGCATCCAGCAGAATGGTTTCGCATGAGTAGTCACCGATGCGGGCCAGCGACTCCCGGTCACGCACGGCGAGGGCCTTGATCACGACAGCGCCTCGGTCTTGGAGGGCGGCGACTTGGGCGGGTGTTTCGTCACCATGCAGTTGCAGAATGTGGACGAGTCGTTGGTCGATCAGGGTGTCGAGGGTCCGTTCATCGGCATTCACGAGCACGGCGACGAGCGTGGTGTGCTCGCGCAGTGCTGGCACCCAGGCCGTGTTTTCCAAAGGCAGGTATCGCTTCGATTTCGGCCAGAAATTGAGACCAAGGGCATCTGCACCGAGCGCGATGATCTGGCGTGCCTGCTCCTCCTGCGTGATGCCGCAGATCTTCACTGCCGGGCCGGAATGTTGGGTGTCAGGGAACACGGGAAAAGCTGGTCTGGTTGGGGTTTTCGGGCAAGATGCCGGAGGTGAGCGTCAGCAGGGCATCGAGCTTTGGCGGATACGTCATCGTGCCGCGCAGGCGCACGTTCCGCTGGATCGCCGACAGCGCTCCGCCATCCTCAGCGCGTGCCAAAAAGATGACTGGAGGGGCCGTATGAGTGCCGGGATGCGTCAAAGGATAGGCATGGGCGATGAGTCGGTCGATCGTGATACCACTCAGGTCGGGCAGTCGAACCGCGAAAATAAAGAGCTGGTATGGACGCGATAGGGCCAGCTCAAAGGCACGCTCAGCGGTCGGGCAGTCATCGACCTCGCAGTGGCGGAATGAAGTCAGCGCCTCTCGGATCACCCGCCGGAGGGGCAAGCTCTCCTCGGCGAGGAGGACACGGAAGGGGCCGGAGCTGGAAGATAAAGTGCTCAATGGTGCCGAAAGTAGAACCAGTTTTCAACTCGTCCACTGGTGGGGCAGGTTTGAAGCCCGTAGAACGAGTTTTCAACTCGTTCACTGGTGAAGCGGGTTTGTAACCCGCTTGTCATGATCCCCGAGTTGGAAACTCGGGGCACCAGCTTACGACTTTCAAAGTCGTTCTACATCAATAATAAGGCACCAGCCCCCCCTGCCAGATGGGCTTCAGGTCGCCAACGGCGGCGTCGATGAGCGTGCTGCCACGCAGGGTGATGTTGAGGTATTTCTCGTTGGTTGATTCACCGATGACGACGGCTCCGGCGGCTTTCGCTGCGGCGAGGTGCTCGGGGGCGACTTCGAGGAGGAGTCGTCCGGGTGTTTCGCCAAAGAGAAGCTCGGCGACGGTGCAATCTTTGGCGGCAGGCAGGTTTTCCAGCTCGACTTTGAGGCCTGCTTTGCCGCTGAAGGCAAACTCGGCCAGGGCGACGGCGAGGCCGCCTTCGCTGAGGTCATGACAGGAAAGAACGGCACCTTGCTTGATCAGTTCGTGATACTTCTCGTAGCTGGCCCAGGCGGCGCTGTCGGTCCAGGTCGGGGCTCCGTCGATGCCTGCGCCCTTGGTGTATTTGGCGAAGACACTGCCACGGAGACCGGGCGTGGTATTACCGATGACGCAGATCTTGCTGCCCGCTTTGCGAAGGGAGGCTCCGACGACGTGCTTGGCGTCCTCGATGATGCCGAAACCGCTGACAAGCAGGGTGACGGGGATGGAGACGGGGCCGTCCTCGGTGATGAAGTAGTTGTAGAAGCTGTCCTTGCCGGACACGAAGGGCGCGCCGTAGGCGATAGCGGCTTCGGCCATGCCTTTCGTACATTCCACGAGGGCTCCGAGTTCCTTCTCCGCATCAGGATTGCCCATGCAGAAGTTGTCGAGGATGGCGATACGCTGTGGGTTGGCGCCCATGGCGACGAGCTGACGCACGCACTCATCGACACAGGCGCGGCCCATGGAGTGCGGGTCGTTTTTGCCCCACTCAGGAAGCAAGGCACAGGCTAGAGCAACGAGCTGCTTCGAGCCATCGACCTTAATGACGCTGCCGTCCTGCGGCGCATCACCCGTCGCACCGGCGAGCGGTTTCAGGACAGTGTTGCCCTGCACTTCGTGGTCGTATTCGCGGATGATCGGCTCACGGGAAACGATGGCGAAGTCGGCGAGCAAGGTCTTCAGCACCTGCGTCCAGGATTCAGGACGAACGGCGACCTTCGGTGCAACGGCGGCAGGTTGACGCCAGTGGGCGCGCATCTCACGACGTGGCGCACCGTGGAGTTTATCGACGGGCAGGTCGCAGACGATGCTGTCGTAATGGAAGACGCGCAGGCGCTTGAGACCGTCGGCTTTGGCGAGAACGAAGATCTCGCTCTGCCACTTGTCGGCGATGGCTTGGAGAGCAGGAAGATTGTGCTCCTGGATGGACATGACCATGCGCTCCTGGGACTCGGAGATGAAGACCTGCCAGCTTTCCAGGCCGGGCTCTTTCAGCGGGCAATGATGAAGGTAAACCTCGCCACCGACCTCGCTGAGCATCTCGCCCGCTGCGCTGGAGAAGCCGCCTGCGCCGCAGTCGGTGATGAATTCGATCAAGCCTGCTTCACGAGCCGCGAGCACAAAGTCGGCGACCTTCTTTTCCTCGATGGGATTGCCGATCTGCACGGCGGTCTGGTCTTCTTCGTGGGAGTCAGTGGTGAGTTCGGCGGAGGAGAAGGTGGCACCTTTGAGGCCGTCTTTGCCCGTGCGTCCGCCCGCCGCGATGAGGAGCTGGCCGGGCTTCACTTCCTTGGCGATGTCTTTGATCGGGATGATCCCAGCGGTGCCGCAGAAGACGAGTGGGTTGTAGATGAAGGTGTCGTCGAACTGGATCGCGCCATTCACCGTGGGGATGCCCATGCGGTTGCCGTAATCACGCACGCCACGCACCACGCCACGCATGATGCCGAGCGGATGGATCACGTCTTTGGCCTTCAGGTCTTCCTGCTTCGTGTCTGGCGGGCCGAAGCAGAAGACGTCGATGGAGGCGACTGGCTTCGAGCCTTTGCCCGCGCCGAGGATGTCGCGGATCACGCCGCCGAGGCCGGTATTGGCTCCGGCGTAGGGCTCGATGGCGCTGGGGTGATTGTGGGTTTCGACCTTCAGGCACACGGCCTTGTCGTCGTCGAGCTTCACGAAGCCTGCGTTATCGACGAAGGCGCTGAGCACGAAGTCGGGCTTGTCGGCCATGATCTTCTCCGTGGTGGCGCGGATGTAGGTCTTGAAAAGGCTGTCCACCACTTCCTGCTCGCCATTGAGGGTGTGATAGATCTTCGCGTTAAAAATGCGGTGCTTGCAGTGCTCCGACCAGGTCTGGGCGATGACCTCCAGCTCGACATCCGTCGGGTCGCGGCCTTCTTCGTTGAAGATCTGCTGCACGACCAGCATGTCGGCTTTGGAGAGCGAGAGCTTCATCTTCTTCGAGAGATCGAGAAGCTGGTCAGCAAGGAGTTCGCGGACAGGAATGGTGCGGAAAACGGCGCGGTCAGACATGGGTAGGAGGCCTTTCGATTTGGCGAGGAATCTGCCCGTGGCAAACACTGACTGCCGAGGAGGGGAAGTTGATGGGATGGCAAAGTTTCCTTAGCGGCACTGACGATGGCTTTCTCGGCGACAGTGCGTTCACCGGACGCCCTTCTGCTTTGGCTTTCAATCAACGATCGCTCTTCAGCGCTGACATGGCGATGGCAGCCAGGCAGGTGGAGGTGGCGAGCACCCACATGCCGGCGCTCCCAGAGGCGAAGGTCTGCTCGGCCCACTCGCGCAGGCTTGGGGCAAAAAAGCCGCCGAAGTTGCCGACGGAATTGATCAGCGCGATGCCGCCAGCTGCTGCAGCACCGCTGAGGCGCTCGGTGGGGAAGGTCCAGAAGACGGGCTGCACGGAGATGAAGCCTGCGGCGGCCACGCATAGAGCGGCCAGGGCCACGACGGCCTGAGGTTGCCCCGCGACGGCGAGCCCCACTGCGGCCACTAGCAAGACGACAACGGCACCTTTTTTCCTCCGGCTGCCGCGCAGGACTCTCGGCACGGCATACGCGGCGATGAGGGCGCAGATCCAGGGGATGGCGGTGACGAGGCCGACCTGGAGCCCGGCGGATTTCCCCAGCAGTCTCTCCACCTGAGATGGCAGCGCGAAGACGACGCCATAGACGCTGATTTGGATCAAAAAGTAGATCAGGCAGAGATGCAGCACGCCGCGATCTGAAAGCAGATCCCGCAGGCGGTGGCTGCCCGAGGTGGACTTCGCTAATTCTTCAGAATCGACGGCACTTTGCAGTGCCTCGCGCTCATCGGCAGCGAGCCATTGCGCCTGCGCAGGGCGATCCGTGAGATAGAAATAAGCCCAGACGCCGACGACGGAAGCCAGCACGCCCTCGATGAGAAACATCCACTGCCAGCCGCGCAGGTCGAGCCAGCCATTCATTTCCATGAGCCAGCCTGAGACAGGTCCGCCGAAGATGAAGGCCAGCGGTGCGCCGAAGTAAAACATCCCAAGGATGCGCCCGCGCTGGGCCGCTGGAAACCAGTAGGTAAGATACAAGATGACGCCGGGGAAGAAGCCCGCCTCAGCAGCTCCGAGCAGAAGCCGCAGCGTGTAAAACATGGTCTCACTCCAGGCGAACATCATAGCAGCGGAGATGAGTCCCCAGGTGACCATGATGCGCGCCAGCCAGCGCCGGGCACCGACGCGATGCAGAATGAGATTGCTCGGCACCTCCAGCAGCGCATACCCGGCAAAGAAGAGCCCGGCTCCAAAAGCATAGGCAGCCGCACTGAGCTCGGTGTCTGCCATCATGGCGACTTTGGCAAAGCCCACGTTCACACGATCCAAAAACGCAAGCACGTAGAGAAGTAGCAGGAAGGGAACGAGCCTGCGGGTGGCTTTGACCAAGGCGGAGCTGAGTGCGGACTCGTAAGTCGGATAGGCAGACATGAGCGGTGTGGCGCTGGGGTTGGGATCGCGCGCCAGCATCCTGCATAGATGGTCCGGCTTCGGGAAGGAAAAACGCTGTGACTCAGACAAGTCGTGACCTGGAAAGGCAGATGCGCTAGAACAGATGTCTCATGAATCTCCTCTACCCACGCTTCACGCTCCGTCAGTTTGGCTGGATGCTGCTCTTCGGGCTCGGCGGGGCGGTGATCGCCGGGATTTATGGGATCGTGCATGACCAGATCACCTTTGAGATCGGGCCGGAATACTTCACCGAGTTCAAGTTTCAGCAGTTCTTCTACCTGCCGAAGTCGCAGCCCGAATGGTTGATCGTGGCCGAGATCGGTTTTTTGGCGACGTGGTGGGTGGGATTCTTCGCGGGGTGGTTTATGGGC
>JAGKWZ010000355.1 GCA_021151605.1 Verrucomicrobiaceae bacterium
CGCGAGCCGGACGGCAAAAGTGAGGTCGTCCCAGGCCAGTTCGGTCATGAGCAGGCGTGAGGGATCTCCCCGATTCGTGATGTCCGAGACGCCGCCGAGTGGGAGTTCATCGCGATGTGTCACTGCCTTTGGCACATGCAGAATGGCGCTCATCCGCCGCACCAGTCCGGCCACCTGCGCCAACTCACCGCCCTCATGCTCCAGCGCGCGGAGCAGATCCGCCGGAGGCTCGGGAGCAGGGGTCTCGTCAGGATCAGGCAGAGGCAGATCCAGTTGTCGGCTTGGCAGTTCATCTAGCCCGGTCCGTAAGCGCTCCTCCAAATGCTCCGGCGGACAGCGCTGAAAGGCTTTTTCGAGGGCCGACAAATCTTTGAGCAAGCGGGCGATGCCGTTCAGTTCAGGTGAGCGCTGCTGAAACACTTCAATGTTTGGAGTTTGCACAAACTCCTGTAGGACGGCTCGCGAACGCTCTGGCGTAAGGTAGCCCGGAAGATCAGTTGGCCGTTCAGCAAAGAGAATCTGGATCAGGCGCTTCCTGGCAGGGGAACTGGATCGAAATTCCAGAGGCAGATTTTGAAGGCAAGCTAACCCAGGGCAAACGGCACTCCAAAGTTCAACAATACCAGATGGTACAGACGTGTCTCCTGTGGCCCTCTGGGCAGCCTTGAAGACACAATCACGTGCATCACTGGCCTTGTACATTCTGTCCATGGCTGCAACCACCAGGACCAATGAGCCCAGCGGGGGAAAGCCGCTAGGAACACAGACTTCCAGTAATTCGTTAAGCTCACGACGATATACCATAAGATCCTCTTTCGATCTACCAGACCAGATGATGCATTCACTCGACCAGCCGTCGTAGTATTCCCATTCCCACAGATGCCCCTTGGGAGCGCAGAAGTAGGCGAGGGTTTCAGGCGAGTGCATGGGGCAGAGTTAAAGATTCGAGAAGCCCGCCGCCGTAGCACGGACTGCGCTGCGAGTGACAGGGAGAAAGGCCTCGGTCGGCAGTCGCTCGGAAGTGCCATCAGGATGGAGCAGAGCGATCTCCCCTTCAGCAAGGCGCAGGCTGCGGGCCACGAGGGATTCAGTAATGCCTGCGGGCAACGTCCAACCGGCAGGGACCGCCACACCGCCCTCTAGCCACCAAACCTCTCCCGGTAGTGGTGGCAAAAGCGGTCCACGGACGCAGACGCGGCCCATGTCATCCGCCGCGAAATGCAGCCCGCGCAGCCTGGCCGTGACGGCCTCCAAAGCCCAGCGAGCGAAGTTTGCCAACGGCACGAGCAGGAGGCCAGGCTCACGGACCTCAGACGATGGCACGGGTGCCCAGGCGATGGGCGCAATGTGCATAGCTGGCAAGGCAGCGGCCGGTGGGCGCACGCGCAAAAAGTCGCTCAAAGGCTGCCAGGGTGCCTCGGGCAGCTTTGCCACTGGAAGACGTTTACCCACTGGTGTGAGTCGTCCGGTGTCATCGGCAGAATAGCGCGCCAATGCAGGCATGAGTGCCCACTCGGAGCTTTCAGGTCCCCGCACCCAGATCTGCCCGGCGACCTCACATGCCTGATAACCCGGCAAGGTGCGCCAACGCCCGAGCCAGGCGGCATCGGCGGCATTGAGGGTGGCGACGGTTTGGGACATGGAGCCGAGGATTTTAAAATGTCAGGCGGGGTGTCTTGGGGATCACTCGCCAGCTTTTCTCCAGAGCGCTTCGGCCTTTTCCTGGAGGGCCTCACGAGTCTCCGCCTGTCGCACCCAGGGGATGCGCATGGCGAGCGCAGAGAGACGGTCCTTTGCCACGCCAGGAGCGAGGTCCGCCCAGCCTGCATCTAGTGCATCCAAGTCACGAGCGAGGCTCTCAGGATCAGGAGCAGCGCTGCTGTGAGCCTGGGGATGATCACCCGATTCGGGGGCTTCTTTGTTTAATGTTTCCTGCACCATGGCGGCGAGCATCTCGCGCTGTTCCTCGCGGTCCCAAATGAAGCGCAGCACCCAGAGATCCGAGAGGCGGGCGCTCTGCCTGCCGCACATAAGCGCACTGGCAGCGATGACGCGCTGTAGCTTCACCGCTCGGCGATCACTCACCTCCATGCCCGCAGCTCGCAGCCTAGCGATGAGGTCCAGATAAGAACTGCGGATCGGGGAGAGATCCACCTCAGGCAAAGCGGCCTGGAGACTGCGAATGTGCTCTGCCGTCAGGCCCACACTCGGCGGTGACTGGCGGCTGCTTTTCTCCAGAGCCCATCCGGCCTCCAGCACAGCAGAAAGCTCCGCCTCAGGCACGTAGCCGCAGTGAACACGCAGAAGGAAACGGTCAAAGAGAGCCTTCAGCGCTTCCTCTTCGGGGAGGTGATTGCTGGCACTGACGACGAGCAGGGCGGGCAGGCGGCGCGTCTCACGCCCACGACGGAAGACACGCTCATTGAGCACAAGCAGGAGACTGTTGAGGATGGCGCTGTTGGCATTCAGCAGTTCGTCGAGGAAGATGAAGTCCGCCTCGGGAAGCATGCCTTCGGTGTTGGTGACAAGATCCCCTTCGCGCAGGCGACGAATGTCAAAGGGGCCGAAGAGTTCTCCAGGCTCCGTGAAGCGTGTGAGCAGATAATCAAACGAGCGGGCATCGAGTCGGCGAGCCAACTCCTGGACCAGCGCACTCTTTGCCGTGCCGGGCGGGCCATGGAGGAAGAGATTTTCCCCACCGGCCAGGGCGATACCCATGAGGTCGATGATCTCCTCTTTGCCCACAAAAACCGACTTCATGGGACGGAGGATCTGATCCGAGAGATGCTGGGCGATTTCGAGAGGTGTCATTGGAGTGGAGGCGAAGGTGGAGCGAGCGCGAGGGAGGCAGCAATCTTTGGTGCGAGAGTGCTGGCGTGCTCTCCGAGCGCGTCAGCGACAGCCCGAGCGACCTGGGAATCCCTCAGTCGGCTCGTATCCTGCCACTCGATCACGCGGTCGAGGTAAAGCCGCCAGAGCCCGGCATGCCGATGCAGCAAGGTCAGATCAGGCAGTGGCTCTGCCAGGGGAACGCCCACACCGGAAAGAGGAAACCGCCGAGCCGCTGATTCCAAGCTCAAGACGAGAGGATCATCTGGGCTCATGCTGCGCGCCTGGGCATGGAGTTCGGGAAGATGCCGCAGGGTGAGGTCGGCGCTGAGCACTTCTGAAGGAGTCGCGGGCGCAGCTGGCAGAGCCGCAGCCCAGCTTTTCACCTGCTCCTCAGACATGGCACGGTCCGCAAGCGCCAGACAGGCACGGTAAAACCAAACCGCCGAGGCAATCGCGATCTCAGGGACAAGAACCAGCCCGGAGACATCCACCGACGGCAATTCCTCCAAAGCCGACTCAAAGGCAGGATGAAGCGTGCTCTCCGACTTCGCGGCATCAGTTTGAAAATCTGGCTCACGGCCTACACCGACCTCTCCGGTGGCGAACAACGCGGAGATGAAATCAGGAAGTGGCGCGAGGTTTGGCATCAAGTTCTAATCAATCTCCAAGAGAGCCTCTGTTGCCGACCATGACAAGCACCCGCATCATCACTTTGTATCTGCCACACCTCTACACAGCTCATCCTGCCAGCAGCAGAGAAGGCATGATCCGCCAGAGCTGGGTGAGGGAAATAGCTTCAGGCGGCGAGTAACTCTGACTATTCCCCGTCGGGGGCACCGAACCACTTTACGGTAGCTAAAGGCCACCATGGAGTGGCTTTTGACCGCACAAGTATCCCGGCGAATCAGCGAGTATAGCTCTCTCCTGAAAGAAGCGCATGGCTCAAACCTGCTACAGCCAGAAACGTCACAGCGAGAATGGGCAAAGAATTCGGCAGATTCAAGGACATCCAAGGGTAGTAGCAAGTGTCGAAGATCCATTTCATCGTGGACGCGAAACTGCCGGAGTTCCTGTCTCCCATCACAAGCTCAAATCTCGCGCCCCAGCCTTGCCAGACTCTAAGCCAGCGAATAGTCTCGAAAAAAGCCGTCTTCTCCTATCCGCCAGCATGATCGTGAAAGCTATTCTCCTCTCCCTCGCTCTCGTTTGCACCGCCAGCGCGCAGGACGTCACCCCGCCAGCCGCCAAGCCAGCGGAGAAAACCACCTTCGAATTCCAGGATGGCGACCGCGTCGTGCTCATCGGAAACACCGTTATCGAGCGCGAGCAGCGGTATGCCACCTTTGAACCTCGGCTCGCTCTTGCCCTCGGAGACACGAAGGTCACTGTCCGTAATCTCGCCTGGAGTGGTGACACCGTCTTTGGCCATGCCCGCTCCTACTTCGGCCCGCCTGAAGAAGGTCTCCAGCGCCTCACGACCCATCTTGAGCTGCTCAAGCCCACCGTCGTCATGCTCTGCTACGGCTCCGAGCTTGCCTTTGAGAAGCTGGGCGGCCTCCCAGACTTCCTCTCCGGCTACCGCAGCTACCTCGAACTCATCCGCAAAAACGCCCCCGGCGCGCGCATCATCATCGTCACCCCACCACCGCTCGAAACCCTTCCGCCGCCTCTTCCCGATCAGACAGATGCCAATAAAAGCCTCTCCAGTTTTCGTGATGCTCTGCGTAAGTTCGCTCTGAGCCAGAACACCTACTTCATCGATCTCTTCGAGCTCATGGGCGGCATCCCAAAAACCGGCGTCGCCTCCAAAGCGCTCACAGAAAACGGCGTCCACTACACCGCCGAAGGCTACGCCAAACTCAGCAGCAAACTCGTCGAAGGTCTGGGGCTCACACCACCTGCCATCGCCCCGGCCGAGCTTGATCCCATCCGCCGCGAAGTTCTCGCGAAGGACGAACTTTTCTTCAATCGCTGGCGCCCACAAAACGAGACCTACCTCTTCGGCTTCCGCAAACACGAGCAGGGCCAGAACGCCAAAGAGATCCCCATGTTCGACCCACTCATCGATCAAGCAGATGGCAAGATCCAGGCTGCCAAAGCCGCATTGCTCGCGAGCAAGAAGCAGCTCTGATACCCCCCTGCCCTTTGCGCCGGCAAGATTTATTCTTGCTGCGGCCCATCTTCACCCGGTAGGCTCGCGGGGATGAAGACACCCCTTCTCCTCCGCATCGGGGCCACGACATTGTTCTTGGCCGTTTCGTCGTCTCTTTGGGCCGCTGGTGAGGCGGAGTGGAAAAAAGTCGAGGAGGTGATCATGGGCATCAAGCAACCGAAGGAGAGGCCCAAATCACGAGAAGAAGCCATGGCCTTTATGAAAACCAGCTTCGGCACCTACGATGAAGCCTACGCCGCCGCCATCAAAGCCTCCCCAAAGAGCCCGGTCCGCTGGTCCGCCGCCATCTTCAATGCCCAGGCCGAAAGAGTGCGCGAACTCGTGGGCGTCCCGCCTGTGAAAAACGTCACCGCCGAGCTTGAGGAACTCGTCAAAGCCGACGACGCCAGCAGCGAAGACAAGGCAGCCGCTGAAAAAGTGCTCAAAAGCCTCAAGGCCACCGCAGAACTCAAATCCAAACCGCTCGAGATGAAGTTCACCGCCGTCGATGGTCGTGAAGTCGATCTGGCGAAGATGCGCGGCAAAGTCGTCCTCATCGACTTCTGGGCCACCTGGTGCGGTCCCTGTGTCGCAGAGCTGCCCAACGTGCTGAAAGCCTACAAAGAGCTGCACCCAAAGGGCTTCGAGATCGTCGGTATCTCGCTCGATTCCGACAAACAGAAGCTCGAAGCCTTCGTGAAAGAGAACGGCATGGAGTGGCCGCAGTTCTTCGATGGCAAAGGCTGGAAAAATGAGATCTCCACCACCTACGACATTCAATCGATCCCAGCCATGTGGCTGGTCGATCAAAAAGGCATGGTGGTGGACACCTCCGCCCGGGGCGGGCTGGAGG
>JAGKWZ010000052.1 GCA_021151605.1 Verrucomicrobiaceae bacterium
GGCGGGGAGCGGGGAGCCAGCAGCCAAGTCCAAGCCTTTTGTGCGTCTGCCTGATCTGGTGATCGTGGATGGTGGCAAGGGCCAGCTCGGAATGGCTGTGGCAGAGCTGCAAAAGCTGGGGCTCGGCGGCCTGCCGATCGTCGGCCTGGCCAAGCAGCATGAGGAAGTTTTTTTTCCTGGTGAGAGTGAGTCTGTGCGCATCCCGCATGATCGTGGGGCGCTGAAGCTGCTCCAGCGGATCCGAGATGAAGCCCACCGCTGGGCGAATGGCTACCATCAGCTCCTGCTCGGCAGACGCGTGGAAGAAAGCCTGCTGGACGACTGCCCCGGGGTGAGTCAGAACCGCAAGGCCGCGCTGCTCAAAGCCTTTGGCTCAGTGGCCCGCCTGCGAAAGGCGGACGCGGGCGACATCGCTGCCAAGGTCCCTGGCATCAGCCACAACTTGGCGGAGACGATAGTGGAGTTCCTGCAATCCAGGTCGTGAGCAGCAATGCGGGGACGGGCGGTTCTTTCAACCCTAGCGGGACTCGATTTCACCTGCTGGAACGGCGGTGCTGTTTGCTGCTCGGGTGACTGCCATCTCATGCCCATAGCGGTCCGATGATAGTCCCAAAAACTCCTCTTCGGGGCGATTCTTTTGGAGGTCGTTCACGACCTTCATTCTGTCCCGGAGTGGCTCTACCCTTCCCCGCAACTTGGAAGGGTAAGAGATCCTGCGGGCGTCGGGGCTATTCTGGGAGTTCATCGCCGGAAGGAGTGAGCGGAGCGCACGGGGGTGCGTATCCTGGAATAAGGAGTCGGCACCGAAATGTGGGGAGCCACAGAGGCATGAGTGCGTGGAGCGGAGACATGGCTGCGGTTGTCGTGGTACTGATGATTTCCGCCGTAATAATACTGACCATTGTGGAAGTAACGGCTGGTTTAGGGGCGGCCCTGATATTGGAAAGCCCCGGTCTGGTAGAGCCCGCCTGAATAATAGCGACCGCCATACAAGTAGGCATTTCCGACATAGCCCAGAGGAAGGCTGCTATACTGACGATAGCCGACATTGGCCGAGCCGTAGCCCTGACCGTAGCCGTAGCCAGAACCGTAACTGTTGCCCGGCCCGTAGGAGAGATCTCCCGGAACCACACAAGAGGTGAGTGAGAGGGCGGTGAGAAGAGAAAGATAGATGATGGGTTTTGGATTCATTTGGATAGATGGAACAAGTGAGAGGTGGATTAAATGCGTCCCAGGAGAAGCAGGACGACGAGAATGATGACGATCAAAGTGGCTCCGCCACCGAGGTAGTGATTCCCGGAGCGGAAGCCATAGCCACCGCCGCCGAGGAGTAGAACAATAAGAAGGATGACCAGAAGATTCATGTGAGTGCCAGGTTGTTGGTTGGGTGACAATAGGCGGGAACCATGCGCTTCAGCCATGGGGTGAGTACCCCGTTCAGCACCTGCTAGTTCGAAAGGATGATCGGGGCAGCCTTTTTGAAATGCTGGCGCACATGGTCGGAGATCTGCCGGTCTGTCATCTTGTCTGCGGTCTCGACTTCAATCACGCAGTGGCTGGGGAGGCTGGATCTGAGATGGGTGCACAGGTGCTTTCCCGCCTCTCCTGGACCAAAGATCAGCAAGCGCCGAGCTTCACCAATCATGGATTGGATCTCTTCATGATACTGCTTCATTTCCGCCGAGAACTTCCTCTGCCTGACATCATCCGCCTGAACCAACTGCGGCTCAAAGGGGGCTGCTGAGCGGTGTCCCTCCGTGCGTCCAGGCTGTTTGTCAGCATGTGAATAAAGGGTCTCGAGGGTGGCACCTTCATCAGTGCCGAGCAGGATCACTGCCTTTCGTTGATCAATCCAAAGTCCGATGTTTGTTTTCATGGTTGAGTGGTAGCTAGAACTTCCTTGATGGGCTCTTCACAGAGTGCCTCGTGATTGCTGCGCGTGCGCGCCAACTCCGTCAGTGCTCGATTCGTCGCTTTGTCCTGTTCGAGAATCTTTTGCAGTGTCTCAGACACATTCTGGTGACCGAGCACGGCAGCCCAGTCACGGAGACAACCGTAGGAGGCGATCTCGTAGTGCTCGATCTTCTGCAAGGAGGCAATCAGTGCCGCATTGATGACGGGAAAGCCGCCGAAGGTGGAGGTGACCTCGTAGCTCTCATAAAGGAGGGCGATGGTTGCCTCACTGGTTTTGCGAGCGGCCCGCCCTCCGAGTTCCTCGAAGATGCCTTCGAGCTTTAAGAGATGATCTTTCTTTTCTTCATGGTGCTTCAGGATCGCCTCCTTCAAGGCAGCACAGGTCGCAGCCACGGCCATCTGGTCCAAAGCTCCGACGAGTCGACTTTCGGCGTCATAGATCACCGCGAGACGGTCATGAAAGAGTTTTTTGAGGGTCATTGACTTGGTGGTTGAGGTCTAGTTTTCCGACAGATTGGCTTTCAGCGGCTGCTCCCTGGCGGCGCTGGCGGTGGTGTTTAAGGCTCAACATTCCGCCTGCTCATGCGCCTCGACGAACCACAGGTTTCCGTCTGCATGGCGTGAGATCTCCGTGAGGATGTCCACCGTGTCTGCATCTTCGAGCTGAGTGCAGAGGGCAGCGCCCTTGCGGATCATTTCGCCGAAGAAAGCGATCTCGTGCGCCAGTTCAGCGATGTGCTTGCTGGCGCTGGTAATGCCCAGTGGATATTCCGGCATGCAGGACCGCCCGGCAGCGACTCGGAGCGTGCCCTCCGCAGCACCACCAAGCTGGACGATGCGCTCCGCCAGGAGGTCCATGTAGTTGACTGTGTCAGTAAAGACTTTGTCGAACAAGCCATGCAGGGCGATGAAGTTTGGCCCCTTCACGTTCCAATGTGCCTGCTTGGCCTGCATCATGAGATCAATCGAGTCCGCCAGCCGCTCCTGCAGCAATGCGACGACTTCGATTCTGATTTTCTCTGGCAGGCTGTTCCGCGTGTGTGTGAGTTTTTGATTCATGGCTCCAAAGATTGGCGATGGAATCTTTTTGGCGCCATGGGGTGAACACCCCAATTCGTTATCTGCTTTTCAAACCACGGCTGCAGAGACAGCCCTGGATGAGTGAGCAGGTAGGCGTTCATCTCCAGCCGCGTGGCCTGAGTCCAGTTCTGTCCTACCTGAGGATGGTGATCTTTTGCCTCCGTCTGAAGTGGCATCTCCGGGGGTGTTTGTTCGTGCCCAAACTTCATGCGCCGAGGAAGTCAGAGTTCGCGGTGAGCATCCGTGCAGCATCGCCATGTACGACGAGGAGTCCTGCATGGATGGCGAGCCAGACAATGGCAGCGGCCTCTCGTCCATCGCGGGTGTTGTAAACACCGAGGATAGAGTCTTCCAAATTTAGTCTTCGCTTCCCTGGATTGGCTTTCACAGCAGGAAGGTAGGGAGTGGGCCACTGGCAACGCCATGGGGTTTGTACCCCAACTTTATTTTCCCGGAACTCGGCGGCTCTTCCTGGAAGAGCCTGTCATGGCAGTGCTGTCTGACGGAATAGCCACCGTGACGGTGGTGCCGCCACCAGGCGCAGACTCCAAAACCAAGGTGCCGCCAATCATTTCGATGCGCTCCTTCATGCCCAGCAGTCCCAGCCGCTTTGTCTGCTTTGCTGCAGCGCCTGCTTTCACGACAAAGCCACATCCGTCATCCTTAATCTCCATGAGGATGCCACCACCTTCGAGTCGCTGAATACTCACTTTGGCTCGCGTGGCCTTGGCATGACGGGCCACATTGGTGAGCGCCTCCTGAACGATCCGGAAAAGTGCGGTGCGCTGGCTTTCTTCCACCTGGTCGATGCCTGCAAAGACCTCCAAACTGGTGCGCACGCCTGTGTCTGTCATGAAGCTTTTCATGAAGGCCTCCAGGGCAGGAGTCAGCCCCAGGTTATCCAGCACCACAGGGCGCAGCTCTGCGGCGAACCGGTGAACGATTTCCACGGACTCCTCCACTTGCCGCTGGGTCCGGAGGAGGTTTGCCTGGAGTTTCTTCGGGTCACAGACACTGCCTGCCGCCAGTGCGGCGAGACTGAAATTGATGCCCACCAACGTCTGCGCGATCACGTCATGCAAATCACGGCTGATGCGTTTCCTTTCCTCCTCCTGGGTGATGAGGATTTTGTGGGAGAGCAGTCGAAGCTGTTTGAGCAAGCGGCTCATTTCCTGTTCACTTTGCTTCAGTGAGATCTCCACCGTTCGACGGTGCACGATCTCCAGTTCGAGCTTCCGATTCGTGGCGGCCAACACTTCGAGTCGGCGCTTTGTTTCCTCAGCCTTCTTGCGCTCGGTGATGTCGTTGAAAAAGCATACCACTCCAAACTCGCCTGCTGGCAGGGTGACGCGTTGGATCTGCCATTCATAGACTTCCTTGACCCCGGTGTCGCGACGCCGCTCCGTGAACTCAGGACACTGGTAGGGCTCACCTGTCAGGAGTGTGTGGCGGAAGCGTGACTCCACCTGATCTGCCACTTTTTTCGGCCAGATGATGTGAATGATTTCGGCAAAGTCGCGCTGCAGCAATGGGTTGATCTTGCTGAATTGCGGTAGAGCGGAGGAGTTCAACTGCTGCAACTGGAAACGGGCATCTACCACATAGACACCCATGGGGGCTTGATGGATGAGTGCGGAAAAGAGAGCCTCGCTGCGGTGTACGGTCTCCTCTATCAGCAGACGCTCGGTGATGTCATGCTGAACGCTGACGAAATGGCTAATCACACCATTGGAGTTCTGCACGGGGGAGATGCTCTGCTCGCAGACATAAAGGTGCCCAGCCTTGTGACGGTTCGTGATCTGACCATTCCAGACACGGCCCGAGAGAATCGTCTGCCAGAGGTTTTGATAAAACCCCACTGGATGCTCCTCGGACTTCACGAGACTCGTTTTCTGTCCGATAACTTCTTCCGCCGAATAGCCGCTGATCGTAGAGAAGGCCGGGTTGATGTATTGGATTGTGCCTTCACGGTTCGCGATGAAGATGCCGTTCGCCACAGCTTCCATGGCGGTGCTGGTCAGCCTCAGTTCCTGTTCAGCTCGCTTACGTTGCGTGATGTCACGGATGTTGCACTGGATGACGGCGTGTCCGTTTTCCTGATACAGATTCGCCACCACTTCCACCTCCTGATGCCTGCCATCTTTACTTTCGAGAGGCAAATCTTCGTAGCGGATCTGATGCGCCCTTTTGAGTTTTTGGAACATCTCCTGACTGGCGTCTTCGTCTTTGAGCAGGCCGATCTCAAAAAGCTCTTTCCCGACCAACTGGGCATGTGGGTAGCCAAGCAGGGTGGTCATGAAAGGATTGGCGTCGGTGATCTTGCGCGTGACAGGATCGAGCAGGAGCACACCATCGTGCGCGGCTTCAAAAAGGCGGCGGTAGCGGATCTCTGAGACACGCACCTTCTCCTCTCCACGGGTGCGCTCGGTGATGTCCACCGCCACTGCGCTGCACTGCCGCCCATCGGGGGAGCGCTGGGCTCTGATCTTCACGATTCTCTGCGGCTGATTTTTGCCCAGGACTTCGAAGTCACCTTCCTGTTTGGAAGGGTCCGCAAAGACCTGCTTGAGGAAACTCTGGAAGGCGGGCCGAAGCTCCGCAGTCACCAGCATGGCAAATGACTGGCCGACCAGCCTGGAACGCGCAATGCCAACCAGACTGGCCCCCGTGAGGTTCGCCAGTTGGATTTTGCTGTCGCTGTTAAGCGTGAAGTAACCGACTGGCGCGAAGTCGTAGAGATCGGTATATTGCTCGAGCAGCAACTCCATCCGGTCACGGGCTTCCTGCAATTCGGTATTCTGCATTTCCAGCTCGATCTGGTGCACCTGTAGCTCATGCAGCAGCCTATGGCTGTCCAAGCTGCCTGTCTTTTCAGGCTTTGTCGGGCGGCTCTTGGGCCCATTGCCCAATCGTGCCTCTGCCAGTCTGCGAAGTTCCGAAGCAGTGGGAACGATGATCGGTTTGGTGGGCATGTCGGTGTGCCTGACTAAGGGCGGGAACGTTGTGCTTTCGCTTTGGTGCTGGGCTTGGAAGCTTTCACCGGTTTGCCGGTAATGCTGGTTTGCCGACGGCGGAGCTTTGCCTCCAGAGCCTTGGCCACAGTGATGTCGGTAAAGGTGATGACGACGCCGTCGATCCGGTCATCCATGGTGCGGTAGGGCATGATGCGGGTGGTGAACCAGCGGCCATCCAGGGTGGTCAGTGGTTTCTCCACGGAGATCAGCGTCCGCAGGACTTCACGCACATCTGCAGCCATGGTTGTCTCTCTGAGTTCAGACACAAGATCCGTGACAGGGCGGCCCACATCACTCGGGATGAGCTTGATGATCTTCGTCGTCTGCGGGGTGAAGCGCCGCACATTAAGTTTGCGGTCCAGAAACAGCGTGGCGATGTCCGTGCTGTCGAGCAGGTTTTTCATGTCATTGCTGCTACGGGAGAGCTCATCCACCTTGGCCTGCAGTTCAGCGTTCACGGTTTGCAATTCTTCATTCAGCGACTGCATTTCCTCCTTGGAGGTCGTCAGCTCTTCGTTGGTGGACTGAAGCTCTTCGTTCGTGGATTGCAGCTCTTCATTGGCAGAGCGGATTTCCTCCTGCGATGTCTGCATCTCCTCGTGCGAAGCTCGGGCATCAGCCCTGACTCGAAGCAGCTCCCGCTCGGCTTCCGTTGAGCGTACGTTTTTGGCAGGCTCCTTCATCGCTTTCGCAGGCACAGGCGTGGGGATGTCTGTAAAGACGATCATGACCAGGTCATGAAGTGGCCCCGGTTCATCGAGTCTCTGGACGCTGACATCCACATGCTGTGCTCCGCCGTTGGCCTCTACTTTGAGTCCATGAAGCCTCACCGTCTCCTTCTGGCGGAGTGCTTTCTGAAATGCGATGGAAAGCTCGAAGCGGAGTCCATCACGCACCATGGCAAAGAGGTTCCAATTGGCCTTCCCTGCCGCAGGTTCCAGATACTTGCCAGTGCGTCCGCTGATATAAAAGATGTCACCCTTGTCATTGGTGATCAGCGTTGGCGGAGCATAGTTCCGCAGGATCAACTGGTCCGCCTGGGACTGGAGGCTTACGGCCACTTTTGTAGCTGGAGCCATTTCATTTCTGATCGAAGTGCCGACGCTGAAGGAGGATGGCAGTTCGATCAGTTCATGCCTGCGCGAGGACTCGATGCGGCGAAAGAAACGCAATTTCCCACTGAGCGGACTGAAGAGATCTGTGCCGCTGCCGACCGTCTCCGCACTGCCCAGCAGCAGCACACCACCGGGATTCAGACTGTAGTAAAAGAGCGGCATGAGCTTTTTTTGCACTTCTGCAGTCAGGTAGATCAGCAAATTTCGACAGCTCAGCAAGTCCAGCTTGGTGAAGGGCGGGTCCATGATGATGTTCTGCGGGGCGAAGATGACCATCTCACGAATCTCACGACGCACACGGTAGCCGTGCTCTTCTTTGACGAAGAAGCGGCTGAGTCGCTCAGGGGAGACATCTGCGGCGATGTTGTCAGAAAACGCACCCGTCCGGGCTTTGTCGATCGCGTCCCGGTCCAAATCAGTGGCGAAGATTTGGAGAGTGAAGTTGGCCTTGGGTTTGAGTTCCTCCACGACTTCACGGTAAACCATGGCCAGCGAGTAGGCCTCCTCACCGGTGGAACAGCCAGGCACCCAGGCGCGCAGGGCGTGGACGGGAGCACGCGTCGTCAGCAGCTCAGGGATGATTTTCGAGCGCAGCTCTTCCCAGACGGCCGGATCACGAAAGAAATTGGTCACGCCGATGAGCAACTCCTTGAACAGCAGGTCCAGCTCCTGGGAGTTCTGCTGAAGAAAGCGAACATAACCAGCCATCTTTTCGATTTGGTGGATGCCCATGCGGCGCTCTACGCGGCGGTAAAGTGTGTTCCGTTTGTAGTAGGAGAAGTCATTCCCCGTGTGAGTGCGCAGAAGGACGATGATTTTTCCCAGTGCGCCCTGGGCCTTGTCTTCCAGGCCTGCTTCACTAGGAGCCATCAGCGGGGTGCGCCGCAAATAGGAGAGGATCTTTCCGGGCAGCTCTCCCACAGGCGCCACGATGTCGGCAAGACCGGCATCAATCGCACTTCGCGGCATGGAGTCGAACTTGGCCGTGCTGGGTTCCTGCACGAGCACTAAACCGGCTTTCTCTTTAATGGCACGGAGTCCTAGTGTGCCATCAGTCCCCATGCCTGAGAGGATAACTCCGACGCTGTGCTCCTGCTGATCCTGGGCGAGGGTACGGAGAAAGAAGTCAATCGGCAGCCGAAGGCCGCGTGGAGATGATGGAGCGAGCAGGTGCAGCATGCCATGCAGGATGGACATGTCCTTGTTTGGCGGGATCACGTAAACAAAGTCTGGATGCACCATGGTGCGATCTTTGACCTGAAGTACCTTCATGCCTGTGGAGCGCTGAAGAAGCTCTGGCATGATGCCTTTGTGAGTGGGGTCCAGATGCTGGACGATGACAAAAGCCATGCCAGTAGCCGGTGGAACGCGCGACAAGAACTGCTCCAGAGCCTCAAGTCCTCCTGCCGAAGCTCCGATGCCAACGATGGGAAACCGCACTGGATCTGGCACGGGAGACGCAGGCAAAGACCGGCGGGAAGAGGGGGATTTTGTTTTCATGGGGCTGTGCCCCAGACTCCAGCCGGGTTCATGCATCTGGAGCGTTCAATCCAAGCCAGTGAGGCCAGCATGTTCGCAAGCTGCTGGTGTAACAACTTAAAACTTCTGCCGAGGCCTCACTCTTCATTTCCCACTTTCGAGACTTTCAACAGGCTGCTAGCATCTCCGCACCCGATGCCTGCTAACCGTTTTTACTCCACTTTTGACTCTGAAACGCTGAAACCGCGCCCGACACATCCCGGAGAGTATCGCAGCGCCTTCCAGATCGACCGTGACCGCATCATCCACAGCAGTGCCTTTCGTCGGCTGCAAAACAAGACGCAGGTCTTCCTTTCCGGGGAGTATGATTTCTACCGCACACGCCTGACTCACAGCATCGAAGTAGCGCAGATCGGGCGCAGCATCTGTGGCTGGCTGATGCAGCAGGGTGACGCGCTGGCGGAGGACTGTTTCATCGATGCTGATCTCGTGGAGTGTGCCTGCCTGGCTCATGACCTAGGTCATCCTCCCTTTGGTCACACGGGCGAACGTACACTGCACCAGCTCATGCAGCCCTACGGTGGTTTTGAGGGCAATGCTCAGACGCTGCGGCTGCTGACGCAGACCCTCTTTAATGAAGGACGCGATGGCATGAATCCTACTCGTGCTCTGCTGGATGCGATCCTGAAGTACAAGACGCTGCACATCGAGGCTGGTGGTGCACCGAACCATTACCTCTATGATGATCAGGAAGTCTGGCTGGACTTCACCCTCGGGGGCCAGGCCTTTCCAGTGGAGCTGACGCCGGGCGAGACACGCAATGGATTCAAGAGCATCGAATGCCAGATCATGGACTGGGCGGATGACACGGCTTACTCGCTCAATGACATCGCCGATGGCATCCATGCGGGATTCATCACCGTCACTTCACTGGAGCATTGGGCTGAGGAGCGGAGGCTGGACAACGCCCAGGCGGAGCATGTGACTTTTCTTTGCAAAGCCATCCGCGAAAAGCGTGTGGAAGCACGCCTGAATCGGAACATCGGCGACTACATCCGCGCGACGAAACTGGTGCCGGAGAGCAACTTCCTCAGCGCCATGTCGAAAAGGCATCAGTTCCGGCTTGAGATCGATCCAGACATGAAGGCGCAGTCGAAGTTAAACAAAAGGATCTCCCTCGACATCGTCTTTCGCAGCCCCCAGCTCCAGCAGCTCGACTACAAGGCAGATGTCATTTTAACAAAAATGTTCAGCGTGCTGCGTGACCGCTACATCGAACAGGATGGATCAAATCTGCACCTGCTGCCCGCCACCGTGGAAGCAGAGATCGCCAAAGCGCCTGATGCCGCCTCGCGCGCCCGGCTCGTCTGTGACTGGGTGGCGAGCATGACGGATGCTTTTGCGTTCCGCACTTACCGCCGTCTTTTCGATGCCAACTTTGGCTCGATCACAGATTTCGTGTGATTTAAAAAACAAGATTGTCGGCAGGGCGGGTTCACGCTCCAATGCAGTGCGATGCGCTACCAACCTCTGCCTGCCGACCTCTATATCTACAACCGCGAGCGACTTTACCGCCAGCTACCGCCTCGCTCTGTCGTCATTCTTCACGCCAATGACGTGCTGCCCACGAATGCTGATGGCTCGATGGGCTTTGTGCAAAACAGCGATCTTTTCTACCTGAGCGGCATCGACCAGGAAGAGACGATCCTCATGCTCTTCCCCGATGCACAGGACCCAAAACAGCGCGAGATGCTTTTTGTGCGTGAGACGAGCGAACTCATCGCCGTCTGGGAAGGTGAAAAACTAACGAAAGAGCAGGCCAAGGATCGCTCTGGCATCGAACGAGTCCATTGGCTCACGGACTTCGAGACACAGTTCCGCCTGATCATGTGCCAGTGTGATCATGTCTTCCTAAATTCCAACGAGCATCCCCGCGCCACCATCCCCACGGAGACACGTGAGACACGCTTCACCCATCGCTGCCTGCGCGAATATCCGCTGCATGATTATCAGCGCCTCGCCCCTCTGATGCACGGCCTCCGCTGCATCAAGCAGCCCCAGGAACTCGGTGCTCTGAGCGAGGCCATCCGCATCACAGAGGCAGGCTTCCATCGCCTGCTGAAGTTTGTGAAGCCAGGAGTGCATGAGTTTGAGATCGAGGCCGAGCTTGCCCATGAATTCATCCGCCAGCGTGCGCGCGGCTTTGCCTACACACCAATCATCGCCACCGGAGCGAATGCTTGCGTGCTGCACTACATCACGAATCACTGTCAGTGCCAGGACGGTGAGATGCTGCTGCTCGATGTGGCAGCGAATTACGGCAACTACAATGCCGACCTCACTCGCACGATCCCCGTGAATGGCCGCTTCACCCAGCGGCAGCGTCAGGTCTATGACGCTGTGCTGCGCATCTTCCGCGAGTGCCGCCAGATCCTGCGTCCCGGTGTGATCATCCGTGAATATCAGGAAGAGGTGGCGAAGCTCATGACATCAGAGCTAATCGATCTCGGATTGCTGAAACGCGACGACGTGGAAAAGCAGGACCCCGAGAAGCCGCTGTACAAGAAGTACTTCCCTCACGGCACCAGCCATCACCTCGGCATTGATGTTCATGACGTAGGCCACACTTGGAAGCCAATCGAACCCGGCATGGTCTTCACCATTGAACCAGGCATCTACATCCGTGAAGAAAAGCTCGGCGTTCGCCTGGAAAACAACATCCTCATCGGCCCTGACCGGAACACCGACCTCATGGCATCCATCCCCATCGAAGCTGAAGAAATCGAGGCTCTGATGAATGGGTAAGACTTGTCGATGCTGCATGTTTCTTCAACTGACTGCGTTTCCTCCACCGCCATGAATTCCCGCCGCCACTTCCTCACCTCAGCCCTGGGCACAGCCTTTGCCGCACCGCTCTTTGCTCAGAACACCAAGCTCAGCTACAAGGGCGAGAACATCCACTTTGGTCTTGTGACCTACATGTGGGGCGCGGACTGGGATCTGCCGACGCTCATCAAGAACTGTGAAACCGCTGAGGTCCTCGGCGTGGAACTTCGCATTGAACACGCGCACAAGGTGGAGCCGGCTCTGACTGCCGCACAGCGCAAGGAGGTGCAGAAACGCTTCGAGGATTCCCCCGTGGATGTGCTCGGCATGGGCACAAACTGTGAGTTTCACAGCGCTAAACCAGAAGAAGTGAAGAAGCAGATCGAACTCGCTAAAGAATACATCAAGCTCAGTCACGACATCGGTGGCAGCGGTGTGAAAGTGAAGCCGAACAACCTGCCCAAAGAGGTGCCTGTGGAGAAGACACTGGAGCAGATCGGCAAGTCACTCGCTGAAATCGGTGACTATGCCCTTGGCTTTGGTCAGGAGATCCGCCTCGAAGTGCATGGCGGTGTGAGCGACCTCGGCCACATCAAGACCGTGATGGAGGCTGCCGCACGTGATAATGTCCGCGTCTGCTGGAACTCAAATCCCGAAGACCTCAAAGGCGATGGAATCGCGGCGAACTTTGCCAAGGTGAAAGATTACCTCGGCGCAACAACTCACATCCGCGAGGTGAACGAACCAGGTTACCCCTACCCTGAACTCGCGAGTCTGCTCGTCGATGCTGACTACGCTGGCTGGGTGCTGCTTGAGGCACGCACCAAACCGGGTGATCGTGTCGCGGCCCTGGCCGAACAAAGAAAGCTCTTCATGGAGTTGGTCACTCAGGCTCGCTCGGCGGCGGCGTGATGACTCAGGTAGTCACGCGCCTCACAAGGCGGGAAATCATCTCACGCACGTGCGATGCTTTCAAAGCACGCGGCTTCAGGATCGCGAGACTTTTCTTATATGAACCCCATTTCAGAATGCGGATCGTCACCGTTCGCGTCCCCCAGTTATTCATCGCCGAAGCGCTCGGCTTATAGAGATCAATCGTGCCTGTGCCGACGAGAGCGGAGCCATAATCGTCAACCAGATACAAATTCGAGTCTCCAGAGATCTGAAAGACGGTGCCCACAGGATAGATGGACCAGTCTGCAGCGGCACTGCGAACCTTCCCATGCAATAGGCCTGTACCTGCGCCAGTTCGGGCTCCATATTCAATGTGATCTCCCTCTGTATGAGTGTAGGCAGTGGTCCGGACTCCGGAGATGATCGTACCAGGAGGAACAGTGGGCGTGGCGGTGGTCTTCTTGGCATCCTCCGCGTAACTGGTTAATGTCACGACGAGAATACTGGAGAGGATCAGGTTTCGCAAAACAGGTTGTGGGTAGTTGGGGCACACTCCGAGGGAACAGCAAGCCGGTCCGGCGGAGGGGCGCGCATGGTGTCGGGTTTGGCATTCCTGTCAAACTGTAATTCCAAGCTGTCCGCCCGTCGTCACTGCGCTTGTTTTGGCAATTTTAGTCCACCTTCATCCTTTCAGTTTCGTTCATGATGCCAGGAGGCGTATAATACGGCAACCCACCATGAATCTGCACCTATACGACTCCCCTACATTCCGGATGGCCTGCCAACAGTTCGACCTTGTGGCCGACTTCATGAACATCCCTGAGTCAGCTCGCGACCGGCTAAAAATGCCAAAGCGATCACTCTCTGTGTCCATCCCTGTAAACATGGACGATGGCAGCACCAAGGTATTCATGGGCTATCGAGTTCAGCATCACCTCACCCTCGGCCCAACCAAAGGTGGCATTCGCTACCATCCCGACGTCACTATTGGCGAAGTGGCAGCGCTGGCGATGTGGATGAGCTGGAAGTGCGCCCTCGTTGGCCTTCCATACGGTGGGGCTAAAGGTGGTGTCACCTGTGATCCACGCACCCTATCCAACGGTGAGCTTGAGCGACTTACCCGCCGCTACACACAGGAACTCATTCCTGTGATTGGCCCGCAGGTGGACATTCCAGCCCCCGACGTCGGAACCAATGAGCAGATCATGGCCTGGATTATGGACACCTATTCTCTTCAAATAGGTCACGCAGTGCCTGGAGTGGTCACTGGCAAGCCCGTGCTACTCGGCGGATCACTCGGTCGTCGTGAAGCGACTGGACGCGGTGTGGCATACTTGGTCTCTCGAGCCATGGACACTCTCGGCATTCAGGCACAGGGGGCCACTGCCGTCGTTCAAGGCTATGGCAATGTAGGTTCTGTCGCCGCTCTTTCGATGGCCAAACAAGGCATCAAGATCATTGCAGTAAGTGATGCCTTCGGTGGAATTTACAACCCGAATGGCCTTGAACTCAATCAGCTAGACGCCCATGTCGCCGCAACCCGCAGCGTCGTTGGCTATGCTGGAGCAGAGCCAATCACCAACGAGGAACTACTCCTCCTCCCTTGCGATATCCTCGTGCCCGCCGCACTTGAGAGACAAATCACCGAAGAGAACGCATCCAAGATTCAGTGCAGAATCATTGCTGAAGGTGCCAATGGCCCTACGACGCCCGAAGCCGACGCCATTCTCACTCAGCGTCCCGAGATCTTCGTCATCCCGGACATTCTATGCAACAGCGGCGGAGTCATTGTCTCTTACTTTGAGTGGGTGCAGGACTTGCAGAGCTTCTTCTGGAGTGAATGCGAGGTCTTGGATAAACTCTTCCGACTTCTGGAGCAGTCCTACATGCAGACACTTAACCACTCCCGGAAACACAATATCTCGATGCGCTTCGCAGCCCTAAGTCTCGGCATCAAGCGGGTCTATGACGCCAAAAGTTTGCGTGGCTTGTATCCATAAAGTCTTTCGGTAAACACTGGGATTGAGGCTCGTTTCATAGCTACACTGGAGCCGAGCCTTCCTTCACCATGATTCCACGCATCCTTCTTTTTCTCTTCTTTACGGGACATCTACTTTCTGCACCACCTGCGGAGCTTCCTGCCACCGACGGCAAAAGTTATCCTCCTCTTGATGCTGCCGGGAAAAAGGCTGTTGTGCTGTTCTTTGTCTCCCCTTTCTGCTCCACTACACGCCCATTCATGAAGGAGATTAATGCCATCTCCGCCGACTACGCGGACCGGGCTACCATCGCCCTAGTCCATTCAGATACCGAGATCACCATTGAGGTTGCCTTTCAACATGCTGACATGGAACAAGTGAAGGCCCGTGTGCTCATCGACAAAGCACAGCAGCTTGCAAAGCACGTAGGAGCCACAACGACACCTGAAGCTGTCATCGTCTCCCCCACTGGTGAGGTACTTTATCGTGGCCGGATCAACGATCTCTACCTTGGGCCGACCAAACGACAGCGCGCAGCAACAACGAAAGACCTGCGTGATGCCCTCAATGAGGTGCTAGCTGGCAAAGCTGTATCCAAACCCCAGGAACCTGCTCAGGGCTGCAAGATTGGTGGACTAAAGTAAGCAGCCATGCACCGCCGACAATTTCTCCAAGGTAGTGCAGCACTGGCAGTGCTGAGTTCGTGCGAACGTCACGCCGCAAATCATGAGCACACCATGGCAGAAATCATCCATCTCATCACTTCAGGCCAGGCAGATGCGGCGCAGTTCCTCGACGACTATCGAAGTCGTATCGCAGAAGTTGACACAGAACTTCGCGCCGTCATCGAGCTGCATCCAGCCCCTCGTGCCAGCCATCAAGGCCCACTTCGCGGCGCACCGATCCTCATTAAAGACAACATCGAAACCTGCGATGGCATGCTTACAACCGCCGGATCACTCGCGCTCCTCGATGCGCCAACTCCAGCGCGCGAGGCATTCATCGTCACACGACTACGCGAGTCCGGCGCAATCATCTTTGGAAAAACCAACCTCAGCGAGTGGGCAAACATCCGCAGCCATGACTCCACCAGCGGCTGGAGCGCACGCGGTGGTCTCACGCGCAATCCTCACAATCCGGCCCATACTGCCAGCGGTAGCAGCAGTGGATCAGCCGCGGCCGTCGCTTCAAATCTATGCGCTGCGGCCATCGGCACCGAAACAAATGGCAGCATCGTCAGCCCCGCTAGCGCCTGTGGCATCGTTGGATTGAAACCCACACTCGGGAAAGTCAGCCGAAGTGGAATCATCCCTATCACTCACTGGCAGGACACAGCTGGCCCGATGACTCGTTCTGTTCGTGATGCAGCCATTCTCATGGATGCCATCTCCGCTCATGATCCTGACGATTCATTGTCCTCACCTCCTCCCGCTGATGCCATCGAGAATCACACCTCGCTGCTTTCACTCGAGGCTTTACGTGGCGTGCGACTCGGCATCGTCCGAGATCTTTGCGGCAGCCATCCAGGAGTACTCGCCGAGTTTGGTCGTGCGCTGGAAACCTTAAAAAAGGCCGGGGCCGAGATCGTCGATGATGTGGAGATACCCAACCACCGCGCTGCTGGCAGTCTTGCATGGAAAGCCATGCTGACTGAATTTCGAGCCGACCTAAATGCCTACCTTCGAAAACGTGGCGGAAAAGTCTGCAGCCTCGCCGAACTTATCGCCTTCAATAATGCGAACCGAAGCAAGGAAATGCCCCACTTCGCTCAGGACATCTTTGAGGAAGCCGAACGCCGCAGCACCCCTGAGATCATCGCCGAGGCAGTGCAAGCACGCACCATGTCACGTCTTCTCGCCGGTCCTGATGGTATCGATGCGGCACTGTCAGCGCACCGCTTGGATGCCCTTATCTGCCCCACCAACGACCCCGCAGGCGTCATTGATCTAAAGAAAGGAGATGCGAACACCCGAGTCGCCTGCGGCCCCGCTGCTGTTGCAGGTTATCCCCACCTTACACTGCCCATGGGCAGGGCTGACGGACTGCCTATCGGTCTTTCCTTCATGAGCGCCGCTTGGAGCGAGGCGCGTCTACTCGCCTACGGCCATGCCTTTGAGGCTTTGCATCAAGACCTCAACAGCAAGCAGCGAAGCTAGTTCGCCCATAGTAAATTTTGGCGTAAACCAGCACAGAGAAGACGACTGCGGGAAATCTCCCGCCACTGGACAAGCCGCCCGGCCCACTGTATCGGCGCGCCCCTATGAAACTCAACCGCTTCACATTGGCCCTCGTGGCCGCACTGATCGCCACGGTCGCTCCGGCCGCGGACAACGATGGCTGGATCTCCCTCTTCAATGGCAAGGATCTCTCCGGCTGGAAATCCAACGATGAAGTCCCCGGCGTCTTCACCGTGGAAAATGGCGAACTCAAAGTGGCCGGTGGCCGCGCGCACATCTTCTACGTTGGGCAGGATGGTGCGGCGAGCTTTAAAAGCTTTGAGCTGAAAATGAAGGTAAAAACGACTGCTGGCGGCAATGGCGGCGTCTATTTCCACACCAAGTTCCAGGACAAAGGCTGGCCTGATGTCGGCTACGAATGCCAGGTAAACAGCACCCACACCGACCCAAAGAAAACCGGCAGCCTCTATGGTGTCATCAACATTCTGGCACTTCAGCCGGGCCAACCCGAGCCCCAGGGTGGAAAGCACATCTTGGTCCCCGCCGCTCCTAGCAAGGACGACGAATGGTTCGACTACGTGATCCGCGTGCAAGGCAAGCACATCACCCTGAAGGTGAATGATGCCGTTACCGTCGATTTCACCGAGCCTGAAGGCTGGGATCCTGCGAAAGAACTGAAAGGCATGCCTGGCCGCAAACTCAGCGAAGGCACCATCGCCATCCAGGGCCACGACCCAAAAAGCGTGACCTATTATAAAGACATCTCCATCAAGCCCCTCTGAGCTTGATCCTGGGGCAGTGGGTGGCGAGCCAGTCATGTCTCCCGTCCCCTGCCCTTTTTGTTTCTCATCTTACCTTTACCCCGATGCCTACCTCTGATCTCGCCTGCGTCGAACTCCGCTCCTATTTCGTGCGGCATCGGAACTGTCTGCTTGTGCGCGGTCACTTCACAGATCTCTACATGGATTACTATCTGCACCTCATGCAGCATGGTATCCAGCACCTGGAGCAGCTGGATACCATGCTCAAAGAAGCGCTGGCAGCCATGGCACTCCACATGGGCTCCCGCCCGCATGACGAGCGCTGCGCGTGGACGATCAACGTTCACGATCCCCTGCTAAATCTCTTCGTCACGGGTGGCGGCTATCCAAAGGGCCAGGTGACTGGACGCATCTTCACCGATGATGTAAAGGACATGGGCAAGTCACTCATCATTGCTCAGACCTCACGTCCAAACATGCAGCCCCGGCAGAGTATGATCGAGTTCACTGGCAGCGATGTCCTGTCTGCGGTGGAGCAATTTTACACGCAGAGCGAACAGCGCCCCACCCGATTCTTCCGCATGCCGGATGAGGACTTCGTTCAAATCTCCGCCGAACCGGATGCTGACCTCGAATGGCTCAAAGGACTGAGCGAGGCAGACATCCCCAAACTCGACGAAGCCGAGCAACTCTCTCTCCTCGAAACTCGCGGCTACACCTTCGACTGCGGCTGCACGGTGGATCGTATGTTTCCCATGCTCAGCCGCCTGCCGAAAGACGATCTCGATTACATCTTCGAAGACGGCCATGCCGACATCACCTGCCCTCGCTGCGGAGCGAAGTACAAGGCACCACGCGAACTCTTCGAGCAATGGTTTGCAGCGCAACAGAAAGCCTGAGTCGTAATCCCACTGATGACAGCTACCTCACCAGCCACGCCCCCCAGCTTTAAGATCGGCAATGAAAAGCTGATCAAAGTGCTACCAAATGCCTCAAACAAACTCCTCAGCCTTCTCTCAAAGCAAGGTCGCGCCGAAAACGGTGCACTGCGTGTGGCTGTGGTCGGAGGTGGCTGCTCGGGCTTGCAGTATAAGATGGATCTCGTCGATGGCCCCGCAAACCGGGACATCATGGTGATCACGAACGATGTGCGAGTCGTCATCGATCCCAAGAGCGCTCTCTTTGTCACTGGTTCCGAGCTTGATTACAGCGACGACCTCCAGCAGGGCGGTTTCAAAGTGAAGAATCCGAACGCTGTTGTCACCTGTTCCTGCGGCGAGAGCTTTGCAGCTTGATCACTGTCATGTCGGACTACTTCCAACTGCTCGGGCTCCCACCACGTGCCTCTTTGGATGAAGCCGAGTTACAAAGAGCCTACTTTGAAGCCACTAAGGCAGCACATCCCGATCAAGCTGGGGGTGATGAGCATCGGAGTGCAGATCTGAATGCTGCCCTGGAGACGCTGAAATCCCCAGTCACCAGACTGAAGCATCTCATCGACACACGCTCCGGCCTCGGCTGGCGTGCCATTCCTTTGGAAGCAGGCCTGATGAGCCTCTTCGAAAAACTCGGGCCGATGCTTCAGCAGTCCACAGCGTTTCTCACCCGAAAACACGCGGCCACCAGCGCCTTAGCGAAAGCCTTGCTAGCTAGTGAAGAGATGCGTCTGCGCGAATCATTGGAAGGCTTGAATGAAGCGATCGAGGAAGAATGGCAGCGCTTGGAGTCTACCCTACCCGCATGTGATTTGCGTCTCGCTGCAGGTGGCGATTCCGTATGGTCGGAGCTTCAAGCCTTGCAGGCCAAGTTTGCCTACCTGACAAAGTGGCGCGCTCAGATTCGCGAGCGTCTGCTCGGTCTCATGCTTTAACTCAGGACGCGATGTGGCTGCACGGGCCCGGAAAAGCCTTTAAGCTGCATCGTTGGCAGTGGCTGGGTGGTGATGCAGCCTTCTAGAGCCTCCACTGTCGATGGATCTGCGATCACCTCCCCAGCCTGCGCGATGCTGCACAGACGCGAGGCCAGATTCACATGATGCCCGAGCACCGTGTAGCTCAGACGCTTGTCCGAGCCCATGCATCCCGCCACGACCGTGCCTGTGGAGAGACCGATGCCGATCTCCAGAGGATGTCTGGCCGTGGCATTCATCTCTCGCCGCCGCGTCTGCATGGCCAGGGCACACTTTACCGCGCTCACAGTATCCTCATGAGTTCCTTCCGGCGCTCCGAAGAGCACCATGATTAGGTCACCGACGAACTTGTCCACCGTGCCACCGTGCGCATAGGCCACCTCTGTCAGTGCCGTCATGTGATCATTCAGCAGTTCGATCACCTCATGCGGCGGCATATGCTCCGTGAGTGCCGTGAAACCACGGATGTCGCAGAAGAGCATCGTCACCTGCCTCAGCTCGCCACCGAGGGCTCCTGGGTTATCAATCAAGCGCTCAGCCACTGTTCGATCTGCCACGGCGTTTAGCACGCTGCGATACTTCTCCTGCAGCGCGAGCCCTGCTGCCATTTCGTTGAAGGACTGAGCCACTCGCCCGAGTTCATCTGGCGTCACCGGCACCCTGAACTCAAAATTGCCACGCTCGATCTCATGCGTAGCAGTGACGAGCCGACTGACCGGCCCCGAAAGCCCTCGTGAAACAACGAGCACTAGCAAGAGCGCTATCGCCAGCGCCACCAAGCCAAGACCGATGGAACTGCGGCGCAGGTCTTTGATTTCAGCATGGAGTGGGGCGAGCGAATAGAAGTTCACCTGCGCTGCCTGAGGGAATGGGCTGTCTGGATTCAGTACTCGGTAGATGAGCCGATGCTGCACCCCCTCTATGGGCACCAAGATTTGGCGATGATCCTTGTGCGAATGCTTCATCGATTCAGCGACAGCGGCTGCAACAGCCTCCTTTTGATCTTCAGGCACCGTGCTGGAGACAAGTTTACCCTCGACAAAGATGCCCCCCATGATCTCACCGAACTCACCGCGCTTTGTCTGCTCATAGAGGGCACGCTCCGCCACCACGGGCAAAGGCAAACCAAAGACAAAGGCCCCGAGGAACTCCTGCGTCTTCGGATCGCGCAATGGAGTAACAAAGACCTCACGCACTTGCTCGCCGCGTCGTTCACCTGCTTCCACGATGAGATAACCTACCTGCTGCCCGGTCAGAATCTCAGCGAACTTCCGATCACTCAACCAGGACATCTTTGATGATCTTGGATTCACCGTCTCTCCATTGCTTGGCAGGGTGAGGCCACCAGCGCCTGGGCGGACCTTCTGATTTAACACAAAGTCACCTTTGCCATCGATCAGCGCAATGAATGGAGCCGACATACCTCCGCCCCCTGATGTAGTTCCAGCTTTTGGCTTATCTGGGCGGTTCCCCACGGCACCGCGAAGCCCCTGATTCTTGTCCTGCCGAGTGCCGGCATTGGCAAACTCACTTTGCAGTCGCTCCTGGGCCAGAGATTCCAGCACCGGGCGCAGCGTTACGCCTGCGCGAAGAAAGTCGCCTTTCCTCATGCCATCGATTGCCTCCTTGTTCTGCGCCAGTCGCTCTAGTACCTCCGAAAGCGCCTCAAACCGCTTGTTCTTCGCTTGTGTGACAGCGCCGATCAAACCTTCAAACTGTTCCTCGAAAAGACGCTGATAAGCGGCGCTAAACTTCCACTCCGCCAGCAGGAGCGCCGCCGTCGTCACTCCCGCCACGATAGGGAAGATGGAAAGGATCAGCTTGGCTCGGAACGTGGAAAGAAACTTCATGAAGTGGTGGAATGCTCCGAAATCTCCAACACCGCGTCGAGACGAAAGTTTGTCTTACTTCAGAAGCCACTCGGTTGCTGAGCCGCCAGAAGATTCGCTCTCGCCTTTGACCCAAAGCGGATGCGGTGAGTTGAGCGAGATCAGGCCTGGAAGATCGAGATATTTGGCACCACCAGGAAGGAACATCGGATCACGGTAGTCGAGCACATTGCCAAAGCGGAACCCGTGGGTATCCACCGCAGCTCGGTCGATGGCTTCACCCGCAAGTGCTCGAGCAGCAATCGCGATGGGACCTGTCTGCGAACCAAATGCGGCCAGGCAAACCGTTTTCGGATTCGCACGCGAGCCAACCTTGGCATGGCGGAGGAAGGACACAAGGCTAAGCACGTCATGGGTGCGCTGGGCAAAGAGAGCATTGTTGTAGCCATGCGTGTAACCAGCAAACTCACGAGGGTTCTTCACCACGGCGGTCTGCTTCACTGGTTCGCCACCTTGAAGAAGTAGATCCACACCGAGCACCGTAGCACCACTAGCGACGAGCTTCTTCACATCGTCACTTTGCAAAGCGGACTTACCGCTGTCGTCCAGCCAGATCACAGCGCGACCATTCCACTGCTTCGGATAGAGCCAAGCGACGTTGAGTTCCTCGTTGTAGGTTTTGTTGATGAGCGTGCCTGTCATTTCCAGATAATCCCCACGATCCTGCTTGTCCTCGAGCGTCCACTCGACCTCTCCTGCCTTGTCATAACTGCGGCCAATGACGACTTCGACAGCCTGGCGGAGCAGTGAAGGATCAGCGGCACGGAGTTGCTTCTCAGCGTCCTCCGCGAAGTATTTGAGCAGCTTGCGCTCAAACTCAGGATCAGCGGCTTTTGGTGCGGGGTGTGTATCATCCCAGACAGTGAGTTGTGCTTTCGTCAGCGGTTCGTAATCCTGCTCGATCACCAGCGATGGATGTCCGAGCTTAAAGTGCTTATTCACAAAGGTGTAGAAGGCCGAGCGCGTGACCGCGTTGTAGTTGTGCGGGAAGTGCTCGCCACGAAGAAGCATGACATTGTCCTTCTTGCCATGCGTCTCGTAGAGCTTCTGAAGTTCGGGAAATCCTTTCGTGGCCATTTCCTTCGTCCAATCGTTCGCCGTGTTCATACCCTGGGGCTTCGGCGCGAAGAGGCCGGCGAACTCGACATTGCCCGTGCCGATGCGCAGCAGGCTGGCATTTTCACAAGTGCAGCCACCCTGCATGGAGGTGCTGACCATCACGCATGGGAAGGAGAGCTTGATGCGGTCATCAATGGCAGCGAGGAGCATGGTCTGCGTGCCACCGCCACTCGCGCCAGTGATGGCCGTGCGCTCAGGATCGACCTCGGGCAGCGAGAGCAGGAAGTCGAGACCGCGCACGGCGTTCCAGGTTTGCAGGCCCATGATGGACTGTAGATGAGACTCGGCCTGCGGGCTGTAGAGACCCCAGTTTTCCATCGTGTTCATCTCGGGCCGTTGTTTGGCAAAGGTATGCACGATCTCACGGGAGAACTGGATGGAGTCCGAATCACTGAGCATGTCCCACTGCCAAACGATGCAGCCCATGCGGGCGAGCTGGATGCAGAGAGACTGGAAGATGCTCTTTCCACCACGCTCGAAGCGCTCACCACCCGAGGCAATTTCCCGCCGCACTACATCATCACTCGAAAGCGAGAGCCGCGCATCTTGCCAGTGCCCGTGGGCAAACATCACTCCGGGAACCTTCCCCTTAATCACCTTGGGCTTCCAAAGACTGCCGGTGACAAAGAAACCGGGAGCACTCTCAAAATAGACCTTCTCGACGGTGTAGCCATCGCCCTCCACCTTGCCATGCACGACGGCGTTCAGCGGTGTCTTCGTCGGCATGGGCCACAGGCCCTCCGCCACGAGAATCTGCCGCCGCACCTGTTCCTTGCGCACATCCCACTCACTCAGGGATGATGGTGGATTAAAGGGGAAATAGCCATTCAGATCCTTGGGCGGCTGGAGACGGCTGTCTTCCGCGTGGATGAACGTGGTGCCAAAAAGAGCGAGGAGAAGCAGCGTGTGTTTCATCAAGGTGGTTGGATGCGAAGGCTGATCATTACGGCGTCAGCATATCAGCTTCTTCATTCCGAATGAAAATCACCCGGACGTAGTTCGAGCCAGGAAGGCTCGGCCATCAACCGGCGTATGAACGCACGGCCATCAAACCGGCTTCATCATGAAAATGCTCTCCCGCCGCCAGTTCGTCCATCATTCAGCCCTAGCGTCCCTGGCAACACCAGCGCTGCTCAAGAGCGCTCCGCCTGATAAGATCAACCTCGCCTTCATCGGCCCCGGCGGCATGGGAACGAACCACATCAAGACGATGTGCAAGCGCAGTGACTTCATCGTGTCCTATGTCTGTGATGCGGACTCGAAGCGCGCCGAGGCAGCGGCGAAATTGATCCATGATCTCACCGGCCAGACGCCGAAGGTCGTCAGTGACATGCGTCGTGTTTTTGATGACAAAGCCGTGCAGGCCGTGCTGATGGCCACGCCTGATCACTGGCATGCGCCGGGTGCCATCCTGGCAGCGAACTCAGGGAAGCATGTTTATGTGGAGAAGCCGTGCTCACACAATCTCCATGAGGGTCTGCTCATGATCGAGGCAGCGGCGAAAAACAAAGTCGTCATGCAAGTGGGCACTCAAAGTCGCAGTACAGCGCACATCATTGGCATCGTCGAAAAACTGCGCAGGGGCATCATCGGTGATGTCTTGGTGGCGAAGGCATGGAACAGTCAGCTGCGCAAAAATCACGGCCATCAGCCCGACAGCGCGCCGCCTGCTGAACTCGACTATGAACTCTGGCTCGGCCCTGTGCCGAAGGTGCCATTTAAGAGCACTTACCATCCCGCACACTGGCGCTGGTTTCATCACTTCGGCGCGGGTGATTTCGGCAATGACGGCGTGCACGACATCGACATCGCCCGCTGGGGCCTCGGCGTGGAGCAGCATCCGAACCGTATCATCGGCCAGGGCAGCAAGCTCTTCTTCGATGATGATCAGGAGTGGCCGGACACGCTCTATTGCGGCTTCGAATATGACATCGCCGGTAAAACCAAACAGCTGATCTATGAGCAGAGAGACTGGTCGCCCTATGTGCAGGAAGGTCACGAAAACGGCTGCGCCTGGTATGGCACGGAGGGAATGATCATCGGCGGCAAGGCCAGGGGCTGGCAGATCTTTGGCAGGCAAAACAAACTGCTCGAAGACATCAAGGCATCCTCGGGCCCAGATCTCGCCGCACATCATGCCAACTTCTTCGATGCCATCCGCACGGGCGCGAAGCTCAATGCGGATATCTCCATCAATCACCTTTCCACCGCACTCTGCCATCTCGGCAACATCGCCGCGAGGACACGCCGCGCACTGGTGTTTGATCCGCTCAAGGAGCAGTTCATCAATGACGCGGACACTTCGAAGCTGTTGCGGCGCGAGTATCGTGAGCATTGGTCCACTCCCATGGCATGAAATGGCCTTTCGCATGGCTTCTTCTGGTCGCTGGTTTCACCTTCGCTGATCAGGCACAGCCAGACACCCGGCTGGCAGCTCTGCCCATCTCGGCAGGCTTGCCCACGGACACGCCTGAAAAAGTCGCCCTCGGACGCCTGCTCTTCTTTGATCCCATCCTCTCAGCGACTCGGGATGTCGCCTGCGCCACCTGCCATCATCCAAGACACGGCTGGGCAGATGCGCGCCCTACTCCGCTGGGAGTCTATGCCAGCGGCATCGGCCCCAGGCGGATGCTGAATAAAGGTGCCGAGTTCCTACCTCTGCGGAGGAATACGCCGACGATTTTAAACGCCGCCTTCAATGGCATCGAGGTCGGCAAACCCTTCGATCCCGCCCATTCGCCCATGTTTTGGGACAACCGCGTTCACAGCCTCGAAACCCAGGCCCTGGCCCCCATTCGCAGCCGGGAAGAGATGCGCGGCGACGCCTGCTCTGAGGCTGAAGCCGTGCCCACCATGATCGCGCGGCTCAAAGCCATCCCCGAATATGTGAAGCTCTTCCAAACCGAGATCACCCCGACCCGCGTGACCGATGCCATCGCCGCTTACGAGCGCACGCTGATCACGCCAAACTCACCTTTTGACCGCTTCATGCGGGGGGACAAAACCGCCATGACACCCGCCCAGCAGCACGGCTTGGAGGTCTTCCAAAAAGCCAAATGCACCCTCTGCCACAACGGCCCCATGCTCTCCGATTACAAGCTCCACGCCATCGGCCTGAGCGACAGCACGACGAACCGTCATGAGTTCCGCACTCCTACCCTGCGCAATCTCAAACACACCGCGCCCTACATGCACCATGGCGGCACGCTCACGCTCGATGAAGTATTGCTCTTTTACGACCGCCTCATGGATCAAACCGCCGAAACCCTGGAAGGCGGCGACGACTCCACCCTTCCGCCGCTCGATCCGCTGCTGCGGCAAATGAACATGCTCCCAGAGGATCACGCGCCGATTGCTGCATTCCTTGATTCGCTCAATGGTGGCGAATACGATCAAAGCATCCCGGAGAAAGTTCCGAGCGGGCTGCCTGTGGCGTCGGGTCGCTGAGTGAGTTCAGCATCTAAATTCGGTTCAAGTGTGCCTACGGCGGCGAAGAAGAAACGAAAGACCAGCACAACCTATCAGCACAGAGCTTCCGACCTCGGGTATGGGTGCAGTGTGGGTCTGGAGAACAAAAGCACCCGGTGTGCTGCTAAAATCACCTGCATATTGCGAGTCATTAAGCCCACCGAAGGGGCTGAAGGTGGCATCCTCAATGCGCCATTCTAGGGTGCTGGCAACATGCCCCGATGGCTGAGGAAAAAGCCAGTCGTCAGCCGCAGTGCCGTCGCTGGCGTTGTTGGTCACGAGCGCCCATTGAAATCCGGGTGCAAAACTAGGCGAAGGACTGATATTTCCAAAGGAATCTTTATACACCCAGATGTAGGCATGCTCGCCTTCAGCGAAAGTATTGAGTTGGGACAGAGAGGTATTGTCCGTGGTAAAGTCAGTCTCCAGAACGGCGGAAGCCGCAACTGTGCCGGTAGCCGAATCGAAGCCA
>JAGKWZ010000356.1 GCA_021151605.1 Verrucomicrobiaceae bacterium
GCGATAAACTTGCCTCCCACTACCTCGCTCTCATTCAATTTGCGTCCGTCATCGATTGGCTTCGCTATGGCTGTTGAGGGTTTTCAAACACGACCTAGGTTTTGCTTATGAAACACTGCCTTTTACTGATCATCTCCCTTTGTTTTGCCTCGACGGTCGTGGGGGCAGACAAGACCGCTAAACCCTCGGGCAGAGTTCAAGTAGCAGCCAAAACGCTGGCTCCAGCCCAGCGGACCAAGCTACTCGAGATTCTCAACAGCGGCGACGACGTCACCCTAATGTCTTTGCCTCACATCGGGCAAACCCGCGCCTTAGCCATCATGAAAGCCCGCCCCATAATCAATCTTGTCGATTTGGTCAAAGTCGAAGGCATCGGAGATCAGACATTCGTGGACATTATCGTTCATGCCAAAGCTGGTTTTCCCGAAACCGAGCCAGCGTGCTCGAAAAAGTCTATGCCATTCTGCTCCTAACGTTTGGCGGATTTTTACCCGAAAGCGGCATACACGTAAGAATTTAGAGATTTCCCTTCGCATCTTTGCCAGCAGCCAGAATACTCCCAGACGCTCATGACGAGGCTGGGGCTGCGCGGAGAGGCAGAGAAACTTCAGACGTTTTGCAGAAGCACGGACGGGCCTCTGCTTCGGAGGAGTCAATTAGCGATTTGAGCCAGGAGCACGCGCTGATCGGCGATTCATCGGATCTTCTGCTCGGTTTTTGAACTGATACATTTAGGCTAATTCGCGAGATGGCAGGTTTAGGGGAAGATTGCAAAGCTCTCACGAGCAAGTCCGTGCCGCCCGCTGGGATCACAAAGTGGCCAGGGTCCAGCCTCCCATGCAGATCTTGCCTTCGCGATCCACATTTTGAGTCCACGTCCTGAAACCGGTTAGATCGAGCAGCGCACGCACACAGGCTTTTTCCTCGCGGGCGATACCTGATTCAGTAGGCTCCGCCTGCAAAGCACAGGCCACCGCCTCCACGCCCAATCCACGAGCCAGGAACAGCGCACGAGCGCAGTGCAATTCCTGCGTCACGATGATCAGGCGTCTGCCTCCTGCCATCAACCCGGCACGCTGAATCGAATCAAAGGTCGAGAGACCAGCGGCATCTTCAGTCATCGCCCAGGCGGGGACTCGGAGTTCTGTCAGCATCTGGCGCATCACACGAGGCTCGTGGTAGCTGGCGCTGCGCCCATCACCGCTGAGGATGAGGTGCGAGACCTTGCCTGCATGGAAGAGCCGGGCCGCAGCCTCCACACGCTGCCTCAGCAGCGAGCCGCGAATGGAAGTGCCGGGGATGAGCGCCACCTGCTTGCCATTAGGCACCTCGGCTTCACTCAGGACATCGGACTCCGTGAAATGCCTGGCCGATTCCCGCACCAGCCAGCACAGGCGGCCCTTCGCCTTGCAGGCAAACCAAAGAGTCAGGCATGTACAGCCCAGTGCCAGCAGTGTAATCGTGCGTGTGAGCCGGAGAAGTGAGCGGGAAGGGGGCATCGTTTTCATGCCTCGGAAAAGGATTCCTCAAAGGAGTTTTCCGGTCGGAATTTTGCTCATCTTCCAGTCACTGGCCAAGTGTTTCGACCATGACCTTGCCAGTAAACCGAAGAGACTCGATGAGCCAGCGGTTCTGCGCCCACACGAGAATCATCTCGGCAGGCACCTTGCCACGACGCAGTTGTCGTTGCGTCTGATTGTGCGCTTCAAACAGCAGCACATAGGTCAGTTTCATTCGCCCATCTGCCTGCGGGGCCAAACGAAAGGAATCGGGATCGATGCGATAAGATTCGGAGTCGAATTTGGCGGCGTATTCACGGATATCCTCGCGGATCTGGCTACGCGACATCTCTTTGCCAAAATAACGGGCATTTTGAACAAAGAGGTTGGAAGCACTACCATCCCGATCTGTGGCGAGCATTTGCAGATAGGCCTGAAGAAAATCATAAGGTGTCGAAATGGGCTGTGCCCCACGGTTCACATTTGTAGGTATCGTGGATGAAGGACGCGGCAGATACGGTGGTGTCTCCTGAATCTCAGCTTTTCCCGCCGTGCCGATGGCATGAATTTGCCAGGTGTGGCCACGATGGTTGATCTGCATCTGAGATGGAATGACTCCCTTCCGCGTGCCACCAGCTATGGGAACACCTTGGAAATGCAGGTCATAGCTCAGGCTCACGGAGTCATCGCCTCTCCGTGTGATCTTCACGTTCTTGAGGTCATAGTTCATCGTTGTAAATTTTTCGATATAGCCCTCCATATCTGTTCTGATGGTTGCCAGATCCGCCTCGCGTCCAAAGTAGGTGCATGGGCTGGCAAACAATCCGAGCACATGCCCCAGCAAAGCAGGGCTTGAATGAGCGCTGGAGGACCAACGGAAGTAATTCGCCAGGAATTCTCGTGGATCCTGCCGTGTCTGCTGGGAGGGCCAGAAGGCAAAGTCGAGGACTTCATTGGACTCTCTGGAAATGGGCTGCTGAAGCCCCCCGGTGAGCCTCTGAACCATGGAAGCTGAATGTTTGGCAAGTTCAGTGACGGTAACCATTCCGTCCAGGTCGAGATCGGCTTCAGGTGACTTCATGGCCTGCATCAGACTATGGGTGAAAATCCCGTTGCGTGTGTCCCCACTCTCAAATGCCTGTTGCACTCCCAGCGCCGCACAAATGACATGAGCACCTGTGTCAGCCCTGAGGTCTGCAAACAAATCCCGGCACAAGAATCTCCGCCGGGACAGCGAGGCCACTGCACTGCCAGGCCTGGTGACAGAAGAAGAGAAGCCGCGCATCACCACCGATGCATCTGCACCAGCTTGGGTTTCTGTTTTCCAACGAGCCAGCTCGGCCTCGTCGAGATCACCCGCATGGCAGGTGTCCAGAAACACCAGTCTGCGTCGAGCAGGCACACCTTGGAGGAGGTTCTGAATCTCGTCATAACTCAGGCCACGTTCAGTCGGCTGAGTGAAGTCGATGTCATGTGTGCCGAAGAAATAGCGCCCATCCGTCCCCAACATGCCATGTCCGGCCACATAGAGGATGACATGATCATCGGGTTTGGAGTTTCGGAGCTTTTCCGCCGAAGCGAGGATGGCTTCTCGCGTCACCAGGGCATCCTGCAGGAGGGTGACATGCATTTGCTGAAACTCGCCCGACTTCATGCGCAGGGCATCCAGGAAGTCTCCGGCATCCTTCGCGGCATAATCGAGGTTCCATTCACTTCGCAAATATTTGGAAACACCGACCGCCAGCACATGCAGTTCCGGCTTCGGCATGGACGAGCTGGCTGCCAGCCAGATCCTCCGCGTCCAGTGCAGGGATTCCACGCCTCTGGCATCACGGACAAAGAGCTCGATCTCATTCAGTCCGGTGCTGAGATGGATTTCGGGTGTGCTAGAGCTTTGATCCTTCACGAGTGTTCCCTGAGGCCCTGCCAGCGGCACTCCATTCACGAGCACATGGAGCGATGTGACCTTCTCTTTGCCCTCCCATGAAATCTGCGGTCTCCAGTAGGGAGATGCTGCGGCGAATGGAGGCTGATCCACCAGCATGGCTGGCAAGTCCGCAGCGTCTGCGAGTGGTGCCTCCGTAAGTCCCTGACGGCGAAGCCTTGCCTGCCAGACCGCCTCTAAATCCTCCACCACGATCTCACTGGCTCCCATGACTTGGGCCACCTTATCGGGGCGGTTAAAGACTAGATCGAGGTGGGAGATAGGGCGAATTTGATCCCCTGACTGCAAACTAACTTTTCGCTGCCCGCCTGGAGGCGTCCAATAATGCCCGGAGGCAGTGCGGACGAGCCAGCGCTCGTCACCCGAGAGAACCAGGTCGGCCTGTGTCTGCCACTCTCCTGATGGCATCATTTGCACCAGACGCAGTCCTCCATCCTCGCGCGGCAGCCATGCACGCCCGGCGTTCGTCATCGTGCAACCGCGGTTGAGGTCTGGAAACCAGCCCTCGATATTCTCATCTCGCCTTGCCGGGCTGATCGGTCTGCCGGTCTCGGCATCGAAACTTTCCAGAATGCCATTGGACCTCGCTGCTCCGATCCTCCAGAGGCCGTCTTTTTTGAGGAAGCCGCACCAAAACAGCATCGGCCCCTCGGGATCTGAAATCTGCATCGTGCGTATGCTGCCATCAGGATCAATGAGATGCAGCTCATTATGCACAAAGCCACCTGTCCCAGTCTTCACTTCCGACCCGACCAGCATGGCACCATCATCCTCACGAAAATCAAAACGAGCGTTCTGCATGAAGTTCTGACTCCTCGATGGTAACCTTACGAGCCTCCTGCCAGTGGTCGCACTGATGCATTCGATTCCCTGGTTCATCCCTGACATGTCGTCGTTGTCTGTTTCGATTCGAAACGTCCGCCAGATCCGCTGACCATCGGGACTGACCGCCAGCACGTCTCCACGAACACTTTTTGTCACCATGCGCTGCTGGCCCGACTTCACCTCGATCTGCATTAACTTTTGCCCCTGGCGGAATGCCACCTTTCCGTGCTTAAACCACCCGTAAATCTGATCATAGGCTGGAAGAACTGCCGATTCCTTCATGGAATCCGACGTGAGATCGACCTCTACTAGCACATGCTTCTTATCCAGTGCTTCGGCTGGCTCTTGAATGCCGGGAAGTCGGGGTGCCAGCACCATCATGGCTTCACGATTGCCCGGCTGGATCTCGACATAGATCACCTCCCCTTGAAGCCGCTCTGGGATGGTGGAGATGAGCTGGAATTTCATTTGGCTGAAATCCCAGATCCAAAGCTGATGCAGTCGAGGAGGATAATCATTTGTGTTAGTCCACCCCAGCAAGGTCAGACCATCTTCAGAAACCGTGTGACCATGCAGTCGTCGAACTCCAGCACCGAGACGACTTACCTGTCGTCCAGACTTCACATCCCAAAGGACTCCATCGACTCCATCCGCCGTCAAAACTAGCCCGCCATCCGCATCCAGAGGGGCCAAACCGTGGAGCCCACTTTCTAAAAGGCGTCTGGCTTGAGCCTCCTTTGAAGCGGTCAAGATGGCCTTGGCTTGATCCGCCTCCATCGTTGACGTACGACCACTGTTTTCCCAGTCGATGCGAGCATAGGCAGGGGAGCCGTTCTCTCCATTCACAGCGATCACCAAGCCCGCAGGTTCATTCGAAAATGCCGCTGCCTCTTGTCTGCTAGGCTTAAACTGTCTGGGGCTTTCATAGTCCACCCGACGCTTTTCGTAATCATAGATTAGCACAAAAGGTTCCGTATCATCCCGGTTCCCAGGCCCGCCGACCACCGCCAGCAAATGGCGATCTCGATCCATGGTCAGCTCAAAAGCAAGTGCTGGAAGGCGAACACGTTCCCTCACCTGCCCAGTGCTGAGGTCCCACACATTCAGCATTCCCTGAGCCGACGCGCCACTGCGCCGCTCATGGATGACCTGCGGAGAAATCGCGACTCCCATTCGCGTGTCCAGCACTGCCGAATGATTGATATAGCCGTCACTAAATGGAGTGGTGTCCACATACACCTGCCCATCGTTCGCGGCTAAAACTGAGAGGCTGAAACAGCCGAGCAGAAGTGCTGGCATCACTGGTAGATAGGAGATCAGTAAGTTCATCACGGGGGTAAGATCGTGGGACTGGCTATTCACAGCATGACTTTGGTCGCCTATGCTTAGGTCGTGTTTGAAAACCTGTCGATTGGCAAAACGGCTGTGATGGAGTAGAGGGTGGAGTCGATGAGAACACAACGTTTTACATGGTGGGGGCCGC
>JAGKWZ010000357.1 GCA_021151605.1 Verrucomicrobiaceae bacterium
CCCCTTCCCCGAAGAGATCGCCTGCGGCGAATGGTTCGCCCCCGAGATCATCGAAGACTGGATCACCGCCCGCCCGCAGGACTTTGCCAAAGGGTTTATTTCCTGTTGGAAGGCCTGGAAGCGGAGCTAAAGACTCGGCATCAAAGCTCTGAACCGGCCTACCCAGAGGACGCTCTGCGGGTGCCAGGATGGTTCTAGGTTTCCAGAACTGGATGGGCTTACGCGGAACCAATGCATCTTGGAGCGTTTGGTAGGCCTCACAGTAGATCGTCATCGCAGCCCTAGCCACGGCCCTCCAGCACGTAGCAGGCAATGGAAGTCGAGTGTCATGCCCATGATATAAATCCACTTAACGTTCTCCAGAGTCTTGCATGGCTGTCTAGGGGCTGATAACCTCTCAATTATGCGCATTGAAGCCCTCGCCGTTCAGGATTTCCCACCCTTTGCCGACGCCGAACTGACCTTCCCGGCCAAACCGGAGGGCAGCAAGCTCGCTGAGGTGCAAATTTTGACGGGGCAGAATGGAACCGGAAAAACCCGGCTGCTGTCGATCTTGGCCGCTGCCCTGGGGAATGACTCCGAGTTGAAGCACAGAATCAATGGATCGGACTCCAAGGCTTCCGTGGTTGCAGCGATTGGGGCACCGCTCTCCCAATTGGCCGGTTGGGGAATATCCGCAGGATCGTGGCTCGCCAGAAGCCCAACTTCAATAATGCTCAGACAACTCCTCAAAGGCACTCCAGAAAATTGGAGCTTTCAATTGTCAGGAATTTTTGGTTCAGCGGAACATAAAAAAACGCATTTAATCCCAGAGTTAGCAGCCATGTCCTTTCGTGGCATCGCCCAAATCGCTGACGCAAAATTGACGGCCTTACAACCAGTCAAAATCAAAGACCCGCTGACGCTTTTGAAGTTCGATAAAACGACGGATGAAGATACCCAGATCGGACAAAGTCTCGTGAACATCAAGATGGGAGCGGCGATGGAAAGGCTGAGTAACGAGGATGGTGAGTCGGTATCACGAGCCAGCCTCATCTCTCAGGGCTTGGAGAACGCCGTGTCTGAAATCACAGGCCGCCGGTTCCGCTTCTCAGTCACCCCTTATCCAGAGATCAGCCTGAGAGTGAACTGGGGAGGGACTACGATGAAGTTCAACCAGATGCCTGATGGTCTGCGCTGCATCATCGGCTGGCTGGCGGGCTGTATCGCTAAGCTGGACGCCCTTTTCCCAGAGTATCCAGATCCCTTCAGCATCCCCCTCTTTCTATTACTGGACGAGCCCGAGGGGCACCTGCACCCCGCATGGCAGCGGAAACTTATCCCAGCGGTCCAATCCCTTTTCCCGAACGGCCAGTTTTTTGTCGCCACCCATTCGCCCTTCGTGATCTCGTCCGTGAATGAAGGCTGGATTCATGTGCTGCGGGCAGACGAAGAGACCGGGAAAGTGACTTTCGATCCACCGCGCGCGTGCAGCAAAGGCGACTCCTACATCGAGATCGTCCAGGAAATCCTGGGAGTGAGCGAGTGGTATGACCCAGAGAGTGAGAAGCTTTTGAGTCAGTTCCGCTGCCTTAAGGACGATGTGCTCGCGGGTGCCTGGGAAAAAGAACAGGAACTCGCTGACATCGCCAAAGGAATTGCCAGACGAAGCGATACTCTTGCTGATCTTGTGGGCGGTGAGATGCGTCAGTTTGAACGTCAGAAGAAGAAAGCCAAAGCCGCCGCATGAGAAAGCAGGAACGCCCACCCGAACCCGAGGTGCTCCAGCTCAAGTCCGCCAAATGGAATCAACAATGGGTGGAACTGCGGCAGAAAAACCCCTCGGCTCAATTCACTTGGTATTCTCACGAGGGAAAGACAGCCCGTGACTGGCTGTTGGATGAACTGCGCGAGATGACCCTGAGTCATTGTGCCTTCTGCGATGCCTGGCCAATGGATGACCAATCTCTGGAGTCCATCGAACATTTCCGACCAAAGCATCATGAGCGCTTTCAGCACCTCGCCTTCACCTGGACGAACCTCTATTACTGCTGTGACAAGTGTCAGAACTTAAAAGGTGGACAGTGGGAGGATGAACTGATCGCCCCTGATGAAGATGGCTACGAGTTCGAGGACTTCTTTGAGTTTGAAGTCAGTACAGGCATCATCGTTCCAAACCGCTGCGCCAGTCCCGAACTCCAAAAGCGTGCTGAGGCGACGATCCGCATCTTCGGACTGAACGAAGGACGTAGGCCTTTTCGCCGCCGTTGTGCATTAGCTCAATGGCAAAACAACAAGGTGCAGAATATCCACGACATAGCGTATCGAAACTTCATTGAGGCAGCCTCCTTGAGGGCGGCAGAAGCAGCTTAAGTTGGCTGCTCCAACTTCCTCACCCTGGGAAAGAGTTCCGTCTGATCCTCACCCGACATACTGCGTGATGAAGCCTTCGTTGCCTTCGGGGTCACGGTAGCGGCCGAGGATGATGGGCTCGCCTTCGCGCTGGGCGGGGAGTTCGAGGATGATGCCTCCGGCTTTTTCGATGCGCTCGACGGTGTCGAAGACGTCCTCAAACTGGAAGCTGAGGCCGGTGGTGTTGATGCTGCCGTCATGACCACCATGAAAGGCGATGATGGCATTGCCGAAACTTAGCTCGCTCCAGAACTCACTCACGAAGATATCATCGAGACCGAAGACATCTTTATAAAATCGCACCGCCCGCTTCATGTCAGCGGCGAGTAGCATGAACTTGACCTTCTCCGGGCGCATGATGATTCCTCAGGCGGCGGCGGTGTTGGTGCCGGACTTGGCAGCAGTGGCGGCGTTTTCCGGAAGGGCGACGTTGGAGCCATTCGAGCCGGAACCGATGAGCTTACGGAAGATTTTCTGGGGGAAAGAGGTGCCTTTTTCCTCAGCTTCGAGTTGTGTGAGGGCGGTGGACTTGGCGATCTCCCAGGCGGGGGCGAAGCCAGGGGCATTGATCATCATGTGCTTTTCGGCACGGGCCATGATTTCCAGCTCGCGGGTGAGCTTGTTGTCCGGCTTTTCATTCAGGCGGGAAACCTGCATGCGGAGGCTTTCGTTTTCGGAGGCTAGGCGAGCTTTCTCCTTGTTGGTCTCGGACATCTGGCGAGCTTCGAGTTCCAGCTTGTCGCTCAGGTGGGTCTTGTAGCGGCGGAATTCGCCCTTGGTCTTCCAGTGGCTAAAGATGGCCATGACGAGGAAGACGGCACCAAGGGCGAGGCCCATGCAAAAGGTGTAGAAGGGATTGGCGAAGATTTCGAACATGCGGGGAGCTTAAAGCTGGAATCTGAAATCCGAAATCTGAAATTGTGCCTCGAACTTGCCGCTTGCCGTGCGGCGCGGGCTGTCCTTGGATGGCAGCTTTATGAGCATTCCTCTCGAAGACCTTTTTAATGATGTGGTGGGCAAGTCACAGCGCGGCCTCGGCTTGACCGTGGAGGCTCTGGCGGAGAAGGCGGGCGTCACCGTGGCCCAGGTGGAGGCGGTGAAAGAAGGCACTCCTGACCACAACACACTTCTGAAGCTAGCCCCAGCGCTCGGACTGCACGGTCCGTCCCTGGTGACCATGGCCGATGGCGGCTGGGCTCCTCAGGAGATTTCTTTGGGCGGTCTGGCTCAGTTTAATACTCTCTACCACGACATGACGGTGAATGCGTATCTGGTCTGGGATGCTCAGACGGGTGAAGCCACTGCTTTTGATACCGGTGCCACGGCTGCGCCGATGGTGGAAAAGATCCGCGAACTGGGACTGACGCTGAAATATCTGTTCCTCACCCACACGCACCCGGATCATGTGGCTGACATTTCCTCTCTGGCGGCACCAACCGTGCTCGTGAGTGATCGCGAGCCGCATCCTGCAGCGCAAACTTTCTCACCAGGTGAGACATGGCAGCTCGGCGGTCTGACGGTCGAGTCCAGATCCACCTGGGGCCACTCGAAGGGGGGCACCACCTTTGTCGTGCGGGGCTTGGCACGGCCTGTCGCTGTCGTGGGCGACGCCCTCTTTGCCTCCTCCATGGGCGGCGGAGCGGTGTCTTTCCCAGATGCACTCGCCACGAACCGAAAGGAAATCTTCAGCTTGCCCGACGAGACAGTCATCGCTCCTGGCCATGGTCCGCTGACATCGGTGGGCGAGGAAAAGGCGCACAATCCATTTTATCCAGAGTTCAAGTAATCTGGGCTATCCGACTAAAGTCGGATGTCCAAGGGGAGCGTTTTGTGGTTGGATGCCCCCAAATGACTCCCCTCCAAGTTCAGCTCATCCGCAGATCCTTTGCGGAAATCTCACGCCATGAGGAGGTGGCTGCGCTGGTGTTTTATCGGCGGCTTTTTGAGATCGATCCCGCGCTGCGCCCACTCTTCAAAGGAGACATCCAGGAGCAGTCAAAGAAGCTCCTCGAAATGCTGGCCGCGCTCATCTCTATGCTGGAGCGTCCGCTCGGGCTGGAATTGGAACTGCGAGCGATGGGAGTCCGACATGCGGGCTACGGCGTGAAGGACGAGCACTACGCAACCGTGGGTGGAGCGCTGCTGGACATGCTGGCAGAGACGCTGGACTCCCGATTTACCCCTGAGCTGCGCGAGGCGTGGACGGCCCTATATGGGGCGGTGGAGGCGACGATGAAGCTCGGAGCCAGGGAGGCTGAAAAACACCAGCTTTAGCAGAAACAGACACCAGAGACGTCCTCCAACCAAGCTTTGGATCAAAGTCGCTGCCCAGATGATTTGACCAGGCGCTTTTGATGGCTGGAGACAGGAGGGTCTGTGGCAAACCCGCTACATTTCTGAAATGTTGCTGTAGGCAAGCGCCCGCCGCAGGCTACACTCAGCGGTCATGATGGAAAAAGAACCCCGAATCTATGTGCTGCCCACGATGATGACTGCAGGAAACATCCTGTCTGGTTTTGTCGCGATCTTGCAGATCTTCAAAGGACGTGAAGGCGAGATCACGGAGCACTACTACTGGGCCATCATCGCCATCCTCGCTGCCTGCCTTTTTGATGTTCTCGATGGACGTGTGGCGGGAGTCCCCGTTTGGACGTGAGCTAGACTCGATTGCTGACATCGTGAGCTTTGGCGTGGCACCAGCCCTCTTGGTGCATGACATCGTGCTGAAAGACATCGACAAACCCTCAGGCCTCGGCTGGCTGATCGCCTCCGCCTACCTAGTCTGTGGGGCCCTGAGACTGGCCAGGTTCAATTGCCTCGCCGCCAGTGACAACAAGACCAACAGCAAGCACTTCCGCGGCTGTCCCATTCCAGCTGCCGCTGGAGTCATCGCCTCACTCACCCTGCTAATGGTCTGGCTGGATGAAGGGCAGAAGGAGATCGGTCCATGGAAATATGGACTCGCCGGACTGATGGTGATGCTCTCCTACCTGATGATGAGTGACCTGGAGTATCCGAGCTTTAAATCCATCAACTGGCGCACGCGGCGCTCACCAGCCTGGGTGCTTATTTCCATCATCGTCGTCGCCTTCAGCTTACGAAATTGGCAGTGGATGCCGTCGGTGCTGTTTGTGAGCTACCTGATTTACGGCCTCGTTCGTCCATGGGTTTCGCGCAGCGTCCGCCAGACAATCGAGATCGAAAATGAATCCGCTGATGTTCCCGAAGATCCGATCACAAGCGAGATTTCTGCTTCGGAGGTTGACGCCGAGGGCGAGGTACTGCCAAAAGATGCTCCCTCCCAAATTTAGGCAGCAATTCCTCCCTCACCAACGCTCCCCCTTCCGAGCCCCCCCGATCACGAATGGCCGATTTTTATCAGCACGCTCGACTGCCCACACTGCATCATCTCTCCACGCCAGACAGCCAAACCCGTGAGGCTGAACTCGTCGAAATGACACGCGAACGCCCCGTGGCGCTGCTCCTTCCAGCATTGCACACAGAGGTCACGCGTCCTGCCCTGCCCTCCATCCTCCGTCAGGTAGCGGAAGTGCCCTATATCTCCGAGGTGGTCCTCAGCATGAACGGCATGAATGAGGAGCAAATGACCGCCGCTCGTGCCAAATGTCATGAATGGCTGGGGGATAAGCCACTGACTCTGCTTTGGAATGATGGCCCAAAGCTGGCGGCGCTGCACCAGCATGTGACCGATGCTCACAGCAACGGCAAAGGGGCAAACATCTGGATGGGAATCGCCTACCTACGGGCAGCCGGACACAAAGGCATCGTCATCAGCCATGACACGGATATTCTCAATTACGGTCCAGGCCTGTTGGCAAAGCTTTGCTATCCCATCGCACATCCCCGGCTGAACTACCGCTTTGCCAAAGGTTACTACAGCCGTGTGGCCGACCGCCTCTACGGCCGGGTGACACGCCTGCTCATTTTTCCGCTCATCCAGGCTTTTCAGGAAGTGCTCGGCACACTGCCCCTGCTGGAGCATCTGGAGAGTTTCCGCTATCCGCTTTCTGGCGAGTTCGCCGCAGACAGCGACACTCTGGCCGGCTTCAGCCTGCCTTCCGCCTGGGGGCTGGAGATCGCCATGCTTTGTGAAGTTTACCGCCATTTGCAGGTTTCGGAGATGTGCCAGGTCGATCTTGGCTTTCACTACGAGCATCGGCATCGCCAGCTCGATCCCGGAGTCGTGGAGCCAGGCTTGGTGACGGCAGCGGCGGATGTGGCACGCTGTCTGGCCAGCCAGGTCCTGCGCGGTTTCGAGGAGCAGAATGCCGAATCTGTCCTGAAACTCGTCAACGAGCGGTATCGCCTCCGGGCAGCCGAATGGATGGACCGCTATGAGCATGTGGCTCTGCTCAATGGCCTGACCTTTGATCAGAATGAAGAAGGCATGGCCGTAGCCGCCTTTACCGAGGCGCTGAGTACGCTGGCTGCCAATGTGAGTTCCTTCAGCCTGATGTTGCCCAAACTGCGCCCTTCACCTGCCTCTGCCCTGACAGAGATCGCCGCATTGGGTGGTGAAATCATTGCGGCGGCAGCAGAGGCATGACACTCCCTGCGTGCTGCCCCCATGCGCTCACAGCTTCGTGAAGCTCACCCGGAAGTTACCGCCCTGGAGTTCCTGACGGCGGTAATCGCAGTCGTGAAGCGAAAAGAGCCTGACCTGACCACTGGCTTCCTGGGGGACCAAAATGCTGTGCATGCCCTCGGCATCCAACCACTCGATGAGGTCAGGCTTTCCATTTTGACCACGGGTGACCTTACCCCGAAGGCCGTCGGGCAGGATGACTTCATCCCCCTGCACTTCGACATCGAAGTTGTTGCGTTTAATGAAGGCGGGTGGGCGCTGGCCCATGCGGTGAAGGATGGGACTTTGCCCAACGCCAAATTTGTCGCCGCGCAGGTGGCCGGTGATTTCCAGGCTGACCATGTGCGCCACGAGCAGCTTCCGGCGTGAGTCACGAGCGAGCGGTGGCTGGCGGGAGTCAATCCAGAGGTCAATCGCCGCCTGCCTGAGGGCAAATGCGGACTGGGGGCGCTGAAGCTCGGGGTAAACACGCAGCGCTTCCTGCTCATACTTAGCCCGGTCAGCCGGAGTGTCCGTGAAGCTGTCATTCACGTTTCGCAGCGTGGGATCACGGTAATGCTCAAAGAATCGCCGGGTCTCCATGACGCGGTTGTACACCGCCGCTGACGGCGCCCCCTCCTTCACCACGGAGCCATCTTCGGCACGCTGCGCATGCTTCCCGGGCCCCAGGCGGCCGATGCTTTCCCGTTCCTCCTGCGCAGGCAGGGCCGTCTTTTGACCTCGGTCAAAGGCGCGCTGCGTCGCCGCAGCACGTTCCCGACTTGCTTGATCAAAGACGGACTCATTTGAGCCCCTCGGCAGTCCACCCGGTTGGCGCGACATCTCTCGTTCGAGTTCCGCGCGCTCTCTGGCCAGTTCACGCTCTCGGCTGGCCTTGTCGAAAGGATTGATCCCCTGGGCGTGCAGCGCCATGCCGGAGATCAGCAGGAGGGCAAGAAAGACGAGACGTGACATGATGAGCACGGAAGCACTCTCATTTATCACGCCGCCGCCTCACTCGGCAATGGCGATGTACTCCTGCCTGCGCCATGAAAGGTGACTAGCCATCGCCACGATTACTTCACCCCTATGCTCTCCGACCTGAACCGCCGCCAATTCGTCCACACTACGGCCATCCTGACAGCCGCCACCAGTCTCCGCGCCCAGCAGAAAGCTGACTCCGCTGAAACCCTCCGCATCGGCCTCGTCGGTTGCGGTGGTCGTGGCACCGGCGCTGCCTCCCAGGCTCTCGGCGCGGAATACAATGGCAAGATCGTCGCCATGGCGGATGTCGATCTAAAGCAGATCGATGGCAGCATCGCCTCGCTCTCTCAGAAGTTCCCGGACCGCGTGGATGTGAAGCCGGACAAGAAGTTCATTGGCATCGACGCCTACAAGAAGCTCATCGACAGCGGCGTCGATGTCGTCCTGCTCGCCAGCCCTCCAGGGTTCCGCCCCATGCACCTCCAGGCCGCGGTGGATGCCGGGAAGCACATCTTTTGTGAAAAGCCCATGGCCGTGGACACCATCGGCTATCACATGGCCATGGCTGCCGTGAAGAAGGCGAAGGAGAAGAAGCTCAACCTCGTGGCCGGCTTCTGCTGGCGCTACAGCACCTCCCGCATGGAGGCCTTCAAGCGCGTGCTCGGCGGCGACATCGGGAAAATCACCAGCGTCTATGCCACCTACCACACCGGCCCCGTGAAGCCCATGCCACCCGCCAGCGGCCGCCCTGCGGGCATGAGCGATGTCGAATGGCAGGTGCGCAACTGGTACAACTTCTCCTGGCTCAGCGGCGACAGCCTCGTCGAGCAGGCCGTGCACAGCGTGGATAAAATCTGCTGGGCCATGGGTGACAAGCCACCCATGAATTGCATCGGCACCGGTGGACGCCAGATCAAAGCTGAAGACGGCAACATCTTCGACCATTTCCACGCTGCCTATGAGTGGGAAAACGGCGTCATGTGCAACATGGCCAGCCGTCAGATCAAAGGCTGCCAAGGTCACAATCAGGACATCATCCGTGGTGAAAAAGGCGTGCTCACCATCGGCAAAGGCGGTGCCCCTTTCATCGACGGACCGAAGCGCTGGCGCTTCCGCGATGAGGAGAAAAACATGTATGACCTCGAGCACGAGGCACTCTTCAACTCCATCCGCAAAGGCGAAGTTATCAATGATGGCAACCGGATGATGCTCTCCACGCTCGTCGCCATCATGGGCCGCGAGGCTGCCTACACCGGCCAACTCATCACCTGGGATCAGATGCTCGCCTGCACCCAGGACCTCGCTCCAGACACGCTGAAGTGGGGCGACAGCTTCAAGCCCACGCCGATGCCCATGCCCGGCGTGACCAAATTCCTGCTGCCAGAGCCGAAGAAGCCCGAGGATACTCAGGGGGCCAAGAAGTCAGAAGAAACCCCTGGGGCCAAGAAGCAAAAGAAAGCCTGATGAGCCGAGGTCGGCCCGATTAGATCGAACTAGCAATCAAGCTGGCAGTGCCGGGCAAAGAGCCCGGCCCTCTGTCCAATGGCATTTTGGAAGTCCTAAATGCCGCCTGTCGTCACGACAAAGCCCATTTCGGGAGCCCAAAGTGCAGCCTGTCGGCACGACAAAGCCCTTTTCGGGAGCCAAAACGCCTCAGGCCCCTTCCACCAGAGCCCCAACGTGGGCGGTGACCGCAGTGGCAAGTCCACTGAGATTGTAGCCACCTTCCAGGACAGAGACCAAACGGCCCTGGCAGTGCTCTTCGGCAGCCTTCATGAGCAACTTCGTCAATGAAGCGAAGTCGGCGTCGGTGAGCTTGAACTTGCCGAGCGGGTCATCGACTCGGGAGTCGAAGCCGGCACTGATCATGATGAGGTCGGGTTTGAAGGCGGCGATGGCGGGCAGGAGCTTGGTTTCAAAAGCTTCGCTGATCTGCGTCATGCCGGTGCCGGCGGGCAAAGGGAAATTCATGGTGCTGCCCTTGCCTTTGCCCGCGCCGGTTTCCTCGACGTGGCCGGTGAAGGGATACCAGGGGCTCTGATGCGTGCTGGCAAAGAAGACGCTGCCGTCCTCATAGAAGATGTCCTGGGTGCCGTTGCCGTGATGCACGTCCCAATCGACGATGACCACCTTCGCCGCGCCGTGCTGCTTTTGGGCATGACGGGCACCGAGGGCGATGTTGTTAAAAAGGCAGAAGCCCATGCCCTGGCTCGGACGGGCATGATGGCCCGGTGGACGCACGGCACAGAACGCGCGGGTGAGTTTGCCCGACATGACGGCATCCACTGCATTCAGCACGCCACCGACGGCACGAGTGGCGATGTCGTAGCTCTTTGAGCAGACGTTTGTGTCGCCGGTGCTGAGGGCATCGAGACCGGCGGCGACTTCATCGCGGGCGAGCTCGATGTAGGGGCGCGGGTGGCAGCGCTCGATCTCCGGCATCTCGGCGGCCCGGCTGGGGATGGAAGCGAACTTTGGCAGCAAATCAGAGGCGGTGAGTGCCTTCATGATGGCCTGGTAGCGCTGCGGGCACTCAGGATGGCCGGGGCCGGGATCGTGGTCGGTGTAGAGGGGATCGAGGAGAAGTCCGGTTTTCATGGCGATGGTGGGATTCAATCCTTGTTCTTTGGCAAGTTCAAGACTTGAACTAAGGACTGAGCCCTGAGCACTGCTCCCTTTTAACCCCACCATGCCCCTGACTCTCGATTCACCGCTGAACACCGTGCCCGACCTCTCGTCGCGGATGGTGAAGACGCTGGAAAAGGAAGGCGTCACGACGGTGCGCGATGTCATTTCCTG
>JAGKWZ010000053.1 GCA_021151605.1 Verrucomicrobiaceae bacterium
GCGGCCCCCACCATGTAAAACGTTGTGTTCTCATCGACTCCACCCTCTACTCCATCACAGCCGTTTTGCCAATCGACAGGTTTTCAAACACGACCTAGTTGGGTTCTCAGTTTATCCCCTGTGGCGCTCGCAACATCATCAAGCGGCAACCAAGGCCGAAACGGACGCAGGCAACGTCTCGAACGACATCTGTCGTGTCATGCACGTCTCTCGATCGCAGTCGTCTGATCCACCTTTTGCCCAATGATCACCGTCGGTAGCGTTTCACGAGAGCAGGCCACCCAGTGGTTCGATTTCCTTGCTCCTGACTACCGAGGGAGACGGACGGCGATTCGAGATCTCACCCACGGCATCCCAGAGTTTGTGTTTTGGATCTATCCCGACAGAAGGCTTTATTGCAGGGAGGAGGCGTTGGCGGGTTCCGGCCCTGCGGTCGGACAGCTGCTTGATGCATTGGAGCAGATGCCCATGCCCATTGAGGACACAGCACTAGTCATTTCTGACAACGCCGACATCTACGGTACCGTCATCGACCTTTGGGACCGCAGATATTCGTAATGAGCAGCTACCTCTTTGCACGAACGAAGAACGAAGTCCGAAGTAGCGTGGGCTGATAACTCGGGCAGCAGCAGCGCGAATCCGGTTGCAAATGAGCCCCGCGCCAGCCCAGGCCAAAGGTGAAATCGAAGCGGGAGAATCACGCCGAGTTTCCAACTAAAGTCGGGGCTCCATGCCCAGAGTTCGGAGTACTAGAAGGAATCGGAGTCTCATGAGGCCGAACAGGGATGGTGCCGGATGATGCGCGCCTTGAGATGTGCTGGAGAAAGATCTTTTCAATCGCGCAGCGAAGAGGTGAAATGGCGGTTCAACGGGGTCTTTGCCTAATAGGTCTGATGACTTCGGCAGTCCCTCCATGATTTTCCCTGCCACTTCTCCTGCCACATGAAACGCCTCTTCCAGGCCTCACTCGGGCTGGCTGCGATTGCAGCGGTCGCGTTGTGTTTGTGGCGGATGGCTGGGGCGGAGATGGACGGGAGTTCGGTCCGCTCTGAGAAGTTGCGGAGTGCAGCACCCATCACGAAGGCGCAAGTGAACCGGGCAGGGCTGGGGAGGCAGATCGAGGATCGTTTCGCGGGGCGAGAGGTTTTGGAAAAGCGGGAGTCGGTGGTGAAGCTGGAGACGGGGGAGACGCAGGTGCGCCGAGTTCGGTTGGTTCGAGACGAGAGCTATAAATACCCTATACTGCGTGTGGAAGATGAACTCATCCGCACGGCGGAGGGAGATCGGCTTGTGCGGCAGAGTGCGATGGTGGGGGATCATGTGATGGTGAAGCTGCGGAATCCCAAGATGCCGGAGGCGGAGCTACTGGCGCTGCTAGGCGATGGCGGCGCGACTGTGAGAAAGCGGATGCCTGCTTCGGGGCTGTGGCTGGTGGCATTTAGTGAACCGAAGCTCGACACGGTGCCGCGTGCTGTCTCGCGCCTGGCGAAGCTCAAGGAGTACATCCTCGTGGTAGAGCCGGATCACATCATGACAGCTCAGGCGACGCCGAATGATTCGTCTTTCGGCATCCTCTGGGGAATGCATAACACAGGGCAGTCTGGCGGCACGGTGGACGCAGACATCGATGCACCCGAGGCCTGGGATCTGAGCACAGGCAGCCGCAGTGTGATCGTGGCGGTGGTCGATACCGGTATTGACCAGACCCACCCGGATCTGGTGGCGAACCTGTGGACGAATCCGGGCGAGATCGCGAGCAATGGCATCGACGATGATGGTAACGGCTACGTCGATGACACGCGCGGCTGGGACTGGGTGAATTCGGATAACAACCCGAATGATGACAATGGTCACGGCACCCACTGCGCGGGCACCATTGGTGGCACTGGAAACAACGGGGCAGGGGTGAGCGGTGTGTGCTGGCAGGTATCGCTCCTCGGGCTGAAGTTTCTCAACTCCTCGGGCAGCGGCTTCGAGTCCGATGGTGCGGAAGCCATCGCCTATGCCACGGATCTCGGAGTGTCGCTGACCTCAAATTCCTACACAGGCACCACCTACACGCAGTCGATGAAGGACGCGATTGATGAGGCTGATGCGGCGGGGATTCTCTTTGTGGCTGCAGCAGGGAACAATGCCTCGAACATTGATCTCTCCCTGGAGTATCCGGCGGCTTATGAGAGCCCGAACATTCTCTCTGTAGCGGCAACAACACGGACGGATGGGCTGGCATCATTCTCGAACTTTGGCTTGGCTACCGTGGACCTGGCTGCGCCGGGAAATGAGATTTTTAGCACGATCCACAATGGCGGTTACGGTCTGAAAAACGGTACGTCGATGGCTGCTCCGCATGTGGCAGGTGCCTGTGCATTGATTAAAAGCTACAAGCCGACAATCACCCACATGCAGATGCGCGAACTGATCCTCAGCACGGTGCATTCGCTGCCTGCATTGACAGGTAAATGCAGCACAGGTGGGCGACTGAACCTCTACAATGCGATGCTCGCCAGCAATGACATCCTGGCGACCCCGACGGGTGTCCTGAGCGCCAGTGGACCGATAGGCGGTCCATTTCTGCCTGCGGCTCAAACCATCACTCTGACGAACCACAGTTCCTCGTCGCGTCCCTGGACGGCGGGTGTGACCGGTTCCTGGATCACGCTATCACCCAGCTCTGGAACTCTGGCAGCAGGCGCGAGCACGCAGATCTCTGTCACACTCAATGCCGCCGCGAACCAACTGCTGGCCACGACGCACACCGGAGTCGTGACGATCTCCAGCACTTCCTCGGGGCGTATTCAGACACGCACCGTTTCTTTGGAGGTCAGCGCAGCGCCTGTCTTCAGCACGCATCTGGACAGTGATCCAGGTTGGTCGCGCACGGGTGAGTGGGCTTATGGAACGCCTCTCGGCCAGGGAGCTGTGAGTTTTGGCAATCCTGATCCCACCGCTGGTGCGACGGGCACGAAGGTCTTCGGCATCAATCTCGCGGGTGACTATGCCGTGAACAGCAGCACTCCGCAGTATCTCACCGCGGGCCCTTTTGACCTGAGCGGACGCCATAGCAGCAAGCTACGCTTTCAACGCTGGCTGAATGCCGACTATCAACCCTGGGTGACGACGAGTGTGGAGCTTTCCACCGATGGCACGAACTGGGACGTGGTCTGGCAAAACGACCTCAGTACACCAAGAGATCAGGCATGGACCTTTATGGAGCATGACTTGGCCTCACTCGCTGACGGCCATGCTCAGGTCTATGTGCGCTGGGGGCACACAGTGAGCACGCCGGACGCCTATCCACAGTCGGGCTGGAATCTGGATGACATCGAGCTTCATGCCGTGCCTGACAAACAATTGCGCTTGCTGCTCCCGGCCGCACTTACAGAAGGAGGCGCCTCAGGCACTGCGACGGTGATGGTGGCTCCCGCACCCACCAGCAGTCTGGTGATCTCGCTCTCTTCGAGCAGACCTGGCGAGGAGGTCAGCTTCCCAGCGAGTGTGACCATTCCTGCTGGCCAGACTGAAGTCTCCTTTGCCGTAGCGCCGATCAATGACACGCGAATCGATGGGACACAAAGCGTGACCTTGACCGCATCTGCCGCAGCTTGGCCGAGTTCCGGTGCCGCCATTCCAGTGCATGATAATGAAAGCACGACGATGGTGCTGACTCTCCCAGCGAGTGTGACGGAAGGTTCGCCTGTAGTTTCAAATCTTGCTCGCGTGAATATCCCAAGTGCCGCTGTGGTTCCCATCGAAGTGGCGCTAAGCTCGAATGATACGAGTGAGCTGGGAGTGCCAACCACGGTGATCATTCCCCAAGGGCAGACTCACGCGTTCTTCACGCTCACGATGCCGGAGGATGATTTGATCGATGGTGCCCAGAACGTGGCCATCACCGCCAGTGTCACCAACTGGCCCTCAGCCAATGCAACGATTCAAGTGCTCGACAACGAAGCGACTCAGCTCTCCGTCACGTTGACTTCACCAAGGTTGGAAAGTGCGGGTCTCGTCGCCAGTGGAGGAGTGGTGAGTGTGCCGGGAACATTGGTGAACCCGCTGACGGTCACGCTGAGTTCCAGTGATTCGTCAGAACTGATCGTGCCCGTGAACGTGGTGATTCCAGGGGGGGCTAGTCAGGCGCTCTTTGACCTGAATCTCGTGAATGATACCCTTGGAGATGGGGATCAGACCGTGACCGTCACGGCCACGGCGGCTGGCTTTGCCAGTGGTTCGGGCACCATGATCGTGAGTGATGATGAACAGCCTGCTCTGCCGATGAATCCATCGCCAGTGCATCTCAACTCGCCCACGCATCCCGAGAGTGACTTGGCTTGGAGCTACGATGCGGTGAGCGGCGGTGCGCCGGACAGTTATGATGTCTTGTTTGGCATCACGTCCATGCCTGCCGAACTCGTGGGAAATGTGGCAACTGCGCAGATGACTCTGCCAAGGCTTGAGCCTGGAGTGACTTACTACTGGCAGGTCATCGCCAAACGTAGTGGGCTTTCCCGAGCAGGTCCGGTGTGGAGCTTCACGGTCCCGCCAGTGGGGGCCGTGCATCATTTCGGCTGGTCAGACGTGCCTGCGGCTGCGGCGCGTGGCACTGCCTTCACGAGCCGCGTCACAGCCTATGATGAGTGGGATAATGAAATCGATCATTTCGCGGGACCGGTGACACTTTCGGCCCATGCCCAGGCGGATCCAACGACGACTGGCTCCGGCACCTACGCGTGGTTTTATCCACTAGCCTGCTACTACCACGATGCGCGGATGCAGAGCATTTACACACCTGCGGAGGTCGGCACTGCGGGTAGTCTGACTTCGATGGCGCTCGATGTGGCGAAGCTGCCGGGACAACTTTTGAAGGATTTCACCATTCGTTTGAAGCACACGAATCGTGCGAACTATTCCTCCAATGATCGCAGCTGGGAAAGCGATGGATGGGTGACTGTTTTTACCGGCAATGTGACGCTTTCATCCCTCGGTTGGAACTCATTCACCTTCACCACACCCTTCACTTACGATGGCGTGATGAATCTGATGGTGGATGTGAGTTTCAACAATAACAACTACTCCAGTGACGGCACCGTGCGCAGCACGATCACCACGCTGAATCGCACGCTGAGTTTCCGCACGGACAGTGCTTATGGTGATCCTTTGACCTGGGCGGGAACACTGCCTCTGGGAGCTTCCTCGAACACACTGCCAAACCTCCGCTTTGGTCGTGCCGAGAGTGCGCTGGCCATGACTCCTGGCATGACTGGAGGCTTCGTTCATGGCTCTTGGAGTGGAAATGTCACGCTACAGACAGCAGTGGCTGATGCCTGGCTCAAGGCGGTGCTTCCGGCGAACTCGACGATCATGGGATTGTCATCGCTGATCGACGTGGTGGCGGTGAATGATCTTGTGCTCGCGGCCGAGCCGCTGTTTACCGGCGGCACGAGCAACACCGTTTCATGGGCGGCGCTGGGCTCTGGTTACGAATATGAGCTGCAGCGCGCCACCGTCGGAAATTTCAGTGATGCCGTCTCCACCGGTTTCATCACTGCAGTGCAGCACAGCTACTCTAGCCTCACCGATGGCCAGCTTTATCACTACCGTGCCCGGGCTCGAGCGGCAGGGCTGACGGGTGCGTGGTCAGAGCCACAAAGGTCAACGCAGGATGCCACGGCTCCGTCGCTGGTTCTGACCCCGGGCACGGGTGGTGTGACTTTGCTGGATCATCTGACTTTGCAAGGTAGCGGCATGGATGTGAGCGGCATCGCTTCGGTCACGGTGAATGGCGCTGGGGCTTTTTCAGCAGATGCTTTTGCCACCTGGACTCAAAGCCTGACATTGCTCACGGATGGCATGAACACCTTTACCATCAGCGCCAGTGACAACGCCGTGCCGCCGAACACCCGCACGGAAACGTGGAGTATGCTGCGCATGTCTGACCCAGCTGCTGATGCCGACGCCAATGGAGTCGGTGCACTCCTCGATTATGCCTTCCAGGCTGGCAGCTTCGGCATGGGCGCGCTCCCCCAAACTGGCACGGCGATGGATGGCGGCACAGGTCATCGCCATCTGACCTTCAGCTATCGTCGCCTGCTCTCGAATCCATCTGGCGTGCAGTATCATCTCGAAACCTCCACCACGCTTGCTACCTGGCAGCCTGCTGGAACGGATGTCGAAGAACTCACAGTCACGCCCACAGGCGATGGCGTTACCGAGACGGTCAATGTCAGGCTTTTGCCTGCCATGGGAGTCGGGATTCCGATGTTCATTCGACTGCGGGTGGAGGTGCCGTAGCAGTCTGCACCCGCAGAATCGATGGCTCAGTGAGCCGTGGCTTTTTCTGAGCCGAGTCCCGTATGTGCACGAACGGTAAGTTCGGCGAACTTGGCTTCAGCTTCAGGATCTCGTGGAGTGAGGATGGTGCCAAGATAGCCAGCTAGAAAGCCGAGTGGGATGCTGACGATGCCTGGATTTTCGAGAGGGAAGATGGCCCCTGCTTTTCCAAAAATGCCGTTCGGGCTGATGAGGATCAGGCCAATGGCGGAAATCAAGCCGGTGGCGAGACTGGCCACGGCACCGGAGGTGTTAAACCTTTTCCAAAAGACGCTGAAGATGATAACTGGCAGATTCGCGCTTGCTGCGACAGCAAAGGCGAGGCCGACAAGAAAGGCTGCGTTCACGCTAGGGCCAAGGAAAATGGCGAGTCCGATGCTGACCGCTCCGACGACAAAGGCCGTGATGCGCGCAACCTTCACTTCCTGCCCTGGGCGGTTTTCTTTGCCGTGGTGGAGGACGTTGGAATAGAAATCATGGGCAAAGGAAGCCGAAGCGCTCATGGTCAGACCGGCGACGACGGCGAGGATGGTGGCAAAGGCGACGGCGCTGATGAAGGCAAAGAAGAGTTCGCCGCCCAGCTCCTGGGCGAGGAAGGGAGCAACCATGTTTGGGTTGGGTTTGCCCTCCGCAGTCATGATGATGGCTTTTTTCAGGATGGTGGCGGCACCAAATCCGAAGAAGGTCGTCATGATGTAGAAGATGCCGATGATGGCCATGGCCCAGACCACGCTGGAGCGTGCGGTTTTGGCATCTGGCACGGTGTAAAAGCGCACCAGGATGTGCGGCAGACCAGCGGTTCCCAGCACCAGTCCCAGCCCGAGTGAGACAAGGTCCAGCGGGCCCCATGGCCCGGCGACTGCGATGCCAAACTTGAGTCCCGGCTCGAGGAGATTCTTCGGTGCGGCGGAGCCAGCATAGTCCGCTTTGGAGACAGCATTGAAGAAGGTGGTGAAGCTGAAGTCATGATGCTTGAGCACGAGGTAGCTCAGCAGGATGGCTCCTGCCATGAGCAGCAGTGCCTTGATGATCTGCACCCAGGTGGTGGCAAGCATGCCGCCGAAGACGACATACACGAGCATCAGCACGCCCACACCGATCACGGCGGGTGCGAAGTCGATGCCGATCAACCCTTTGATGATGCCACCCGCTCCGACCATCTGCGCGATCATGTAGAACGTGGAGACCGTCAGGGTGCTGAGGGAGGCCATGGCCCGCACGGGGCGGGGGGAAAGGCGGTAGGCCAAAAGGTCAGCCATGGTGTATTTGCCAGCATTCCGCAGCGGTTCGGCGACGACGAGCAAGACGGTGATGTAGGCGACGAGGAAGCCGACGGAGTACATGAAGCCGTCATAACCCGAGAAACAGATCATCCCGGAGATGCCGAGGAAGGAGGCTGCGCTCATGTAGTCGCCGGCTACGGCGAGGCCGTTTTGCCAGCCGGTGATGCTGCGCCCGGCGGCGAAGTAGGCACTGGCTCCGGTGTTCTTTTTGGCAGCCCAGAAGGTGATCAGCAACGTGAGGGCCACGAAGCCGAGGAACATGATGAGAGAGATGGACATGGGGAGGACGCGGAGAGGGAAGAGGGGATGGCGGGATCAATGCTGGTCGCTGATGACACTGGCGGCGGACTTGTCCCAGCCAGTGGCGACGCGGACGTACACAAAGGCCATGATCCAGGCCATGAAGAACTGCGAGAGCGCGAAGACATAGGCGATGTTCACTTCACCCCAGACCCTTTGTTTCATCAGGTCGGGGAAGTAACCGACGAGGACGGGCAGGGCCAGATAGTAGGCCATGAAGAAGAGGGTGGCACCGATGATGAAGCGGGCCTTCTTTCTGATGAGGGCACGGAACTCGGGCTTCGCTTCGAGACGTTCCCAATCAACGGGGGATTTTTTTTCGGACATGGGCGCGGAGGCTAGGGGATGAGACCTAGTGTGGCAAGAAGGGAAATCTGCCTGAATGAAATGCCCCGACGGATGGTGGAGCTAGGTCCGGTAGTTTAGTCGAGATAGACGGCGTAAACCCTGGCGAGGCTGTTTGCCGGGAAGTTGATACGCAAAGCCATCTTCTTGTCCACAGGCAGAGGTTTTGCAAAGCTGAGCGGCACGCGCACGCCATTCGTGATCACCTTTGCCTCATAGCCATCGAGAGGGCGATCAAGGTGGTCCAAAAGCTGCACTATGAGCGGTGCATTCGGGGTGATGCCATCCACGTTCAGCGCGATCTCCTTCGCCGCGAATGGACTGGTGATGAAGTGGCCTTCTTCTTCAGCGACTTTTCGAGACAGCGAGCCGAAACCATCGCGCCGCAGGGTCGCGAGGCCGATGTCCATGTTTTCCAGCACGCCGCCGGTGTCCCAGTGCGAATACCAGATCATCGTCTTGTCGCCCTCATTCACGAAGGCGTGGCCTTGCAGAATGGCGACATCGTCCCACTCACCTTCTTTGCCTCGCGGGATGATCTGGAAACCCGGCACAGGCTCGCGGAAATGCACGCCGTCGTTGCTGACCACGAGACCGAGATCGATACGCACTCCCAGATTCCAGCTTTTGCCCTTCGGCGGTGGCTGTTCCGCGTCCTGCCACATGCCATGCAGACCGACGAGCACGTTGCCTCGATTCCAAATGCCCGCGCCCATGTGCATCTGCTGGCCTTTTACGGGCGGGTTGGAAAGTTGGCCGGGCCGGGCATACGATAGCGCCTTTGCCTTCGACCAAACGGCGAAGTCTGGCGAGCGATACGCCAGCATGTCACGCCCGATCTCAGTGCCGTCTGCCCGCCACGACCATGGGCTGATGAGCTGTCCTGTTGCATAGTAAAAGTCGCCAAAGCGATACAAGCTACTGACTTCAAAGCGCTCACCGCCAGCGTTTGCCGGACGATCTCCGACACACTTCCATTTCAGGCCATCCGGGCTCGTCGCGGTGATGAAGGCACCCCAGCGTTTCTCATTGGGTCCGATCTTACTGCGCCCGCCCTTCACATCCTCGATAGGCATGTGGGCGATGTAGGCGCACTTGTAGCGCCTAGCCGGATCAGGATCTTCGGGCTCATGCAGCACCGAGAGGAAGTCGTTCACGCGAGTCATCGAGTGCGGATCACCTTCGATCAGGCAGATGTTGTTCTTCGTGCTGCCGTTAAATTCCACCAGGCCGAGTTCGGGCTTCGTCCACGTCACGCCGTCCTTGCTCTCCGCATAGCACATCGGCCGCCACCAGCCTGGCGGCTGTCCATTTTTATTCTCAGTTTCATGCATGCCGAGGTACCACATGCGGAAGGTGCCGCCCTGTTTCATGACCGTGCCATACAGGATCGCATGTCCATGATCTGGTGCTCCTGGCGGGCCGCTCCGAAGCACGGGATTCGATGGATGCTTCTGCGCTGTCTCCAGGGTGAGTTTCAGATTGTGCTGCCAGGCGATGTTGTGATCATCAAAGGCAAAGAATACCTGCTCGGCGGCGTGAACATGGAACGCGAGACAACTCAGGAGACAAAGGCTGAACTTCATCCTCTGATCTTGATGTTCAGCCTTGCTGGGACCAGCACAAGTTCCTGGTTCATTTGGCGGACCAGTGGCGCTACCTCACGTAGATCGCGCTCAGTCGAGTGTCCGTACGCTTCGCTCCTTCGAATACGATTCGTAGTCTCACTCGATCCGGCAGCTTGGTTTCGCTCTTGAACTCCACCGGCGTTTGGAAGCCGCTTTGACGGACAATGGCGCTGTATCCAGGAACTGGTCGCTCCAGGTGATCGAGAACTTCCACACGCAATGCTGCCTCTTCACCCAAGCAGTCAGCATTGATGAAAAATCGTGGGGATTTCACCTCAAACGAATCCGTGATCAGCTCTGCTTTCACCTTTGGCATCTGATAATCCCCTGGCCCTTCGCCGGATGTATCGACCCGCAGATCCGCGAATCGATCCCGTGGCAGAGCAGCGATCCCCACGCCGCCGCGTTTCACCTCAGCTCCACCTGTGCCTCGCGGGTCCCAGGCGCCGTAATACACGAAGGTTTGCTCGCCGATGTTTTCAAAGCCCTGGCCTTGCAGGATGCCGCCTTGATCCCATGAGCCATCCTTGCCGCGTTCCAGGAAGGTCCACTCATGTTTTGGCTCGCGGAAATTGTGCCCATCATTGCTCAGAACGAAGCCCAAATCGACCGTCACGTCCTTCCACTCCGCCGCACCATGCCAGCGGCCGTAGATGCCGAGCAGGACGTTCCCGCGATTCCACACGGCGATGCCCTCGTGATTCTGCTCGCCTTCGCGACTCCTCCCAGCTCCGAGATACTCATGCTGTGGCGTCCGCACAAAGGCCAGCGTGCTTGTCGCAGACCAGTTTTCAAAATCCGCACTGCGGTGCAGCCGCACCACACGCCCCTGATAATGATGCGTGTGCGGCATGGCATTCTGCGCCGTTAGGAAATACTGCCCGTCCCACTGATACAGGCCGCAGGCTGGCTCCAGATGGAACCCCGGCACCAGTAGGTCTTGTTTGCGCAGTTCACCTTTGACCGGCTTCACTTCCTTCACTGGCCGCCATGTCAGCCCGTCCGCACTCACAAACGGCAGCAGCGTGCCGAGCCGTGTCTTGTGTCGAAAATAGACATGCGTCGTCATCTTGTAGCGCCGCGAGGCATCGGGATCGCTCTCATCCTTGATCACCTTCAAGTTCACAAAGCCCCAAGCCCCGCCCACATCCACGAGGTTGTTTTTCTTACTCCCGCCGAACTCCACCAGTCCCAGATCTGGTTTCACCCACGTCACGCCATCCACACTCTCTGCATACGCCGCTCGCCAGCGCTCTGAAGCCACTGCGCTCTTTCCCGCATCATCAAAGGCCACATACCACATCCGGTACTTCCCTTGATCGCGAATGACCGAGCCGTAAAACTGCACCCCATGCGCATCCGGTGAGCCAGGTTCTCCGCGCCTTAAAACGGGGTTCGCTGGATGCCGCTCTGGCTGGCGCATTTCGAGTTTCAGGTTTTGGGTGTGTGGGATGGACTCGTTGTCGAAGGCGAAGAGCGTCCGCGCCTTCGTTTCATCAAAATAGTCGGCGGCATGCACGCTGAATGAGGCAAGGGCGAGGATGGTGAAGATGGTTTTCATCTGAAGGTGGTGACGGAAGATAGGTGGCAGGGAGAACTCCAGAGCAATGATTTGAAAAATTATCCCTTAGGTAAACAAGGGGCGCTCATCTAACGACGTGAGGAAATTTGCCCTTCCCACACATCTTCCCGTTCGTTAGGATGCAGGCCATGACTCGCGTTTTCGCTCTTTTCGGCCTCTTTTGGTTAACGGCGGTCCTTGGGCAGGAGCCGCTGGGAAGCATCCGAACGATCCGTGACCTTGATGCTAAACGCCGCGAGGAGAGTCTGCAGGTGCGTCTCGACAGCGTCGTCACCTATTACCATCCAGGATGGGGGGTGCTCTTCGTCCACGATGGCACTGATGGGATTTGTGTGGGTGTCTCTGAGGACAAGCGTCCGCAGACTCCCTTTCAGCCTGGAATGCGTTTGCTAGTGGAAGGTCGGGTCGGGCCTGGGGAATTTTTACCGGTGGTGCTGCCGGGGATGATGCAGGTGGCGGGCCATCACGAGCTACCTGCTTTTCAGACCGTGAATGCCGAGCAGCTCTTTTCGCCTTCGATGGATGCCCGGCCGGTGGAAGTGGAGGCGATCGTGAAGGGCACTTGGTTTGGTGAAGACAGTCTAGTGGTGGAATTGGAGGTCGAGGGAAAACTCATTCGCACCATTTTGCCGCAAACGGAGCCCCTGAGACAACTGCCCTGGCAGCTCGTGGAGCAGCAGGTGCGCGTGCGCGGTGTGGCGGGCACACATTTTAATGATCAGCGTCAGATGAGCGGTCGGCTGCTCTTTGTGCAGAGTCTAGAGTCATTCACCCTCGTTGAGGAATTGAAACCACTCGGCCCCGTGCCTCTCGTGCGTGTGGATGAGCTGCTCCGCGTGGACAGCCCACTTCGCCAAAGGGTGCGAGTGCGTGGCGTGACCACGCATGTGGAAGAGGGGCGCGGCCTGTATCTCCGAGGGGAAGGTGGCAGCATGTTTGTTCAGACAGCTCAGTCGATGACGGTCCAGATCGGTGATGAGGTGGAGGCGGAGGGCTATCCCATTGTCACGCCCTTCCGTCCTAGTCTCAGTGCAGTGAATGTGAAGAAAAACGGGTCTGCAGTGATGCCACAACCAGCAGAATTTCACCCAGCGCAGACGCGCCATAGTCGTGAGCAATGTGAGCTGGTCAGCCTCACCGCTGATTTACTGGAGGTGAATCGTGACCGCACAGGCATGCACCTGGTCTGTCGCGCCGAAGGACAGACCTTTGAGGCCATGCTCGGTCTGCCTTTGCGCCCTGACGAGGAGCTGATGCCGGGCATGAAGCTGCGCCTCACAGGGATTTGCGAATTCATCACGGACAGACCGCTCGTGATCCCGCGCAATGCCACTGGCTTTAGGCTCATTCCGCGTCGTGCGGAGGACATCCACGTGCTGGCTCGTGCTCCTTGGTGGACAGAAAAAAGGGCACGCTGGCTGCTGGGGGCACTTCTGCTGTTGGCGGCAGCTGTGGGTGTCTGGGCGGTGACGCTGCAATTCATGGTAAATAAGCAGAAGAACGTGATCCGCCAGCAGGCACAGCAGCAGGCTACCATGGAGGAACGGCAGCGCATCGCCCAGGACCTGCATGACACGCTGGAGCAGGAGCTTGTGGGGGTGAACATGCTTTTGGATGATACGGCACGAAGGTTGAGTGGTGGTGAGTCGCCTGCTTTACAGCCTCTGGATCTGGCTCGTCGTTTGCTTCGCCGAGCGCGGGAGGATTCGCGCAGCACGATCCGTGAGCTGCGCAGCGTGGCCCTGGAGAAACGCGGACTGCCTGCGGCCATTGAGGAACTTCTGCGGCCACTGGCGACGGCGGCTGGGGCTGCCTTTGTCGTGGCTGTGAATGGCACACCGGTGCGGCTCGCAGGCACACTGGAGACAAATTTGCTCCGCCTCACGCAGGAAGCCGTGGCAAATGCTGCGAAGCACTCAGGTGCGAAGAAGATCGAAGTCACCCTGGATTACGATGAGGAATCCATACGCCTGAGCATCCGCGATGATGGTTCCGGCTTTGAACCGACTGCGATGACCGCCTTAACCGGGCACTTCGGCCTCAGTGGAATGCGTGAGCGTGCTGAAAAGGTGGCTGGGAGACTTCGCATCCACACTTCTCCAGGTAAAGGGACCGAAATTGAGGTTTATGTCCCGCGTTTGGAATTCCCGACACCAGTTGAAGCTTGATCGTGAGATAGAAATCCAACGTAATTCCTCCCTACCACTATGAAAAAAGCATCTCCCATCCGGGTCATGATCGTCGATGACCACTTCGCCACGCGGCTGGGCCTCTCTGTGCCAATCAATAATGAACCGGATATGACGGTGGTAACGGAGGCGAGCACGAGCGCACGGGCGGTGGAGCTTTACCGGGAACACAAACCCGATGTGGTGACGATGGACTACCAGCTTCCCGACAAAAACGGCGTGGAGACGCTGGAGGTCATCCGAGCCGAGTTTCCTGAGGCCAGGGTGCTCATGCTCACCGTTTTTGATGGTGAAGAGGACATTTATCGAGCCGTCACCGCCGGGGCAAAGGGCTACCTCACCAAGGCCGCCGAGTGTGAGGACGTGCTGCGCGCCGTCCGGCGCATCGCCGCCGGGGCTGCCTGCTTCCCGCCGGAGATTGCATTGAAGATCAAGGAACGTGAAAAGCGCCGCCCGCTGACGCCGCGGGAGCTCGAGATCCTGAAGCTGCTGGTGAAGGGCTACTCAACGAAGGACATCGTCCACATGCTCGGCCTCAGCATGGGCACGATCCGGCTGCATATCAGCATCATTCTCGACAAGCTGGACGCCTTTGATCGCACGAATGCCGTGGCCAAAGCCATCGAGCGCGGGATCGTGCATCTCGGGGAGTGAAGTTGGGGGGGCGTTGGTGGTTTTTTTGGGAGCTGACTGTGTATTCAGCCAAAAAGAATCTTTACTCTAACGGGCTGATTCTGAGATCGTCTGAGCTGGACCAACCCCAATCCATTTCATGCGTCTCAAGCCCACCCTGGGAGTCTGCGCCCTTTTCGCAGCCGCTTTTTTGATCGGCTATTTCATGTACTCCTCGGATCAGCATCAGACGCTGCCCGCTCTGAGTCCATCAACACCTGCGGTGGCCCCGATGAAGGACACCGCGTCCGGCGGGCCGGAGGGGACGATACGCCGGAAGATGACTCCGTCGATTCATGTGGCGAGCGGTGCCCCCGCCACCGGGAAGCCAGATGAAGCGGGCTCGCTGGTTCCTTTTGATGAATGGACCGTGGAATACTTGAAGGCGTCGGATGACGAAAAAGGCCGCCTCATCGAGGAAGGCGTGAAGTTAGCGCAGTCGCGGCGGCCGGTGTTCAAGGCGTTGATCATGGAGAATCCGCGTGAGGCCATCGCGAAGGCGGTGCCGATGGTGGTGAGGCAGAAGCTGCCGCTGGAGATTGTTTCGCTGCTGGAGAAGCGCATGAACCACATCGGGGCGATTCGCGTGATGCAGGGGGTGCCATTGGATCCGAATGATCCGCCGGTGCCGACGTATCGTGAGGTGGAGTTGCAGAAGGGCGGGACGTATCGCGCTTACGTGTATGGCGAGCGGGAGAAGAAGCTGACTTGGACGGCGGGAGCTTATGTGAATGGCGTGGCGATGGATTCGGAGTTCGCGATCAGCGATGAGCCGACACGTCGGCTGGAGGTCGGGGAGCGACTGCCGGAGGGGAAGCCGGTGGTGGGTGATTGCCCGGTGTCCGGGAAGTATGTGATCGAGCCGGAGGATTTGCCTGCGGAGGTGCCGGAGACGCTGGCGGCGGTGGAGACGCCCATTGAAATCATCACGTTTTGCGATGGCTCGCACATCGCGATTCAAAACCAGACGATTCTTTATGGTGAAGGCGTCACGGGGGGCTCGATGGCGTTTTCGGGCATTTTGCCGTCATCGCCCACTTCGGCGCTGGGGCAGGTGAAGGTGATCGTGCTGAATGTGACCTACGCGGATCAAAACACACTGCCTTCCACCGAGGCGGAGCTGTACAATGTGCTGCGGGATGTGTCGGATCATTATTCAAAGGCAAGCTACGGCCGTCTTTCGCTCTCGGGGGTCGTGGCACCGCCGATCAAGCTGCCGCACAACGAGGCGTGGTATGTGAACCGCGATACGAGCAATGGCGGTGACATTGGCGGCACCGGCATCTCCATGGCGGATGCCCGCGAGGCGGCGCGGAAGATGGGCTACGACTGGAATGACTACGACTGCACGGTGATGCGGCACAATGGCGGCCCCGGCAGCTACGGCGGTCTCGGCGGCGGCAGCACGGTGTGGTGCCGCAGCAACAGCATCAGCCTCTGGGCGCATGAGATCGGGCATGCCTTCGCGCTCGGGCATTCGAATTTTTGGACCACCTCGGGCACGAGCAGCATCGGCAATGGTGCCAATGAGGAATACGGCGACAGCTACGACATCATGGGCGGCGCTGGCACCCAAGGGCATTACAACGCGGCGGCGAAGGTGCAGATCAAATGGCTGCCGACTTCGTTTTTGCAGCCGGTGACGCAGAGCGGGCTGTATCGCATCCATGCGTTTGACCAAGGGGCGCTCGATTCGTCGAAGCGCTATGCCTTGACCGTGCTGAAGGACTCGCAGCGCACCTACTGGGGCATGGTGAGGTCGCTTTTCGACTCGAATCCCTTCATGAAAAGCGGCCTCGAGCTGGGATGGAAGTTTCCGAATGGTGGCGGTGGCAATTTCCAGCTCATCGACACGACAAACGGCTCGCCGTTTGCGAAAACGGACGCGCCCATCTCCCTTGGGGCCACCTTTTCGGACACGGAGAGCGGCATTCACATGACGACCGTGGCGGCGAGCGATGTGCCGCGTTACATCGACGTTCAGGTGAACCTGGGCAGCTTTCCCACGAACAACGCGCCAACGATGACGCTGGCGGCGAGTGCGGAGGTGATCCCGCTGAATGGCACGGTGACTTTCACGGCGACGGCGACTGATCCGGACGGCGATCCGCTAGCCTTCAACTGGCAGCACTTTGGCAGCGCCACGCAGATCGTATCGCCAAACTCGAACGTGATGACGCGGCAGTTCACGGCGGCGGGCACCTACATCGTCACCTGCACGGTGAGTGACATGAAAGGCGGGACGGTGACGCGGAACCGGCTCATTACCGTCGGCTCGGTGAGTACTTTTACCATCAGTGGTCGTGTAACGCGGCAGGGGCAGGGTTTGCAGGATGTGGTCATCACCGCAAACAACGCCAACGGTGTCATCAGCGACGCGGACGGCTACTTCACGATCCCGAATTTGAGCGCAAACACCTACACGCTCACGCCGCTGCTTTACGGCTACACCTTCAGCGAACTCTTTAACAACAGCATCACCGTGGGGCCGAGTTTCACTGGCGCTGACTTTGAAGCGACGGCGCAAAGTGTGGTGACGATCACTGCGGCGAATCCAAACGCGAATGAGCTGGCTCCAGTCACGCCGGGAGCCTTCCGGCTGACGCGGACGGGCGACAACTCGCAGGATCTCGTGGTGAATGTGAACTCGGCTCTCGGCGGGGCGACGAAAGGTGTGGTGGGGCCGCCGGCAACCAACGACTACTTTTTCACGCCTGACTATCTGGCCGGTTCGCTGGGTTTCAGCACCTTCACCATCCCGGCGAACTCAGACACGCTCGACATCACCGTGACTCCGGTGAGCGATGCGAGCAGTGAAGGGCCGGAGACGGTCATTTTGCAGCTCGGGCCTGGCAATGGCTATCTCGTGGGCAGCGCGTCAAGCGCCACGGTGGTGATTGCTGATGATGACACCTCTTTGCCGAAAGTGAGCCTGACGGCGACGAAAAACTCGGCGATCGAAAATCTCGTCGATCCGGCGGTTTTCACGATTTCACGCACTGGGATCACTTCGGCGGATCTGACGGTGAATTATGCCGTTTCCGGCACGGCGGGCAGTGGGGCGGATTTTTCGGCGTTGAGCGGCTCGGTGACGATTTTAGCCGGAAATGCCTCCGCAGTGGTCGAAGTGGCTCCGGTGAATGATTCGAGTTCCGAAAGCCTCGACACGGTGGTTTTGACGCTGAGCACGAACGCGGCCTATATCCTCGATCCGCTCGCCACGACGGCCACGGCATCGATTTACGATGATGATCTGCAAACGGTGAGCGTGTCGGCGAGTGACGCGACGGCAATGGAGATCGATTTGACCGTTCCAGGCGCGGCGGCGGACACCGGCACATTTTTGATCACCCGCAGCGGCGACACCACGAACGCGCTCACGGTTTATTATGCCTTCTCCGGCGTGACAGGCAGTGGCGTGATGGCGCTGCATGGCCCGGATTATGAATGGATGCCCGGCGTGGTGGTGATCCCGGCGGGGCAAAGCACGGCGAGCATCACGATCGTGCCGCGCTTTGACGGCCTGGGCGAGGGACCTGAGCAGTGCGTGCTGAATCTCGGTGCCAGCGCCACGAATTACATCCTCGGCAGCAGTGCCACGGCGACAGTGACGATCAACGACAACCCGGCGGACAAGCCCTACATCGACGTGGTGAACACGGCGAACGGCGTGGAGCCCACCACGAACGCGAATTTCCGTTTCACCGTGCGCGGTGGTTCCTCCGCGACGCCTCTGGCGGTTAATTTCACCCTCGGCGGCACAGCCGAAAACGGCACGGACTACGACACCATCGGCTGGTGGCTGCCGCAAAGCTCCGGCAGCACGGAAAACCTCCGCGCCATCTGGGCGGCGGATGCCACGAACCTCTGGGCCGTGGGTGACAACGGCACCATCCTCAAAGGCGATGGCAGCACCTGGACCGCGCAGACGAGCGGCACCACGGAGCATCTCCGCAGCGTGTGGGGCAGCAGCGCCACGAGCGTGTGGGCTGTGGGTGATTCTGGCACGATCCTTTTCTTCAACGGCACGAGCTGGGCGGCACAGACGAGCGGCACCACGAACGCGCTGCGCGGTGTGTGGGGCAGCAGCGGCACGAATGTCTTCACCGTGGGGGATGGCGGCACCATTCTGCGCAGCACGAACGGCACCGCGTGGACGGCGCAGACGAGCGGCGTCACCACGGGGCTCCGCGCTGTGCATGGCAGCGGTGCGAGCAATGTGTGGGCGGTGGGTGATAGCGGCGTGATCCGTTTTTGGAACGGCACGACGTGGGCGGCGCAGACCTCCGGCGTCACCACCCAGCTCAATGCGGTCTTTGCATCAAACTCGACGAACATCTGGGCGGTGGGCACCGGCGGCGTGGTGCGCAAGGGCAGCGGCACGACCTGGGCCAGCCAGACTTCCTCGACGACTTCGGATCTGAATGCCGTGTGGGCTTTTAGCACGACGAATCTGCTCATGTCCGGCTCCACGGCTGCGCAGATGCTCAGCACGAATGGCACGAGCTGGTCGAACGCACCGCTTAGCACGTACAGCCACTACAACGGCACCTTTGGCACCAGCGGCACGCTCGCATGGTCCGTCGGTGATGGCGGCGTGATCCTGAAACGCGACAACGCCACCGCCGCGCCCTATCCCGGCAGCTTGGTGATTCCGCGTGGCTCCAGCACCTTCGATCTCGCCCTGCGCACGAAGGACGACACCGCTCTCGAAGACATGGAGACGATCTCGCTCGCCATCACGCCCGCAGCTTCGTATCAAATCTTCCCGGCCAGCGCCTCCGCCACAGCCTGGCTGCGTGACAATGACAACGTGAATACGCTCGTGATCGACACGCAGGTGGGCACGGGCGGCTCCATCACGACCTCCGAGGGCGGCACGGGCGTGATCAAATTCTACATCTCACGCCTCGGCAGTACGACGGCGGCCGTGACGGTGAATCTGAGCTACAGTGGCACCGCGACGGGCGGCGGCGTGGACTACACCGCGCCTGCCAGCGTGACCATTCCCGCCGGGGCGACGGGCGTGGATGTGCCGGTCACCATCGTGAATGACACGACCTACGAAGGCACGGAGACGATCATCCTCGATCTCGCCGCCGGCAGCTACTCACGCGGCAGCAGCGCCACGATGTATGTCTCGGACAATGAAACCGCACCGGCCACCATCGCGTTCACCAATCCCAGCTCCTCCGGCTTGGAAAACGTCACGAATGTGAGCATCCCCGTCACGCTTTCCGCCGCGCAGCCCGGCGATGTGAGTGTCGAGTATCAGGTGAGCGGTAGCACCAACTCTACGAGCGCCTCCTTCAGCAGTCGTGCAGTGCCTTATTGGGTGCGTTTGGTGAAGACGGGTAACTCCGTGACTTATCATCAATCCAACGACGGTGTCACCTGGACGCAGCGCGGCAGCGCGGTGACGATCTCCGGCTTCGGCAGCGCCAGCTATCTCGCCGGCATCGCTTTTGCACCGGGATCGACCACGCAGTTCACTGCGGTGATGGACAATTTCACCGTGGACGGCCTTTCCGCCGGCGGCAGCACGCTCGCTCAGCAGGCGGCGAGCATCGGCACGGTCACAGGCGGCAGCAGCGTCGCATCAGGCGTTTATACGTTCACCAACTCGGGTAACGGCCTCAGCAACACGTCCGCGGACAACTTCAGCTACGTTTATCTGCCCGTCTCGAATTCCGCGAACTGCACCGTGACCGCCCGCATCGTGAGCAATGGCAATGCCAACACGGCCTCCCGTGCCGGGGTGATGCTGCGCTCCAGCACGGCGGCTGGCAGCGTGCATGCCGCCGCACTCGGCACCGGCACCACTGCGGGTGAGTTTTACACCCTCCAGCGCACCACCACGAGCGGCACCGCCACGCTCAGCGCTTACACCAGCCTCATCCTGCCCATGTGGGTGCGCACCGTGCGTGCGGGTAATAGCTTCACGCAGTCCGTGTCACGCGATGGCGCTGTGTGGACGAATTTCAGCGTCACGCCGAACATCGCCTTTGGTCAAAAAATCCTCGCCGGCCTCGCTGTCACCGCACAGAGCGATGGACAGATCGCTACGGCCACCTTTGACAATGTGACGCTCGCAGGCACTGCCTTCTCCTCGCAGGGAGGACGCACCATCGGCTTCGTGGATGCGCAGGGTAGCGAAAGCGTGAATGCAGGCGTGTGGACCGTGTCCGGCAGCGGCGCGGGCATCGGCAGCGGCACGGACGAGGCGCACTTTCCAAGCACGGAGGTCACGGGCGATTTTACGCTCATCGCTCGTGTCCTCTCCCTCACCGGCGGCAACACCGCAGCGCAGGCCGGCATCATGGTGCGTGACGACCGCACTCACTATGCGCGGGCGGTTTACACCGGTTTTGTCAAAAACGGCAATGTCGAGCAGCGCTACCGTCTCCAGAGCAATACCACCGCATTCGGCTCCAGCGTTGACTACAATCTGCCGCCCGGCGTGCTGACCATCCCCGCCGGTCAGACGACTGGAAACATCACTTTCACCATCAACAACGACACGATGGATGAGCCGGATAATTTGATCACCGTCCAGCTCCTGAACGCGAATGGAGCCAACATCGGCACGAACGCCTTCCACGGCTTCACCATCATCGACGACGACAATCCGCCCGCCGCTCCCTACGCGGGTTTTGCCAGCACCGCGAGCAGTGTCGCCGAAAACGCGGGCACCGCGCAGATCGCGGTAAGTCTGAGCGCACCGGCCACCGCCGTCTGTAGCGTGGACTTTTCCACCACCACCGGCACCGCCAACCAGCCTGACGACTACACCTTCACCAGCGGCACCCTCAACTTCGCCACCGGTGAAAGCGTGAAATTCATCACCGTGCCCATCACGGATGATTCCACCCTCGAAACCACCGAAAACCTCAACGTCCACCTCTCCAGTCCGGTCAATATCGTGCTCGGAAGCATCCAGACGCACACGCTCACCATCACGGACAACGACTCACCCGCCGTGAGCATCACCGCGAATGACGCCAGCGCCTCCGAAGGTGGTGACGCAGGCCAGTTTACCCTCATCCGCACTGGCGACACGACAAACGCGCTCGCCGTCACGCTCACACGAACCGGAACGGCCGCCAGCGGCACAGACTACACCGCGATTAGCACCACGCAGACAATCCTCGCCGGCCAGTCGAGCCTCATCGTGAATGTTTCACCTATTCAAGATGCGACCAACGAAGGTAACGAAACCGTCATTCTCACCGTGGCAGCAGGCAGCGGCTATGTCATCGGCACGCCGAGCGCTGCCACCGTCACCATTGCTGATGATGACCGCAGCACGGTCACCATCACGGCGAATGATCCAGCGGCATCCGAAGCGGCCGGAGACCCCGGCCAGTTCACCATCACACGCACCGCACCGACGAATGTGGCACTCACGGTGAATGTCACCGTCGCAGGCACCGCCACGAACACGACGGACTACGCCAATGTGCCTGCCACTGTCGCCTTCGTCAGTGGTGATGTCTCCAAGACCATCAACATCACACCTGTCGATGATGGCAGCACCGAAGGGCCGGAGGACGTCACCATCTCCCTCGGCACCGGTAGCTATGACATTGGCGCGGCTGCCTTCGCCAATGTCAGCATCGCTGATAACGACAACCCGCCCACCGTCTTCATCAGCAGCCCCACCGCGCAGGCACCGCTCATCGCAGCCGCCAACGGCATCATTGTCAGCGCAGAGGTGAGTGATGATGGCTTCCCCAATGCTCTCGCCACGACTTGGAGCTGCGTGAGCGGCCCCGGCACTGCCATCATCGAATCGCCAGCAGCCACGACCACCGCAGTCACCTTCCCCACGCCTGGAGCCTATGTTTTGCGCATCAGCGCCACCGACGGGCAGTTCACCGTCAGCGACCAAATCACCGTCGTGGCCGGAAGCGGCCTCGTGGCGTCGGATTGGATCACGCAGGACCTCGGGCCGTCGTCCTCACGTCGCGGCCAGGGACTGGAATACGGTGGCCTTTTCAGCCAAACGGGCACCGGCGCCGGTTACGCCGCCACTAGCAATGATCAGGCCCACATCATGGTCCGCAGCGCTACCGGCGATGGCAGCGTCGTCGCGCGTGTGACGAGTTTTTCGACCACCGGGGCACTCGCGGGCGTCACTATCCGCGACTCACTCTCGCGAGGCTCAAACCGGGCCGTTTTGGGTTTTGTGCCAGGCACAGGCTTGCAGTTCCGAACCCGTGCCACGGGCGGTAATGATACCGTCGTTTCCGTAGCGGCCCCCGCGCTGCCTTTTTGGCTGAAACTCGAGCGAAATGCAGCCACGAACGAAATCAGCGCCAGCCACAGCAGCGACGGCATTTCATGGACCGCCATCGGCACACCCGTCGTCATCCCACTGCTCAATGCCGATGCCCACTACGGCCTCACCACGACAAACAACAACACCGCTGGCAGCGCCACGGCACTTTTTGACAACGTCACGCTCACGCCCGCCCCCAGTGGACCCGCCTTGGTCAATGAAGACAGCGGCACCGCACCCAACACCGCCGGCAGCGCCAGTTTTGATGGCACCACTTACACCGTCAACGGCCCCACCACAGGCTACTTCTACGGCTGGCAGTACTATGGCGACATCATCATCACCGCTCGGCTGAACACCTTCACCAGCGGCGCGGGCAGCAGCAGCGGCGGCATCCGCATCGCCGAAAGCATCGAAGGCGGAGCGCAGCTCCATCTGGGCCGTATGCCCACCGGCAGCTACAGCGGCTACTACTGGACCAGCATCGCTGCCGGTGGTGGTGGCGGCGTGCCGAGCGGCATCTCCGCCGGAAATTGGGTGCGCATCGTGCGCCGTGGCAATGCTGTCACTGGCTACCGCGCCACCCACAATAACACCACTGGCGGCCCAAACGCCTGGACCCAGATCGGCCAGCCACAGACCATCATCATGACCACGCCCGTGTGGGTCGGCTTCTATGTCAACAACGCCAGTGGCGCTACCGCCACGCAGAACACCTGCACCTTCACCGGCTTCAGCGTCGAGCCCTTGAACAAAGCGCCCGTCATCAACATCGCCAGTGTGGCGACCTATCCGCTCTCACCCGTGCCGCTGGATGGCAGTGTGGTAGATGATAGCTTCCCGTCGCCCGTCAGTCTGACCACGCAGTGGAGCCAGAAGGGCGGCCCAGGCTCTCTCACCTTCGGCAATGCCGCCTTTGTGGACACCATTGCCAGCGTCACCGCTGGTGGTAGCTACACAGCTAGGCTCCAGGCGGATGACACCAGCGCCGTCACCTTCCGCGACCTCACATTCAATGCCTATCTCACCCCTCTCCAGATCTGGCAGGCACAAAACTGGTCCCCGAACCTGGGTGATCCCGCTGCTGCGGAGGCCCTCGATCCCGACTTCGACGGCCAAATGAACCTGCTCGAATACGCCTTTGGCACCGAGCCCGATGTCTCTGCGGGTTCACCCGTTACCTACTCAAACGCCGTGATTAGCACCCAGACCTACCTGCGCATGAGCTTTCCCAAAAACCCCGCAGCCACCGATGTCACCTTCATTGTCGAAGCCACCAGCGACCTCTCTAATCCACTGGGCTGGAGCAGCGCTGGATTGATTATCGAGACGAATACCAGCACTCAGCTCATCGTCCGCGACAACGTGCCTGCAGGCCCCGGCGTGCAGCGCTTTATGCGTGTGAGAGTCGAGCGCCCGTGAAGGACTAACACCCCAGTAACGCCGTCTGGCAGCACTTTTGCCTTCCCCGACACCAGAGTCACCCAAGCCAGCCAACCCCAATTAAGTCGGTGCTGTGCGACCCATGGGCGCCTAGCAGATCGTATGTAATTTCGCTGGTGAGCAGATTTCCATCAGTGTCACCCCCTGGGCTTCGGCTGAGTCTCTCTTTCTGCTTCCTTGATGCCGATAGTATGCTCATGCCCCATCATACTTTGAAAAATTAGACCGTAGTGTTGAAAAACCACGATTGGCTGCCCGCGATTTTCCGGTCCACCTTAACTCTGTCAGGAATGTGGCATTGACTTCCTTGTGGGATATGTCCTAAATGACTATTAATTCGTCAGGAAAAATCATGAGCCCATTATCTCAATGCCTGCTGTGCACGATTAGTGCCCTACTAATGACCAGTCTCAATCCCGCCTTGGCGGAGATGCGCACTTTCACCAGTCCTGACGGGCGGACGCTCCAGGCTGAGATTACTGCTGCGACACCAGATCGGGTGAGTTTAAAAACTGCTGCTGGGCAGCCTTTGGTGGTGCCGATCGATAAGTTTATTCCCGCCGATCAGGCGCACATCGCCGAATGGCGGAAGGCGAATCCGGCGCAGATCAAGTATCGCTTCCTGGCCGACTACACGAAGTCGAAAGCCGGATCGAGCAAGATGAAGAGCAACAACGAGACGATCACTACGGAACAATGGGAGTGTAATATGAAGATCACCAACCAGTCCGGCCAAACGCTGGAAGGCGTGACGGTGGATTATGTGATCTACTTCGACAATCTGGAACTCGGCAACAAGGTCACACGTAGCAAGGCCGGAAAGGTGGAAATTGGCACCATGAAGAGTCTGCAACAGGTCGTGGTGAAGACAGAAACCGTGGACCTTCACAGCGTGCAGCTCGAAGGGGGCTACTACTACAAAGACGGTTCTCGTGCCCGGCAAAAGGAAACCCTTAACGGGATCATCATTCATGTGAACCACGATGGGAAAAAGGTCTTCACCTGGGCCTCGAGTGGCGTGCCGAAGGGAGCCGAAACCACAGCGGAAGGCACAAAGGGCTCGCTTTTTGGTCAGTGACCAAAAGCGGTCTTCACTTCCTCAGCGAGGATCTCGAGACCTTCCTGCACGATGTTTTGCGGCTGGGAGTAAGTGAGGCGGAGACATTCGTGGGGATGCCTCCAGTCCTGATCGAGTCCATAAGCGAAGTAATGACCAGGGATGACGAGGACCTTTCGGGCTTTGAGGCGGCGATAGAGTTCCGCTGCGGGGATGGGCAAGTTTTTCAGCCAGAGCCAGAGGAAGAAGGCTCCCTCCTGCGCATGCAGCGCCCAGGGCACATCGCTGCCAAGTGCATTGGCGAGCACGCCTTTGGCGAAGTCGGAACGATCTTTGTAGAAGGGGCGGATCACATCACTGCCGAGGCGGAGCATTTGCCTATCAGCGAGCAAGGGCGTGAGTAAAGCCTGGCCCACATTGCCATTCGCGAGGGATGCGATGGCGTTCATGTTCGAGAGTGCTTTCACGATGGCAGGATCGGCTACGATGACGGCGGTGCGCACGCCGGGCAGGCCGACTTTGCTCAAGCTGATGCTGAAGATCATGCCGGGCTCCCACGCGGGTCTCCAGTCGCCATGGATCACGCCGGGGAAAGGGTGACCGTAGGCGTTGTCGATCATCAGTGGGATGCCGTGCTCGCGGGCGAGATCGCGGAGGCGGGTAAACTCGTCAGGCGTGATGACATTGCCGGTCGGGTTCGTCGGGCAGGAGACGCACATGGCGGCGATGTCCGGCGTGAGGCGCAGCTTTTCGAAATCGACGTGGTATTTGATCTCGTGCTCGCCGCGCTCTTCGATGTGCGGAAGGACAGCAGTGAACTGGCCTTCGCACAGCGCCTGATTCGCGTAGCCGATGTATTCAGGCAGGAG
>JAGKWZ010000358.1 GCA_021151605.1 Verrucomicrobiaceae bacterium
TCGATAAAGTTCAGGTCAAAGACCACAAAACCGGCGAAGTCTGCGCCGAAGTCAGCCAGGTGAATGCCGGCATCGTCCGCAAGGATCTGGGCCGCATCAGCGAGGCTCGTGCTGCGCTGAAAAAGTTCACCGTCGCCCAGCTCATCGAGATCACCGCCAAGGCGGGCGAGCTTTTCCTCAATGGCACCCTGCCACTTGGCGACAAAGGTCACACCCAGAGCCCGCAGGAATACATCGCCACCCTTTCCCGCACCAGCGGTCTGCCGCACATCATGGTGAAGCGGAACATGGCCAAGCTTCACTACGCGCTGACCCACATGGAGATGATCCTCAACGGCCTTTCCCGCGGTCTCGACATGAGCGTCATCGACAAAGGCTTCGGCACCCAGGCTGGCTGCCCTGTCTCCTACTTCCCCACGACGAACTCCCTCGGCCTCGTCATGCCGAGCAACTCGCCTGCGGTGAACTCGCTCTGGCTCCCTGCCATCGCGCTGAAGATCCCGGTGGTCATCAAACCAGGCCGCGAGGAGCCTTGGACACCTTTCCGCCTGATCCAGGCCTTCATCGCCGCTGGCGCACCTCCTGAAGCCTTCGGTTTCTACCCCACCGACCACGAGGGCAGCGGCGAAGTCGTCAAACTCAGCGGTCGCAACCTCGTCTTCGGCGATGTCGCCATGGCGAAGATGTATGAAGGCAATCCACGCGTGCAGGTTCACGGCCCCGGCTGGAGCAAGATCATCATCGGTGAGGACAAGATCGAGAACTGGAAAGAATACATCGACGTCATCGTCAAATCCATCAGCGACAACGGCGGACGCTCCTGCATCAACGCCAGCGCCGTCATCGTGCCGAAGTATGGCAAAGAAATCGCCGACGCCATCGCGCAGCAGCTTGGCCCCGTGCAGCCTCTGCCAGCCGACGACGAAAACGCCCGCCTGTCCGGCTTTGCGAACACGAAGATGGCCGACTACATCGACAGCACCATCGACAACGACCTCAAGACGCCCGGTGCGGAAGACGTCACCGCCAAGTATCGCAACGGCCCCCGCAAGGTCGAATTCCAAGGTGGTGTCTATCTCCGCCCGACGATCATCCGCTGCGACTCTTGGGAGCACTCGCTTGCGAATCGCGAGTTCCTCTGCCCCTACGCCAGCGTGGTCGAAGTGAAGCAGAGCGAAGTGCTGAGCAAGATCGGCTACTCCCTCATCGTCACCGCCATCACGTCTGATCCTGAGTTCACCGAGCAACTCCTCGAATGCTCCGACATCGACCGTCTGAATCTCGGACCTCTCAGCACCATGAGCATCAGCTGGGATCAGCCGCACGAGGGCAACATGTTCGAGTTCCTCTACAAACGCCGTTCCATTGACCGCTCCGCCGCTTGAGAAACCATGACGCCAGCTTAGCATCGCCGCCATGCCACCTCCACCTGCCACCGCTGAAGCCGAACGTCCCGTTTTGGAATTCCCCCCGGACGAGGTGAAGTTCGTACGTTGGCCTGATCCTGCTCCCTGGCTCGGCCTGCGCAAAGCCATGACCAGGGAGGACTTTGAGTCGCGTGATTGGAACGAAGGCGAACTCGCTTGCACCTGGAAGTTTGAGTACAACAACGGCTACGCGGAGGCGTTTGAACAGCGTATGAAGATGACGGAAATCGGATACATGGTCAGATTACCCGACGCATTTCTCGCATCCCCTCACGGCAAACAAGGTGGCAGAATGTTCTTCGAGGTAGAGATCTGGCTCAGCGATTCCAAAATGAGAAAGCCTGATTTTTGTGTGCTGACGGCTGATCAAATCCATCAGGCTGAGGTGGGAGATGAGCCGGTGCCGAAATTCATGATCGAGGTCCTGTCTCCGAGCGATCAAAGTAACTACCATGACCAGAAGCTGATAGATTACTTCAGCGCTGGAGTGGAAGTCGTCTGGCATGTGAATCCACGTCTGGAGATGGTCATCATCTACACAGCTCCTGGCGAAGGCGAAATTATGCATGGCGATGACGTCTGCACCGCCGCTCCAGCCTTCCCCGAATTCCAAATGAAAGCGAGCGAGGTCTTCGCCGCCGCGAAGCTCTGATCTTGATGTCCCTCCTCCCCTTCGACCATCAGCCGCGCACGCGACTCATCTTTGGCAACGGCACGCTCGCCCGTCTCGGTGAGCTTGTGCGCGATCTTGGCGGCAGGCGTGCGTTGATCGTCAGTGATCCTGGCATTGTGAAAGCGGGCTATGTCACCCGTGCCATCAGCATCCTCATCGGTGCAGGAGTCGAGGCGCGGGCCTTCGGCGAAGTGCGGGAGAATCCGAGTACGGAGGACGTGGATCGTTGTGTCGCCGTGGCAAAGGAATTCAAGATCGACTTCATCATCGGTCTCGGTGGTGGCAGCAGCATGGACACGGCAAAGGGCTGCAACTTCATCCTCTCGAATGGTGGGCGCATGCACGACTACTGGGGCACGGGCAAGGCTACGAAGCCCATGCTTCCGATGATAGCCATCCCCACGACTTCGGGGACGGGCAGTGAGTGCCAGAGCTACGCGCTAATATCTGATGCCGAAACGCATGTAAAGATGGCCTGCGGTGACCCCAAGGCTGCGGCGAAGGTCGCCATCCTCGATCCCGAGCTCACCGTCTCCCAGCCACACCGTGTCACCGTCTGCACCGGTATCGACGCCATCTCCCACGCGCTCGAAACCGCTGTCACGAACAAGCGAAACGCCTTCTCCACCGTGTTTTCCCGCGAGGGTTTCCGCCTGCTTCACGCTGGATTCAGCCGTGTGCTGCGTGAGCCGAAGAACGTCGATGCCCGCGGCATGATGCTGCTCGGTGCCGCCTACGCCGGAACCGCCATCGAAGGCTCCATGCTCGGTGCCGCGCACTCCTGTGCGAATCCGCTCACGGCGAAGTTTAACGTCGTCCATGGCGAGGCTGTCGGCGTCATGCTGCCCCACGTGATTCGTTTCAATAGCGCTGTTTCTGAGATCGCCGCCATCTACGAAAGCTACTTTGATGGCGACCTAGCCGACCGCGTCACCGAGTTGCTATGGGAAGCCAAGATGCCCACCAAGATCTCCCACTACGGCGTCACTGAAAACGACCTTCCCGCCCTTGCCGAAATGGCCATGAAGCAGTGGACCGCGCAGTTCAATCCTCGGTCGCTGAAGCTTGACGATTTCAAGGCACTTTATCGAGCGGCTTTGTAACAACCGCGTGGGATACTCGAGGTGGGATTCGGTGTGTGGCGGAACCGACAACTGAAAGGATACACTTTTTCTGTGACAAAAAAGGCAGTGTCGAAGGATTCACGCAGGATGCGGTGAATGTGGTGAAAACGTGATGAATGAGGGGCGCGAAATTATTCCGCCACCATGAAACGCCCACTTCTTCCCCTCTTCACTTTGCTCATGGCCGCGTCAGGACTGCTGGCTGACACGACACCGCATGTCTTGTCGGGAGGTCCCTTCTCTCAGAACTGGTCCAATGCGGCCCTGATCACTACCAACGACAACTGGAGTGGTGTGCCGAGCATCACGGGCTACCTCGGTGATCTTTTCCCGGCAACTTCGACTACTGGCGTGGATCCACGGACCATCCTGACATCCAATGGCGTGGTTGATGTCATCGCCAATCAGACCGCTCCGGACACAAACAGCTCTGGTGGTGTCGCCGAGTTTGCGATCACGAACCCCACCATCGCCCTCCAGGGTTCGGGCACTGCGGACGCGCCTTACATTTCCATCTTCCTCAACACCACGGGCGTTCCCGCCGTGACGATCTCCTACAAGCTTCGTGACATTGACGGCAGCTCGGACAATGCCCAGCAGCAGGTGGCACTGCAATACCGCATCGGCAGCACGGGCAACTTCACCGATGTGCCGGGCGGCTATGTCGCGGATGCCACCACGGCAGGCACCGCCACCCAGGAGACAAACATGAGCGTGACGCTTCCGGCTGCTGTCGTCGGCCAGGCGCTGGTCGAAGTTCGCATTATCACCACCAATGCCCCCAGTTTCGATGAGTGGGTGGGCATTGATGACATCGTGGTGACCTCCAGTGATGCCATCCCGCCGCTCGCCAGCACCCTCGCTCCACTGGACAATGCCGTGAGCGTGCCCGTGACCTCGACGCCGACCATCACTTTCAATGAGAATGTCCAAAAAGGCACGGGCAGTATCCTCATCAAGCGCAGCAGCGACAACTCGATCTTTGAAACCATCAACGTTACATCCTCGCAGGTCACGGTGACCGGTGCGCAGGTCACGATCACGCCTTCGACGAACTTCGCGAACTCCACCGGTTACTACATTGAGATTCCGGCTGGCGTGATCGAGGACATCGCAGGCAACGATTACGCCGGCATCAGCGGCGCGGCGGCTTGGAACTTCACCACCATCGCTCCCTCCGTGCTGCCGAATTCGACGGAGACCTTCACCACCGGATGGCGTGTGACGCCAACGGGGGCTTCAACGAGCGCGGACTACTACGCCGAGGGCAGCGGCCAGGGGACCTTCGCACGCTATGATTTGGGCATTTTCAATTTCACCAAGCTCGACTTCGGCCTCAGCGGGGCGTCGCAGGTCACGGGCATCAGCTCGGCGGAATTCACTCTGCGGCAGAACAATCGCAGCTTCAGCACGGGCACGCAGTTTGAGTTCTTCCTCACCACGGACGCACCCACAGGCAAAACTTTCAATCCGGCCTTCGGCAACGGCATTGATGTGGCGCAGTTCAGCAATGCGCCGGTGTCGCTCGGCCAGTTCTCCTACACGCCGACGGCGGTGGACCCCACCTTTCATACCTTCACCCTTTCGCTCAGCCCCACGGCCAGCGCCACGCTGGCGGCACGCATCAACACGGGCGAGGATTTCAGCATCATCATCGCGGCGGTGAACGCGCCGGATGCCATCACCTTCTCCGGCAAGGGCAACACCTTCGATCCTGGCGATCCCGCTTTGAAGCTCACGGTGAATGAAACGACCGGTGTGGACACCACGCCGCCTTCCGTGGTCTTTTTCACACCGGCGGACGGCAGCGGCGGTTTGCCGATCTCGTCGAATCTGCGCATCAACTTCAATGAAATCGTCCAAAAGGGCACCAGCGGCACGATCACGATCCTTCGCAGCGGCGACAATTCCGTGTTCGAAGCCATTCCGGTCACCAGCAGCCAGATCACCGTGAATCTCGGCACGGTGACGATTGATCCCACGGCCTCGTTGGAGTCTGCGGGCAGTTATTATGTGCAAATCAGCGCTGGAGCCATCGAGGACACTTCAGGCAATGATTACGCCGGCATCGCCGACACGACGACGTGGAACTTCAACACCGCGCAGCCACCGATCACGAACCTGGGGCCGTTCAGCGCCTCGCAAAATGCGCCAGCGGGCACGGTGGTGGGTCAGCTCAATTCCAACATCAACGGCAAGGAAGGCATCAAGTACTCCATCCTCGGTGGCAGCGGTGCCACGGCGATGATGAAGGCCGTTCCCGGCAATGGCTATCTCGTGACACCCATCTTCACCATTGGCGATACGATCACCGGAGCCACCGGCGCACTCAACCCGAACTCGGCGGGCAATTTCTCGCCTGTGGGCACACTCGACGGCCTCGGTGCCTTTTCGCTGAATGCGAACACCGTGCGTGTCTTCAGCAATCACGAGATCGAAATCCCGAACACCGGCTCTGCTGGCTATCCTTACACACTCGCAAACGGCACCGTCATCACCAAAGGC
>JAGKWZ010000054.1 GCA_021151605.1 Verrucomicrobiaceae bacterium
AATTTGCGTTCTCATGGAATTTGCTTGGTGGTGCCCGAACCCAAGGTCACAGTCGATCTCGAAAAGAGATTCCCTTGCACGAAGCGGCACACATCGGCACGCAGTAGCCTGCCAAGGCAATTTTCTAGCAAACGCACGAATAAATCATCACCCCCGTCATCACCGCCCTGATGCTTACGCCACTGGCTCCACTGCCATCCGCAGGTGCAACGAAAGAATGAGCCCCTCCCTTCGCAAAACTGCGCCCTGAGGTTCTCCATCCTCGTGAGCATGGCATTAGCTGGGAATTCATCGGCAGTATCAAAGAAGGTTTCATCTGTCCGACCATGGGCGAACCACCGGACTACAAACCCAACCAGTGTATGTGTTGCGCCGTTCGTCACCGTAGTTCGGCAACTCAATACTCGACTGGAGTTGCCTCAAACGTGCGTTGGAAGTTCTGGCCGAAGCGGGAGACGTCGCGGAATCAGCGTGCTGCGTTGCTAGGGGCCGCTGCTGAGCCAATAGAGACGTTGGCAGAAAACTGATAGAAATCTGACGGCGGCCTAGTAACTGGTATGACCTCCTACCACAGGTCTATTCCGATTCTTTCTCCTCTCATGAAACTCATCCGCTTTGGCACTCCCGATCACGAAAAACCTGGTGTCATCCTTGACGATGCTCGCCGCATCGACGTATCGGCGTTTGTGGTTGATTATAACGAACTCTTCTTTGGTGGCGGAGGCTTGGAGCGGCTGGCGGCTTGGGTGAAGGTGAATGCGGCCACGGCTCCTACGGTGGATGCGAGCGTGCGGCTGGGGCCGTGTATCGCGCGTCCGAGCAAGATCGTGTGTGTGGGCTTGAACTACACGGATCATGCGAAGGAATCGGGAATGCCGATCCCAGTGGAGCCGATTCTGTTTTTCAAGAGCACGTCGTCCATCGTCGGACCGAATGATGATGTGGTGATACCGAGGGGCTCGCATAAAACAGACTGGGAAGTGGAGTTGGCGATCATCATCGGCAAAAAGGCACAGTATGTTAGCGAGGCAGATGCGATGAATCATGTGGCTGGCTACGCCCTGCACAATGATTACAGCGAGCGTGAGTGGCAGCTCGAGCGCGGCGGTCAATGGGTGAAGGGCAAGAGTTGCGACACCTTTGCACCTCTGGGGCCTTTCCTGGCGACAGCGGATGAGATTCCTGATCCGCATAACCTGCCGCTGTGGCTGAAGGTAAATGGTGTGACACGGCAGAACAGCAGCACGGCGCAGATGATCTTTGGTGTGCCGAAGCTGGTGAGTTACATCAGCCAGTTTATGACCCTGCTGCCCGGCGATGTCATCAGCACGGGCACGCCACCGGGTGTGGGGCTTGGTTTGAAGCCTGAGCCTGTGTTCCTGAAACCCGGTGACGTGGTAGAGCTCGGCATCGCCAGTCTTGGTGAATCACAACAGGTGGCACGGGCCTTCACGGCGGTGGCATGACGCTTCAATGACTTCGCGTGTGATATCTTCTCTCGAACATCAACTGAAAGCGCTGCTGCCTCGCGGGCGTGTGCTGACTTCGGCGGCGCAGCTTGCGGGCTATGGCGCGGATGGGTTGGGCTATAAGAACCACTTGCCGGATGCGGTGGTGATTCCGGCGGATGCGGAGGAACTCGCTGGTTTCATGCGTGGGGCGAAGTCGCTTGGTGTGCCGGTGGTGATGCGTGGGGCTGGCACTTCGCTTTCGGGTGGGCCGGTGGCGGTGCAGGGTGGCGTGGTTGTTCACACATCGGCGTTGAAGAAGATTCGGGAGATCAATACAGAAGGCTTCTGGTGTGAGGTGGAATGCGGTGTGGGGCTCAATGACCTTGATGCTGCGTTGAAGCCGCATGGCGTGTTTTATCCGCCTGATCCATCGAGTGGTCCGGTCTGCACGCTCGGGGGAAATGTGGCTTCGAACGCAGGCGGTGCGCACTGCTTTCGCTACGGCGTGACGAGCAACTATGTGCTCGGTGTTGAGGCGGTAATGCTGGATGGCAACGTGCATCGATTTGGTGGACCTGCGGGTGGTCGCGGGCCTTGGCGCGAGGATTGGAAACGATTCATGATCGGCTCCGAAGGCACGCTGGCGGCCTTCACTCGCTTTTGGCTTAGACTGCTGCCACTGCCGGAGAAAGTGTGGACCTTTCGCGCGACCTATCCCGATTTGAAAACCACAGAGGCGGCGATTCATGCGCTGGTGGCGCACTCGTCGTATCCGGCGGCGATCGAGATGCTTGATCCGCGTGGTGTTGTGATGGTGGAGAGCAGTCAAATGGCTTGCGGATTGCCCGAGGGTTCGTTCATGCTGCTGGTGGAGATTGACGGCCCTGAGGCGCTCGTGAATGCTCGCGTGCAGTCCGTTGCCGAGCTTTTGCGTCATGCAGGTTCGAACGACGTGATGTTCAGCGATGAGGAGGCTCTTCGCCAAAAGCTCTGGAAAGCCCGCAAAGCCTCAGGTGGTCTGCTCGGCCAGTTGAGCCCCAGTTACGTCGTGCAGGACGCGGTGATACCGAAGCGTGCGCTGGCTGAGGTGCTGCAGCTTGTCTATGATGAAGCCGATGCCGCGAACATCCGCGCAGTCAATATCTTCCACGCAGGCGATGGCAATCTGCATCCGAACTTCCTCTTCGACTCGCGGGTGCCGGGTGAACTGGAGAAGGTGGAACTCATCAGCAAACGACTCATGCAACGCGTCATCGAAGTCGGCGGCACGCTCAGCGGTGAGCACGGCATCGGCGATGACAAGTCCGCCTACATGCCGCTGGTGTTTGGTCCGGACTCCATGCGTCTCCAACTCTCCGTGCCAGCCGCCTTCAATCCCGCGCATCAAATGAATCCGCTCAAGGTTTTCGACAATCGCCGCTTCATCGCATGAACGTCTTCCCTCCCATGCTGAACGAACGTCTCTTCGTTCTCTTCCTGGATGAAGTGGATGGCACGCTGTGCCTGCCCGCGAATGCGACAGCGTCTGACATTCATTCGCAAGCTCGCGCGCATCGTCTTCGTTTTCCGCTTCTCTTGGATGAAGTGAAGACCTTGCGCGAACAAATCGCCGCCACCACTCATGCGCCTGCGTCTTGCCGCTTCGGGCCCTATTGCGATAACATCCTCGGCATGAACTGGCGGCTGCCCAGTGGACGCATCGCGCGCATCGGTGAGCGTGTGGTCAAAACTACGACCGGCTACGATTGGCTCCGCTTCCTGCTGCACAGCGGCTCGCGCTATGGCGAGCCTGTGGACTATGTTTTGCGGTTGCGGCCTGATTGTGGATTCACGGCCATCGCCCGCTTCGACGGAGACTCGAAGGCCTTGCGCTCATGTGTCTCAAAACTTCTTCACAGCGGCTGGATGCACTGGTGGGATGCGGTGGATTACATCACGGAAGCCAGGGCTTCGTTCCTCCGTGTGATGATCCATTGTGTGCCAGAGGAGGCGTCCATATTCATCCAACAGCTCGAACACGTCGCTGCATCGTCCAGCACTCAGCTTACGCTGCAAAGCAACGTGCCTCCGCCTCTCGATGGCCTTCCCGATCTCGTGATCAAGACGACGCCTGATCGTGTCATCGGTCTCTCTGCGGAAATCGCGCAGGGTGCGCGCCGTTGTGTTGCGCTGTGTTACAGCGGTGTCGTCCACGTTTACATGAACGAGAGCGAAGACCTCACTGAACGCACGCAAGCTCTCGTCCAACCTTACACGGCAGAACTCCACACCCTCGGTGGTGACTGGCACTCACGCTGGTTGCCTGCCACGCCGCCAACCATCACCGAGTCTGCTTGGCTCAACACGCTGGAGGAAGCCATTCATGAGCACTGAAGCAATGCCGCCGAACTACTTCTCCAACTGCACGCACTGCGGCTTCTGCCTCGCGGTGTGCCCCACTTATAAGCTCACTGGCGATGAAAATAACTCGCCGCGTGGTCGTCTGCGGCTGTGGAGTGAGGAAGCGGCAGGACGGCTGCTGCAAGATGAATGGACCGACTTTTACACCGCTGAATGTGTCGGTTGCCTCGCCTGTGAGACGGCCTGCCCAGCGACGGTGCCGTATGGTGAGATCTTCGAGCATGTTCGTCATGAACACGTCGCCTCGCATCGCTTCAAACCAAAGCTCGCGCTTCGATTGGCAGCCGCAGCGGTCACTCGTCCGATGTTGTTCAATCTCGCCATGCTGCCAGCGCGGCTCCTGCGAAGCGCCGGGCTCAGAGTGCATCGTTTTCTCTTCCCTGGCCGTCCGTCGGCTCTGAAAAGCACCGCCGCGTATGCCGATGAACTCATGCAGCGACATCGCCCCACCGGACCGCGGGTGGCTTTTCTCACGGGTTGCCTGATGGAAGCCATGTTCCGCGAAATCAACTTCGCCACGGTGCGCGTGCTCATTGAGAACAACGTCCAAGTCATCATTCCTGAGGGCCAAGGCTGCTGCGGCGCGTTCCAGGAGCACACCGGACTTGAGGGTGTCGAAGCGCTTCGTGAGCAGAACCGGCGAGCGTTTGGCCCGCTCGAAGTCGATGCCATCGTCAGCAATTCGTCCGGCTGCGGTTATGCTCTCGGCAAGACCTTGCAGCCCGACAAACCCGTGCGTGATGTGCTCGGCTTCCTCGGTGAACTCGGTCCCGTGCGCCGGCAGCGTGCCTGCGATGATGGCACGCGAGTCTATGTGGATCTGCCCTGCCATCTCGTGCATGGACAGAAGGCCGCAGGCATTCCCGCGAAGGTGCTCGACGCCACCGGCTACCGTTGGGAAATGGCGCCCAAGGCGAAGGACTGCTGCGGCTCCGGTGGCGTTTACAACATTCAGAAGCCTGAGAACGCTCAGCAGATCCTCGCCGAAAAATCCGCCTTCCTCAACGAGGCCGAAGGCGCACCCGTCATCCTCGGCACCTCCAACCACGTCTGCATGATGCAATGGCACAGCGCCGGAGCCACCGGACTCGTCACTCGCCCCTATGAGGTGAGTCACATCATCCAACTCCTCGATCCAGGAGAGAAGTTCAGCATCCCTTCAACCTCACCATAGCCATGAAAATCAACAACGACCTCGCCCTGAGTCACGACAAAAAGATTGGAGTCAAAATGATGAAAAACAGAAACCCATTTTTCTGTCTCCCATTTTTTTGTCTTTTCATTGGCACGCTCCACGCCGCCGAGCCGGTTGATCCAGCTCGCTATGAAAAGGAAATCCTCGTGCCGACGGCGCGTGATGCGATCCAGATGGAAGTGCTGCCGGGTGGCGATGTCATCTTTGCCGAGTTCTGGGGCACGATGAAACGTTGGGACGCGAAGTCAGGCGGCGTGAGCATTCTGGGCACGGTGCCGACGTATGCGAAGGGCGAGATCGGCCTGCTCGGCATGGCGGTGGCGCGGGATTTTGAGCAGAGCGGGCACATCTATGCCTTGTTCGCGCCGACGGCGAAACTCGGCACCGTGCGGGTGAGTCGCTTCACGGTGAAGGACGGCCGGATGGCGGCGGAGTCCGAGAGCGAGCTGCTGTCATGGCCTTACGATACCGAGCATGTCTTCCACATGGGCGGCGCGATGTGGATGGATGGAAAAGGCGATCTCTACATCGGCAATGGCGACAATTGTCACTATGATCCAGGCTTGCCCCAGGACACGCGGCCGGATCGCAAAAACTGGGACGCCTTCCGCTCCGCCGCCAACTCGCGCGACCTGCGTGGCAAGGTGTTGCGCATTCATCCGAAACCGGAGGGCGGCTACTCGATTCCCGAGGGCAATCTTTTTGCCGATGGCAAGGACGGCAGGCCGGAGGTCTTCGCCATGGGCGTGCGCAATCCCTTCCGCCTCTCCGTGGATGACAAGACGGGCACGCTCTACTTCGCCGATGTCGGCCCGAACATCATGCCCGCGCTCGGCGTGAAGCCGGAAGGCTACGAGGAACTCAATGCCACGCAAACCGCAGGGAACTTCGGCTGGCCGCTCTTTGTCGGGCCGAATGAAGCACTGCCGCTCTATGACTTCGCCGCGAACAAGGAGGTGAAGCGCTACGACCCGCAGTCGCCGGAGAATCTCTCACCGCGCAACACCGGCATCCAAAAACTGCCACCCGCGAAGCCCGCGCTCATCTGGTATTCGAGCCTGCCTTCGAAGGACTTCCCCACCGTCGGAAGCGGCGGGCGAACGATCATGGCCGGACCGGTTTATCACTACGACGCGGCGAATCCTTCACCCATCAAGCTCCCTGAGGCACTCGATGGCCGCCTCTTCATCTACGAGTGGATGCGCAACTGGATACAGACCGTGAAGCTCGACACCCCTGGGCCGGAGATCGAGCCCTTCGTGCCGACCTGGAATTTTCGCCGCCCCATCGACATGAAGCTCGGCTCCGATGGTGCACTCTACATGATCGAGTATGGCGACCAGTGGTGGGAAAACAACGACAGCCGCATCGTGCGGGTCGTGTATCGTCGTGGCAATCGCGCCCCAGAGGCACGCCTCAGCGCGATCGAAACGGCAGGCAAACAACCGCTCCCGCTCAACTTTGATGCGGCTGCTTCGAGCGATCCCGATGGCGATGCGCTCAAGTTTGTCTGGAGCATCGCGGGCAAGGAACATGCCGGCGATGGAGCGAAGTTCGCCCACACTTTTGATCAACCCGGCAGCTACGAAGTCAGCGTGACTGCGCTCGACAGCAGCGGCGCGAAGAGCACGGCGAAGGAGATGATTCTCGTCGGCAATGGTCGACCCGTCGTGCGCTTCGAGTCGCCTGCGCATGGTTCGTTCTTTGATTGGGATTCCAAGATTCCCTATCAGGTGTCCGTCACCGAAACCGATGGCGACGCGGTGCAGACCAATCTCGCCACCGTGCAGGGCGAGTTTCGCGGACGCCGTTTTGCCGGCGAGGGTAACGAGGAAGTGAGCGATCCCGGACTCGCCCTGATGCGCGCCAGCACCTGCTTCGCCTGCCACATGGCCGACACTCCATCGGCTGGTCCGCCATACAAAACCGTCGCCTTGAAATACAAGGACGACCCCGCTGCCGCCGAACGTCTCGCTCAGAAAGTTCTCAGCGGCGGCGCTGGTGTCTGGGGGCCGCTTCCCATGCCGCCACATCCGCAGCACAGCATCGAGGAACTCCGCCGCATGGTCGCCTGGGTGCTCTCGCTCAAGGACGATCCCGCCAGTCCGCCGCAGTCCGGAGCCAGCGGCACCTTCTCCGCGCCGAAGAAGCCCGAGAAAGGCACCCGCGTGGACGAGGGCGTGCTCATCCTCACCGCCGCTTACACCGACGATGGCAAGCAAGCCACCCTGCCGCGCCTGCTTGGTGAAGGCACGGTAGTGCTGCATTCCCGCCGCAAGAAAGCCGCGCTCTATGATGAGAACCACGGCATGGCCTACGTCGAGCACGCCTACGGGGAGAAGGCTATTGTCGGCCACTTCAAGGACGGCACCCACATCCTCTGGCGCGACCTGAACCTCGCCGGCATCTCGCACATCACCGTCCGCGCCGGTTGCTTCGACACCAAGGGCGGCACTCTCGAACTCCGCAGCGGCTCCCCCACCGGCCCCGTGCTGGCCAGCGTCGAAGTGAAGCCCTCCGGCCAAGCCGACTCAGGCGAGTTCCTCTCCATCCCCGCCACGCTCACAAACGCCAACGGCCTCACCGATGTCTGCGTCGTCGCCCGCTGCGCCGACAAGAACACCGAACTCGGCCTGAACTGGATCGAGTTCCAACCGTGAAGCGATTTGCCATGAAACACACACTCACCCATCAAGACGACAAAAAGATCGCAGACAAAAATAGGCAGACTCGAACACCATTTTTCTGTCTCACTTTTTTTTGTCTTATGACCTCACTGCACGCTGCCGAGCCGATCACGAACTCCATCGGCATGAAGCTCATGCCCATCCAGCCCGGCACGTTCACGATGGGCCAGGACGGGCCGCAGACAGACTATGATATGGAAAAACATCCCGAGGAGTCGGATCGGGCGGACTGGGATGAGAAGCCCGTGCATCAGGTAAAGATCTCCAGGCCGTTCCACATCGGGGCCACCGAGGTGACGGTAGAGCAGTATCGGCAATTCGATCCCGAGTATCGCCAAGGCAAGGGCTTGCCGGATGAGGCGGCCAGCGGGATCAGTTGGCACAAAGCGGTCGAGTTTTGCCAATGGCTCTCAAAGAAGGAAGGCAAGGCCTACCGCCTGCCGACCGAGGCGGAGTGGGAGTATGCCTGCCGCGCCGGGACGACGACGGTTTTCAATACCGGAGACAAACTGCCGGATGGATTCCTGCCGTGGTATACACGGTTTGGATACCCGAAACTGTTCCCCTGGAACTTCTACTTTCCGGACGGTAAAGGAGCGCCGGAATACCTGCCTATTGGTGCAGAGGGGGCGTCTTTGAAATTGGCGGGCGATGGGTTCGTCATTCCCGACGACGTGGCGGCGGCATTGAAAAAGGGCCAACCCTTGCTGCGGGTGGCGCAGCGTGCGCCGAATGCCTGGGGCCTTTACGACATGCATGGCAACCTCTCCGAATGGTGCAGTGATTGGTATGGCCCTTACGAGGCCGGGGAGCACACCGATCCACGGGGCCGAAGCGACGGGGAGTTCCGTGTCTTCCGCGATGGGCCGCATTCGATGCTTTCAAGACTGGTGCGCAGCGCGAACCGCGGGGCGTGGATTCCGGAATCCAGCGCGAGCATTTTCGGGTTCCGCGTGGTTTTGGGAGAGGAGCCAACAGGAGAGTTGCTCACAAAGGTGCCACCACCGAAGCACGCGCGGGATTTGAAGCAGGAAGTGGCCAAGATCGAGATGCCGCCGCAGGACGAGCCGTTTTTCAGCGGCCCGAAGCCCTTTGTCAAAATCCCGGAAGGATCGGCGGTCCCGCTATTCTCCGCGCACAACCATAGCCCGGGAATCACCGAATGTCCCAACGGGGACCTGCTTGCCGTTTGGTTCTCCACCGTCTTGGAAGGGGCCACGGAGCTGTGCAATGCCGCCAGCCGTCTGAGGTTTGGCCAAAGCGAGTGGGAGGAGGCTTCTCCCTTCTGGGATGGGCAGGATATCAACGACCACGCCCCCAAGCTGTGGTGGGATGGAGACCAAACCATCTACCATTTGGCCAATGGCCACTCCGAGAACATCGTCCGCACCTCCACCGACAACGGCACCACTTGGTCGAAAGCCCAACCGATCTATCCGCAGGGGGAAACCGGTGCTGGAATGATCCGCACCCGGGAAGGAGCGCTCATCATCACACAGGATGTCGGGGTGTCGCTGCACAAGAGCAGCGACAACGGCAAGAGCTGGACTTCGGTCGGCGCCCGCCACCCGAATGATGATGTTCGTCCGGGTGGCAAGGGAAGCCGGCACGCCGGGATTCATGCGCCGGTGGTGGAACTTGGCGATGGGAGGCTCATGACCATCGGCAGGCCACATCCTGCACAGGTCGCCGCGTTCGGCGGAAAGGCCTTGTTCAGTTTCAGCAGCGATCAGGGCGAGACTTGGACCTATGCAGCCAGCGAGTTTCCGGCTGTGACTTCCGTCCAGCGTCCCGCGATGATCCGGCTCCAAGAAGGTCCCATCCTGCTGTGTTCGTTCACCGATCAAGTTCTCGATTTCTACAAAGGCAACCGCAAGGGTATGACATTCAAGAGCAAGGACTGCGAGTTCACCGGCTACGGTTTGTTTGCCGCTGTGTCCTATGACGAGGGCAAGACCTGGCCGGACCGTCGGCTGATCACCCCCGGCGGCCCGGCGCGCGAGGTGAGCACCATCAACCGCGGCATGTTCACGATGAGCGACACAATGGCTGAACCGCAGGGCTACCTCGCCATCACCCAAACCCGCGACGGACGCCTCCAGCTACTCACCAGCAAGAACCACTACGTCTTCAATCTAGCGTGGCTCAAAGCCCTGCCATCCGCCCCGAAGTAGTGATCACCACACTGCCATGAAACACACATTCCTCCTCCCCACCCTGCTGTTCGCGCCCCTGGCCGCGCTACAGGCCGAGCCCGAATCCAGTCGTCAGCTACAGGCATTTCCTGGAGCCGAGGGCCACGGCTCCCTCTCGCGTGGTGGCCGCAGCGGGCGGGTGGTGCATGTCACCACTTTAAAGAAACGTGGCCCTGGCAGCCTCGCCTGGGCCATCAATGAGGTGAAGGATCCTCGCACGATTGTCTTCGATGTGAGCGGCGTGATCGACTGCAACGACGAGATCGCCTTCACCATCACTCCCGAGAACGACCAGGTGACCATCGCGGGCGAGACCTCGCCGCATGGGGTGGCGGTTTACAACTACCGGCGTTTCGACATCAGCGGTGAGGACGTCATCCTGCGCTTCCTTCGCTTCCGGGGCACTCGCATTCACACGAAGAACGATCCCGACGGGCTGCTCATGCTCGATGCGAAGAATGTCATCGTGGACCATTGCTCCTTCGCCGGTGCGTGCGACGAGACCTTCGACACAGTGCGCTGCGAGAATGTCACCGTGCAATGGTGCGGCATCGATGCCTCGCGCAAGGCGGAGGCACACGCGGACTTCTTTGAGAACAACGGCCAGTGGCACAACTACGGCTCGCTGCATTCCAAATCCAAACGCATCACCATCCACCACTGCCTCTACGCGCATCAGTCTAAACGCTGCCCGCTCACCGATGCGGAGTCTGACGTGGAGGCCATCAACAACGTCATCTACAACTATTCCAACACCCAGCAGACCTGGGGTGCCGAGGGGCCGGGCCTCACCATCGTGAACTGCCTCTTCAAGCTCGGCCCGGACCGCCGGAAGAACGCGGTGCCCGTGAATCCAAACGCCCGCGTCATCCGCGGCTGTGTCTCGCGAGAAGCCGACAACCGCCCCGGCCCGCCAGCCCCCGACCAGGGGCCGGAGTCGAAACTCAGCCTTTCACGCATCGACACTGGTGAGGAAACCTTCAAACGTGTGCTGTCGCACGCGGGCGCGCTGCCACACGATGCCACAAGCAGTCTGATGGCCTCGGACACGCGGAACGGGACTGGCAAACAGGGTTACGAAGACCGCATCACCGCCGACCGCGAGGCCTTGGAGAAACCAGCGCCTCCATTGCCCGATGCTGATCAAGACGGCCTGCCTGACGCATGGGAACTCGCTCGCAATCTCGACCCGAATCAGTCTGACGATGCCTCGAAAATCACCACGGACGGCTACACCGAGTTGGAGCACTACTGTCACCATTTGGCTGCTCGCCGTATCAAGGACGCAGAGGCATTGAACATTTCAACCAAACCATGAAACGCACCCTCGCACTCCTCACCGTCCTGCTGCTAGCGCCGCTGGCTGCTTTCGCCCAAGCCAAGCCGGAAGTCGCGAATGCCACCAAGGCCGCCAAGCGCGCTTGGGAGTCTGCGCCTGCCGAAAAGAAAGGGCTTTGGCAGCAGCAGCGCGATGCGTTGATCAACATCGACCTCTACGAGGACACGCAGCGGCAAATCGTCATCGCTCGTGGTTCGCCGAAGCCGGATGAGTATCACGCGCATCCGACCACGGCGATGCTGGCGGACAACAAGACGATGTTTTGTGTCTGGAACATCGGCCACGGCGGACACGCGGGGCCGATGGCACGCAGCGATGACACGGGTTTGACCTGGACGCGCATGGACGACGTGCTGCCGCCGAACTACGCCAACTTCAAGAACTGCCCGAGCATCTATCGCATCACCGATCCGCAGGGCAAAGAGCGCCTGTGGGTCTTTGCCGCACGCACCTTGACTGAGAGGGAGAACCCCAAACTCATTGAAGGCCGTCACGAGGGCTTCATGCCACGCATCGTCAGCGAGGACGATGGCAAGACCTGGCGTGAGCTGCCGCCCATCGGCGGACGCATTGCCAAGGACGATCCTTTTCGCTGCATCATGACCTTCTCCAGTATCGTTCGGCTGAAGGACGGATCGCATCTCGGCATGTTTCATCGCGGTGGCGGCATCGGCGAAGGCGGCACGCTGCAAGTGCTGCAATCCATAACGCGCGACGGCGGATTCACCTGGTCGGAGCCTGTGATGGCCTGCGATGGCACGAAGCTCGACGGCAAGCATCCCTGCGAGCCGTATGTCTTCCGTTCGCCAGATGGCAATGAACTCTGCTGCCTCATGCGTGAAAACAAACGCAGCGGCACCAGCCTCGTCATGTTCAGCAGCGACGAAGGCAAAACATGGAGCCAAGCCGTGGACGCTCCATGGGGCCTCACGGGAGATCGGCATCACGGCATCTCTTTGCCCGATGGCCGCATGGTCATCGTCTTCCGCAACGCCTCGCCGAAGTCCAAGGACAAAGGTGGCTTCATCGCCTGGGTCGGCACCTACGATGACATCAAGCAAGGCAAACACGGTCAGTATCGCGTGAGTCTACTGAAGACCTTCAAAGACGGCTTTTACCCCGGCCTGCACTTGCTCCCCGACGGCACCATAGTCGCCACGACCTATGCGAACTACCGAAAGGAAGATGTCGGCTGCTCCATCGTCAGCGTTCGCTTCAAGATGAGCGAGGTGGATGCGATGGCGAAGACAATGAAGTGACCACCTTTGATGAAACACCGCACCAATCACTCCTCTATGAACGACAAAAACATGTCCGGCAAAAGTTTGAAGACCCGGAGCCCATTTTTCTACCACGCATCTTTTTGTCGTCTCCTCCTCACTGCCTTGCTATTCGCACCGCTGGCCACACTTCACGCCGCCGATACGCCAAAGCCCAAACCCAATGTCATCGTCATCCTTTCCGACGATCTCGGTTATGCTGACTTGTCCTGTTACGGTAGCACCTTTCACGAGTCGCCGAATCTCGACAAACTCGCCACTCAGGGCATGCGCTTTACGCAGGCCTATTCGAGCAGCCCTTATTGCTCACCTTCACGCGCGGCCATCATGACCGGGCGGCATCCGGCGCGGCTGAAGATCACGGATTACATCCCAAGCAATGGCAAGGTCGGCAAGTTCCTACCCGCGGAGATGAAGATGGAACTCCCGCTCGAAGAACTGACCATCGCTGAAGTGCTCCGCGATGCGGGCTACGCGACGTGGCACGTCGGCAAGTGGCACCTTGGGGATGTGGGTTTTTATCCGCAGGACCAAGGCTTTCAGGTAAATATCGCGGGTCACGCGGGCGGCCTGCCGCCAAGCTTTTTCTGGCCCTATGGCAACAAGAACAACGAAGTGGTGCCCAAGGCTGCGGGGAACAACTACCACTCGCGCGGCGTGCCCGGCGTTGTCGCTGGTGGCAAGAAGGGCGAGCACCTCTGCGACCGCCTCACCAGCGAGGCGATGAAGCTCATCGAGCAGCGCAAACCGGAGCAGCCCTTCTTTCTCTACTTGCCGTTCTATGACGTGCATACGCCGATCATGGCGAAGCTGGAACTCGTTGAGAAATACAAGGCCAAAGCGGCGAAGATGGGACTGCCCGCCGTTGAAGCCGTGCCCACCTATACCGAGGGCAATCCAATGCACGGTGCCTCGCCGAAGAAGCTCCCAGAGCAGCAGGTGAATCCAACCTACGCCGCGATGATCGAGACGATGGACACCAACGTCGGTCGGCTCATGGCCCGTCTCGACGAACTCGGCATCGCCGACAACACGCTGATCCTCTTCACCAGCGATAACGGTGGCCACACTGTCACCAGCAATCGCGCACTCCGTGGCGGCAAAGGCTGGCTCTACGAAGGCGGTGTGCGCGAGCCCTGGATCGTCAAATGGCCTGGCGTGACCAAGCCCGGCAGCACCTGTGACGTGCCGGTGATGAACACCGACATCCTGCCCACTGTGTTGGAAGCCTGCGGATTGCCCGCAAAACCAGACCTGCACAAAGATGGCGTCAGTTTCGCCAGCTTGCTCAAAGGCGAAAACAAACCCGTGCATGACGCCCTGTTCTGGCATTTCCCGCACTACGGCAATCACGGCAGCGGACCGTGCAGCAGCGTGCGATTCGGCGATTGGAAACTCATCGAGTGGCTGGAAGATGAGAGCGTCGAACTGTTCAGCATCGCCACCGATCTGTCTGAGAAAAACGACGTCGCCGCCCAGCACCCCGAAATGGTCCAACAACTCCGCGAACGCCTCCACATCTGGCGCAAGGAGACCGGCGCAAATATGCCCACGCCCAAGCAATGAAACGCACTCTCCCGCTCCTCACCGCCCTGCTGCTCGCGCCACTGGCAGTGCTGCACGCTGCCGCGCGACCCAACATCATCGTCATCCTCTCCGACGATCTCGGTTATGCCGACCTCGGCTGTTTTGGATCGAAGGCGATCAAGACGCCTCACCTGGATCGCATGGCGGCGGAGGGCTTGAAGCTCACGAGCTTTTACGCGCAACCCGTGTGCGGACCGAGCCGGGCGGCCTTGATGACGGGTTGTTTTCCCATGCGCGTCGCCGAGCCAGGCAATCGTAAGAACCAACACAACGTCCTGCACCCGCGCGAGGTCACGATGGCCGAGATACTCAAGGACGCCGGCTACGCCACCGCGTGCATCGGCAAGTGGCACCTCGGCGCGCGCACGCCGGACGGCTGGAACAATGCGACGATGCCCAACGCGCAGGGCTTCGACTATTTCTACGGAACGCCGCTCTACAACGGTCTCACGCCGACTATCGAGAGCAACGCCTTTCGCAGCCAGATACTCCGCAACACCGAGCTCGTCGTGAAGGAGGTGCAGAACTGGGATCACATCACGCAGGACTACACGCGCGAGGCATTGGAGTTCATCAGTGCCAATCGCGCGAAGCCCTTCTTCCTCTACCTTGCGCACAACATGCCGCACATCCCGCTCGGTGCGTCGGAGAACTTCAAAGGCAAGAGCGCCGGCGGCCCGTTTGGTGATGCGGTGGAGGAGATCGACTGGTCGTGCGGTGAAATCCTCAAAGCGCTCCAGGAACTCGGCCTCGACGAACGCACGCTCGTCGTCTTCACCTCTGACAACGGCCCGTGGGTCGAGACCACTGAAGGCATGAAGCCCGGCGGCCAGCCGTTCATCCCGCGCGACCACTCGGGTAACGCCGAGCCGTTGCGAGGCTACAAGATGGTCACCTGGGACGGTGGCTTTCGCGTGCCGTGCGTCGTGCGTTGGCCGGGAAACGTCCCTGCTGGCTCGGTGAGCGACGAACTCACCAGCACCCTCGATTTGCTGCCGACGTTTGCCGCGCTCGCTGGCACGAACCCGCCTGCTGATCGCAAGCTCGACGGCCTCGACCTCGGTGCCTTCCTGCGCGCGCCCTCCGGCAAGTCGCCGCGCACCGATTTTCTGTTCTACAGCTACACGCACCTCCAGGCCGTGCGCGACGCACGTTGGAAGCTGGTTCTGCCGCGCCCCGAGTATCCCAAGTGGACGGGTTTCAGCGGCCGCTTCTTCGGCGATGGGGTGAGCGCGGTCGAACTCTACGACCTCAAGAGCGACCCCGGCGAAACGCGCAACCTTGCCGGCACTCATCCCGATGAAGTCGCGCGCCTGATGGAGCTGGTCGAAAGCGCGCGTGCGGACCTCGGCGATTACGACCGCGTCGGCACCGGTCAACGCTTCTTCGACGACGGCCCGAAACGACGCGACATCAATGCCTGGAAACAGCCTGCGAAGAAGGCGGCGAAGAAGGAGTGATTCATGAATGCGTTTCCCAAACTCACAACCCAGGACCCAATTTACGCGCAGCGTCGAGGCCGGCGAACATCAGGTCACCATCCAAACCGAAAAGGAAAACTAACCATAATCAAAATCACCCTCACCCTCCTCACCGCCCTGCTGCTCGCACCGCTCGCCATACTACACGCCGCAGACGATCTTCCCGAGCCACCTGTGAGTTGGAAATACCCGCCGGAGATGCCGGGGGCGAGCGTGGAGGTTTATCGGGAGGTGAACGGTGTGAAGCTCAATGCCTACATTTTCACGCCGCCGAACCATCGTGCCTCGGATCGATGCCCCGCAGTGTTGTTCTTCTTTGGTGGCGGATGGAAAGGCGGATCGCCGGGGCAGTTCCTGCCGCAGTCGCTTTACCTTGCGCAGCGCGGCATGGTCGCGATCCCGTGCGACTACCGGGTGCTGAGCCGCCACGGAGTCATTCCGCAGGATTGCCTGCGTGATGCGATGGCGGCGATTCGTTGGGCTCGTGCCAATGCCGCCCGTCTCGGTATCGACCCCGACCGCATCGTGGCCGGAGGTGAATCCGCTGGTGGTCATCTCGCCGCTGCGGTGGCGCTGGTGCCGGGCTTCGAGGACGGAGCCCACGCAGAAGTCAGCTCCATGCCGAACGCTCTCGCGTTGTTCAATCCCGCCGTGGTGCTGTCGCCGGTGGAAGGCCATCCCGGGCTGCTTTCCGATGAAAAAATCGCCGACATCCGCGTCCGCACCGATGGTCGTCCGCAGGAGATATCGCCCTATCATTTCGTCCGCGCTGGGCTGCCTCCGAGCATTCTCTTCCATGGCACCAAGGATGAGGCGGTGCCATTCGCCACGGTGGAACTCTTTGCCAAAGCCATGACTGCCGCGGGCAATCGCTGCGAACTGAAAGCCTACGAAGGCCAACCGCACGGCTTCTTCAATCCCGGGCGCGGCAAAGGCGAGCCGCGAGAGGAAGCCACGCGATGTTTCCACCGCACTATTCGCGAATTGGACACCTTCTTCGTGTCGCTGGATTATCTCAAACCATCGGACAAGCTGCCAACACCGGTCGCCAAGAAGCTGTCCGATTTCCAGCCACTCGTCCGCACAGAGACCTGGACCGAGAAATGGCCGGACGCCTCCGGCAAAGCCGAAACGCGCAACGTCACCGCCGAAGTGTGGACGCAAGCCATGCAAGCGGCGCTGGACGCACAGGGAACGCTGCATATCCCGGCACAAGCAAAGCCCTATTATTTGGACAGCCCTCTCGTCTTAAAATCGGGTCAGAAAATCAGCGCAGATCCAACTGCTGAGATTCGCCTCAAGCCCGGCAGCAACACCTGCATGGTGCGCAACGAGCATGTCGCCACCATGAACACCAAGCCCGTGCCCGCCGATATGCAGCTCGATACGGACATCACTATCGAAGGCGGCATCTGGACGACACTGGCCGTGTCCCGAGCTGAATCCAACGGCAATATGCGCGGCCATTCAGCGAAGGAGAATCCGGCTTTCGGCACGCATGGCGTCATCCTTTTGCAAAACGTGCGCCGCGTCTCAGTGAAGAACGTCACCATCCGCCAGAGTCGGCCCTTCGGCGTGCATCTGGCGAACGCGCATGAGTTCACAATCGAGAATATCACGCTGCAAGAGCATTACCGCGACGGCGTGCATGTGAATGGTCCTTCAAGCGATGGCGTCATTCGTGGTGTGCGCGGCGATTCGCACGATGACAATGTCGCGCTCAATGCCTGGGAATGGAAGAACTACGCGCCCAGCTACGGCCCCATCGAACGCATCGTCATCGAAGACGTGACCGGAGCGCCCAAAGATGTGCCAGCCGCCAACTCCATCCGCATCTTGCCCGGCGTGAAACGTTTTGACGATGGCGCTACGCTCGATTGCCCCATCAGCGACATCACGCTGCGCCGCATCACGGACATTCGTGAGTTCAAGCTTTATGACCAGCCGAACCTCGAACTCGGTCGCGACAACGACTTCAGCCTCGGCGTCGGCACGCTCAAAAAGCTCCATTTTGAAGATCTCACCTTCAATCACCCGGGCAAGATCGAAGTCCACGCCAACGCCGACGGCCTCATCGTTCACAACGTCCGCGTGAATCATCCCGTCACTCCTGAATGGCACCTCCTCGCTATTGGTCCGAAGTCCATGACCTACCAGAGCGGAGGTCCGAGCAAGCCAGAGAAGTGGACGGAAATCTTCTCCCCCGACCTCGACTGCACCGTGCGCAACGTCAGCATTTCCGGCGTCCGCACTAAGGACTCGCAGACAGATTTGCCCATCGAGCAAGTCGTCAAAGTCATCGAGCAGAAGCCCAACCCCGACTACCCCAAGACCACACCGAAAGGCGGCACCGGGAAAGGCATTTGGATTCGATGATGTATGTCTTCCACCGCACTCTTTTTTCATGACTAATCCTCCTCCATCCCAAGCACGCCGCGTCGTGCTCTTCTTCGCCGTTACCTTGGCGATCATCACTTATGTGGACCGCGTCTGCATTTCGCAGGCGGAACTGGGTCTAACGAAAATCCAGATGGGTTATGCCTTCACGGCGTTTGGTTGGGCTTATGCGCTGTTTGAAATCCCCGGTGGCTGGCTCGGAGATCGCATCGGGCCGCGCAAGGTGCTGATGCGGGTGGTGGGCATGTGGTCTCTCTTCACGGTGGCCACGGGTTGGGCGTGGAATCTTTGGTCGCTGGTGGTCAGTCGATTCTTCTTTGGCATGGGCGAGGCGGGTTGTTTTCCGAACATCACGAAGGCATTTACCAATTGGTTTCCGGCGTCTGAGCGCGTCAAAGCGCAGGGCGTTCTGTGGCTGAGCGCCCGCTGGGGTGGTGCTTTCACACCGCTCATTGTCGGCTGGATGCTGGCGAGTGGTGGTGAGGGCAAGTTCGGGCTCGGCCTGCATTACCGCTGGGTGTTTCTGATCTTCGGTCTGCTGGGCGTGGTGTGGGCGCTGTCGTTCTACCGCTGGTTCCGCGATTATCCGAAGGATCATCCCAGCGTCAGTGCTGCCGAGCTGGCTGTCATCGGGGAAACGCAGCACAGCGGTGATCATTCGATGCCATGGGGCAAGCTGCTGGCCTCCCGCACGGTCTGGATGCTCTGGGCGCAGTATTTTTTCATGTCCTACGCCTGGTATTTTTATATCACCTGGTTCCCCACATATTTGAAGGAACAGTTCACCGGCTTGGGCGACATGCAGCGAGCCTTGCTGGCCTGTGTGCCGCTGTTCTTCGGTGGCATCGGCTCCATCCTCGCGGGTCTGCTTTCGGCGCGGTTGGATGTGTGGCTTGGCAGCATCGCCCGCACGCGCCGTTGGCTGGGAGTGCTCGGCATGGGCGCTGCGGGGCTCATGCTGATCATCTCGATGCAACTTCAGACCCCCGTGGCCTCCGTGCTGGCCATTGGTCTCGCGGCTTTGTGCAGCGATCTCGCCATGCCGGGTGCCTGGGGCGCGTGCATGGACGTCGGCGGACGCCACACCGGCGCACTCTCCGGCAGCATGAACATGATGGGCCAAGTCGGCGGAGCCATCGCACCCATGGCCGTGCCACTCGTGCTCGCCGCCACAAACAACAACTGGACCATCAACATGGGCCTCTTCGCCCTCAGCTACTTCCTCGGTGCCATCTGCTGGGCCTTCATCAACTCGGACGAACGTCTGGAAGAGCAGGCTGCACAAATGGAGTGATGACGTTATTGAAGCCAAGCTTCCGAGACTTCTTCATTCACCCACAAAAATCTAAAGGGTCCTCGCGCAAGAACTCGAAATCCGCTCGCGTTTAGTCACTGGTATGACCTCCTACCAGTTCTTTTCTTGATGAACCAAAGCAATCTTCAAAACCCTATCGACGTCATCACCGGAGGTGCCTCCGGCATTGGACTCGCCAGCGCACGCCTCTTTGCCAGAGGAGGCGCGGTGCTGAGCATGACATATTCCGTGGCGAAGGACTTCCTTGCCCACGTTGTGCGTTGCAACGCCCTGCTCCCCGGCCGCGTGCATACGCCGTTCGTGGATGGATTCATCGCGAAGAACTACGCGGGCCGCGAGGCGGAGATGTTTGAGAAACTCTCGCTCGCCCAGCCCATCGGGCGCATGGGGCAGCCCGACGAAATCGCCGCAGCCGCACTCTTTCTCTGCGCGGACGAGGCGAGCTTCATCACCGGCACTGCGCTCGCGGTGGACGGCGGCACCCTGACGCTTCGCTAACCCGCCCTTTCTCCCCATCCCACCGCACCATGAAACGCGCCCTCAGTCCCCAGCATCGCCAAGCAGTCTTCGCGGCGAGTTACCTCAAACACTGACCTCATTGTGAAACCCACTCTCACCTGCCTCACCGCTTTGCTGGTGGCACTCCTTTCCGAGAGAGGATTCGCCAAGGATGCGGATTTGCTCGGCCCAGTTTCTCTCGAACAGGCTTTTGCCTCGCCGCCCGCCGCTGCGAAACCGTTCGTTCACTGGTATTGGCAGATTTCTGCAACCCCGGAGAAGATCACGCAGGATCTCGAAGCCATGCAATCGGAGGGCATCCAAGGAGCGCGACTGTTTCCCTATGACCTTTACATGAAGCCCGATTGGCCGCCGCTGTTTGAGCACACGCTCAAGGAGGCCGACCGCCTTGGGCTGCAGATTCAGCTCAATAACGACTGCTCGTGGGCTTGCAAGAAACTTCCGTGGATGACACCCGAGTTCGCGCAGAAGAGGATCGTCCACACCGCCACCTCGGTGACTGGGGGCCGCACGGTGCATGCTATCTTGGCGCAGCCGGAGATCAATGATCCGGCTTTTACGAGCTTCGCCAAAAAGTTTACCCCCAAGGGTCAAACCCCGCCGGTTAACAAGTATTACACGGATGTGGCCGCGCTCGCTGTGCGCAAAACTGCCGGAGCCAAACCGCTTCCCAAGCAACGCGCCGAAACCGGCCTGCTGTGGGGCATCCAGCCTTTTGATCTGATGACGGCGAAGGACAACTATTCCTCCTTTCCTCCCGAAGCCCCCGATTTGTTTGATGACCCGCAGTGGCTTGAGACGGGTGCACCCGCACCCAGGCCGGAGGACGTGGTCAACCTCACCTCCATGATGAAAGCGGATGGAACAATCGACTGGGATGCGCCGCCCGGCGAATGGACGATTCTTCGCTTTGGCTGCACGGTACTGAGCCCCTGGGCACCGGATTTTTTCCGGAAGGAGGCACTGGACTATCACCTCCAGCAGAGCGTGGAGAAGCTGCTTCCGGGGGCCGGCCCACAGGTCGCCAGGACGTGGACTCATATGCATTACGACAGTTGGGAAAATGGACGGCAGACATGGACGCCGGACTTTCCGGACGAGTTCCGAAAACGCCGCGGCTATGACGTGACTCCGTGGCTGCCGGTGCTGGCAGGCATCCCCATCGGCTCTGCGCCTTTAAGCTCCCGCTTTTTGCACGATTATCGCCGCACGATTTCCGACCTGTTGGTGGAAAACCACTTCGCTCACTGGACCAAGCGTCTGCACGAGATGGGGCTGCAATTCACAACTCAGGGTGGCTATGGCGTGGCGTCGCCTATCGCCGACAGCCTGCGGATCTTTGGTGTGGCCGATCTGCCGCAGGGGGAAATCTTTCATCCGCAACGGCACCCGCTGACCGGGAAGCTGCAGTCGATACAGTTCCTGGTTCACAAGATTGACAAGGAATCTCCTCTTGCGCCGCGTGCCCTGGCCTTTGGACTGGGCCTGAACACGATCCGCTTGGCCGCTTCCGCGTCGCACATCTACGGCAAACCTGCCTGTTCCGCCGAGACTTTCATTTCCTACTACGACATCGCCGGCCGCCACGGCTACACACCGGAGATACGCGAGGCTTACCTCCTTAACGATCCGCCTTGCAGCCTCAAGACAACTGCTGACCGCGCCTTTAGCGACGGCCTGCAGCACGTGGCCTACTTTTTTTCCGGCCTGCAACCGGCCGACCGGGAAGGCTCCATGCATGCTTCGAAGGGTTACGGGATTCATTTCAATCGTAACATGACATGGTGGAAGCAGTCCCATGCATTTACCGAATATCTCGCCCGGTGCTCGGCGCTTTTGCAGCGGGGAACCTTCATAGCTGACTTTGCTTACTGGACCGGGGATGCGGTTCCCTACGGCTGTCCTGACCGGCGCGCGATGCGTCCGGCTCTGCCGCTGGGCTGCAACGCGGATATCGTTAACACCGATGTGTTGCTGAACCGTCTTACCGTCAAGGAGGGGCGACTGCTTCTCCCGAGCGGCCTGAGTTACGGTTATCTCGTCATGCCGCCGACCCAGACAATGGTGGATCCGGCTTCCTTGCGACGAATCAGAGACCTGGTTGTGGCCGGAGGCTTTGCTCTCCTCGGTCCGAAACCGGTCTCGGCGACTGGCCTTTCCGACAATCCCCGCTGCGACGAGGAAGTCCGCCAGCTCGCCGACGAACTCTGGGGCTCGGGTGAGAAGCCCGCCACAGGGATCCGTTCCGTGGGTCGGGGCCGAGTCGCTTGCGGCATGGGTCCTGCCGAAATCCTGAAAGCCGACGGTCTTCGCGAAGATGTGCAGATTTCCGGCCCGGACGGGCAGGCCCCGTTTGACTGGATTCACCGTCGGGACGGCGAGACGGACATTTATTTTGTGTCCAACCAATCGGACGAAACAAGGAACGTGGCCGTCACATTCCGCGTGTCCGGCGCGAAACCTGAATGGTGGGACTCGGTGGACGGCACGCGCCGCGCCTTGCCTGAGTTCAGCGAAAAAGACGGTGCCACCACCGTTCCTTTGGAGTTCCTCCCTCGGCAGAGCGCGTTCGTTGTCTTTTCCCGCGACTCCAAGGCCGTGAATCGGTTCAAAGGGAAAAACTTTCCCGTTCTGCAAACCGCAGAGACGCTCAACGGTCCATGGCAGGTCACGTTCGATACGCAGCGCCGGGGTCCTGGCGAGGTGGTGTTCGATTCGCTGCAGGATTGGAGCAAGCGGCCCGAGGAAGGCATCCGCTACTATGCAGGCACGGCGGTTTACCGGAAGACCTTCGATCTGCCCAAAGGGGTGAAGCCGGACTCCGGACCGCTCTACCTCGACCTTGGCACTGTGAAGGACTTGGCGGAGGTAAAGCTCAACGGCCAACCGCTGGGCGTGGTCTGGACCGCACCGTGGCGCGTCGAAATCTCCAAGGCCGCCAAGGAGCGCGACAACACTTTGGAGATCGCTGTGGTCAACCAGTGGCCCAACCGCCTGATCGGCGACGCCCGAGCTCCAAAGCTGAAGCCTTTTTTGCTCTTAACCCCGCCCCTGAAACAAAACCCTGACCAGCCGCTGCTGCCATCCGGCCTTATCGGCCCGGTAGCCCTCAAGCGGGTTATCAATCAACCGCACTCGCCGCCGGAAGTTCGGGCGACCAAACCGACGTCGCTGAAAACCGAGTTTCTCACCAGTCCACTGGCGGTTGACACCGCCCTTCCACGTTTCTCCTGGATCGTCGAGGAGTCAGTTCCGGGCGCAAAACAAACTGCGTATCAGGTGCAAGCGGCTTCATCGCCGGAGAAGCTGGCGAAAGGAGAGGCGGACCTGTGGGACAGCGGGAAGGTGGAATCCGACCAGTCCCATCTGGTCGACTATGGAGGGAAGCCGCTGGTCTCGCGTCAGCCGGTGTGGTGGCGGGTAAAGTCATGGGGAAACAATGGCCAGGAAACCCAGTGGTCGGACACCGCGAGCCTCGAGGTCGGCTTACTTGAGCCGGAGGATTGGAGCGCGAAGTGGATCAAAGCGCCGGACCTCGTCCCGGTGAACAATGACGCGGCCCGCGTCTGGGTGCAGATGACTACCGTGCCGGTGATCACGGACAACTTTTTGCCGGGAGGGGCAAAGGAGCCTGCATCCCCCGTCCCGGCTGAGGAGCTGGCCAAGGCCGAGGCAGGTAGCATGGCGATTCTGGAAAAGCTCGTTCCTTGTCCGTTGTTGCGCCGGGAGGTGGCACTGCAAGGTGCCATCCGTCGTGGCCGCGCGTATGTGGCCGCGCCCGGTTTTTTCGAGTTGCGGATCAACGGCAGCAAAGTCGGCGACAAGGAACTCGAGCCGGGCGTGACGCCGTTCAAGGAGCAGGTGTCGTATTCGGTGCATGACATCACACCGCTGCTGCGCGAAGGCACGAATGCGTTCGGGCTGATTCTGGGGCACGGTTGGTTTGATTCGGGCCGAATCGGCCACAACGTCCCTGTCGGCACTACTCCGTTGGCACGGGCTCAATTCGAGATCGAGTTCGAGGACGGACATCGCGTGGTCTTCGGCACAGATGGCGAGTGGAAAAGCGCTCCCAGCCCGATTCTCAAGGACTCGCATTGGCTCGGTGAATGTTACGACGCAAGGATGGAACGGGTCGGCTGGGACCAAAGGGGATTCGACGATGGCGCGTGGAAGAATTGTCTCGTGACAAGCAGTCCGACCAAGCGGGTCGCAGCCGACCTTGTTCCAGCGGAACGGGTGGTCAGACGCATCAAAGCCGCGCGGCTCTATAGCCCGGCCGAAGGAGTCTGGGTGTATGACATGGGCGAAGCATTCTCCGGTGCAGCAGAGCTAAAAGTCACAGTGCCTGCCGGCACCGCCTTGACCCTCCGCTATGCTCAGCGTGTTTTTGCCCCGGACCAACCCATCGGCTCATTGCTCCGCTATCAGGATGGCGTTGCCCGCGAACGCACTCCCGGACGCCTCGCCCCCTACGCCATGGCTGAAGGGTGTGCGCCATCGAGCACTTCCGGAAGACGGTATCATGCCCATTCTCCCACCGACGTATATGTGGCGTCCGGCAGGAAGGAGGAAGTCTGGCGTCGCCGCTTCAGCTACACCGGGTATCGCTATGTCGAACTCACTGGTTACCCCGGCAAACCGCCGGAGGATGCGGTGACCGGGGTCGTGGTCCACACCGATCTGCCACAGGAGGGCACGTTCAAATCCTCGGACGAGCGGCTCAACCGCCTCCATGCGGCCTGCCTGAATACCTATCTGTATTGCACGCACGGTTTCACGCAGGACAATCCAACGCGGGAAAAACAGTATTGCCCCGAAATGACCTCCGGTTGCGCCCGTCTCGCGGCCACGGCCTTTTCCGTGCCGATGATGTGGTCGAAATCCGTCGAGTCCTCCCTGCTGACGCAGGATGCATCCGGGCACTTCCGGCAGTTCTGCGGCTTCCGACCGTCCCCGGAGCAGCCGCTCCATGAGGACGGCCCCATTCGTCTGGCCTACCTGCTCTGGTTGCGATACGGAGACGACCGGATGCTCAGGCGCGGGCTGGACCACTTTGCCGCCTATCTTGATTACTACTGGGACAACCCGCAGAACCGGCGTGATACGGGCATAAGCAAGAACTTCCTCGCAGCGAAGGACCTCAGCGCGGGCTACCTCCGCGGCGGGTTTTTCTGTTTCGACTGGTATGACGGCGATACCGTGCTCGATCTGCCGCGCGGACAGCATCCGCCGCGCGACCGTCAAAGGCCGCTCTGGGGCACCGCCGTGCTGCTGGAGAACCTGAATATGCTGGTGGCCATGGCCGCCCATGCCGGACGCGATGACCTCGCCCGCAAATACCGGGCTATGGGCGAAAAAGTCCGCGCGGAATGGAACCAGACATTCTTCAATCCAGCGACCGGCTCCTACGGTTGCCAGGGGAATAACGCGCTAGCCTTGGCTGCGGGCCTGCCCACGCCGGAGAACACTCCCAAAGTCCTCGCTGCCCTCGTAACCGATATCGAGAAGCTCGGCGGACGCTTCACGACCGGCACGCATGGTTTCCCACGGCTTATGGACGCCTTGAGCGCGAGCGGCCATGCAGACCTCGCCTACGGAATGCTATCGCGCGAGAGCTATCCCAGCCTGGGGCACATGCTCAAAACCGGCAACGGCACGCTCTTCGAGACCTGGAACACCTTCACGAACCCGACGGGCGGCAGCGGTTCGAACATCATGCAATCCGAACGCCCGCGCGCAGGCTTTTGGTTTGCCGAATGGCTCGGCGGCATCCGCCCCGATCCTGAGCATCCCGGCTTCCAGCAGTTTATACTTGGACCAGTTTTCCCAAAGGAACTCAACTCCGCTCAGGCGGAAGTGGCATCGCCCTACGGGAGAATCACGAGCGCATGGGAAAAGCGGGGCGACTCGGTTCGCTGGAACGTCACTGTCCCCTGGAACACCAGCGCCTCCGTCAAGCTGCCCGGCTTCACCCAGATCACCGTCAACGGTAAGCCAGAGGAGCAGAGCGCATTCAATCTTCCCGCCGGCAAATGGGAGATCGTCGTGAATCCAAAC
>JAGKWZ010000359.1 GCA_021151605.1 Verrucomicrobiaceae bacterium
CTCCCTTCAAATGCACGGCGAGCACGTCGGAGAACTCCGCTTCCGTCATCTTCAGCATCAGGGCATCGCGTGTGATGCCGGCGTTGTGGATGAGCAGATCGAGCCGCCCGAGTTCGCCGATCACGCGCTGCACCTGGGCTTTGTCTGTGACATCCATCTCAGCGCGCGAAGGTGCGTGGACACACCAGCCTTGGCTTTCCAGCTCGGCCCGAATGGCGGAGGCGAGCTCTCCCGCTCCACCGGTGATTAAGGCGACTGGCGGCTGCTCCGACATGACGTCACGGGGATTTCGCGGGCTGCTTTGACCCGAGGCCGAGGAAGAAGATGATGCTGGATGAGATCAGCATGGAGCAGCACAGGACATAGAAGCCATTGTCAAAGGAGCCGGTGTTCGTTTTCACCCAGCCCATGAGCGTGGGACCTGCGAGGCCGCCGAGGTTTCCGACGGAATTGATCAGGCCTATGCTGCCAGCAGCGGCGGCTTCAGCGAGGAAGAGGCTCGGCAGCGACCAGAAGGCAGGCATGTACATTTTAAAGCCCGCAAAGGCGACCATGAAGCAGGTGATGGTGAGCGGCAGATTACCTTTGGTAAATGGGGCGCAAAGCATGGCAATGGCTCCCATGGCGATGGGCAGGCAAGCATGGAGACGACGCTCCTGAAAGCGATCCGAACTCCAGCCGCCAAAGAGCTGACCACAAAGCGCCAGGGTGGGGGGCAGGATGATGAGCCAGGTGAGCTTGTTCATGCTCATCTGATACCATTCATTGATCACGCTCGGCATGAAGAACTCCATGCTGTAGCTGCACATCACGGTGAAGAAGTAGGCGGCGCAGAGCAGCACGACTTTGGGATGCTTGAAGGCTTCCAGCACGCTCATGCGTTTGCCTCGTGTCTTGGCTTGGCGTTCGCGTTCCAGCTCGGATTCCAGGGCTTCGGCTTCCTCTGGGGTGAGCCATTTGGCCTGGCTGGGGCGGTCGGTGAGCAACCACAGAACTGCAACGCCAAGCAGCACGGCCGGGATGCCCCAGAAGACATAGACCCACTGCCAGCCGACCATGCCGAGGATGGGTGGATGCGCAGCATCGGCGCCGATCTTGAGGAGCTCATTGGAGATCTTCGGGCTGATCATCTGCGCAAATGGCGTGGCGATGAGGAAGTAGGACAGCGCTTTGGCACGATCACGTGAAGTGAACCAGTGCGTGAGATAAACGATGACGCCAGGGAAGAAACCCGCCTCGGCGAGTCCGAGGAGGAAACGCACGATGTAGAAGTGCGTGGGCGTCGAGACATAAGCGGTGAGAGCCGCCATGATGCCCCAGCTCACCATGATGCGGCAGATCCACTTCCGGGCGCTCCAGCGCTCCACCATCAGTGTGCCTGGGATCTCCAGCAGGAAGTAGCCGAGGAAGAAAATTCCAGCGCCGAAGCCGATGACCGCATCCGTGAAAGCGGGCATGTCTTTGACCATGGTCAGCTTGGCCACGGCCACGTTTTGCCGGTCCACATAGGCAATCATATAGCTCACGAAGAGCACGGGGAGCAGGCGGAGGAAGGCTTTGCGCCGGGCGCGGTCGAGCGGGGTGGTGGATTCGGTTGGCATGATAAAGGCGGCGATGCTAGCGGCCCTCACTCCGAACGCCAGACAAAAGCCACACCTAAAAAACGGTGCAAATCAACGCCTGTGGATGTATCGGGGTCACAACAGTCATCCTTTGCCATGCCCGCCCCCGCTGACTCTTCCTCACTCACTGGCAACCTGCTTCTCGCGGTGCCTTCCATGCGTGATCCCAATTTTTCCCGCACGGTCATCTTCATGGCGGCCCATACTTCGAAGGAAGGTGCCTTTGGCTATGTGCTGAACCGTCCTCTGGAGCAGCGTGTGGCGGATCTTTTGCCGGATCAGACCCTTGGCGCACTGGGGCAGGTGCCTGTGTTTATCGGTGGGCCGGTCGCGACGGACAAGCTGGCCTTTGCCTCGCTGCATTGGAATCGGAAACAGGGAACGCTGCGCTGCCAGACTCACCTCTCAGTCACTGATGCTCTGCACGAGCTGAGCATGGGGCATGATGTGCGCGGGTTCGTGGGTTACTCTGGATGGGCGGAAGGGCAGATCGAAAAGGAGATCAAGCATCGCTCATGGATCGTGACTGAGTCACGGAAAACCATCCTCACCGCCAAGCCTGCCTCGCAGATGTGGAAGGTCGTGCTGGAGGAAATGGGCCCCGTTTACCAGCTCATGGCAAATACGCCGGACAAGGTGGAGCTGAATTAAGCCCCGTCGGTTTGTCCAATCCTGTTTCACGGTGAGGAAGCGTCTCCTGGTGGCGTATAGGAAGGTCGTCCCCATGCGTTCCTTCCTTGCCATAGCCCTCGTATTGCCCGCCGCTGCTAGCGCCGTCGATTTCTCGCGCGAGATCCGCCCCATCCTCTCTGAGAACTGCTTCTTCTGCCATGGGCCGGATGAAAAGAAGCGCGAGGCGGGCTTGCGGCTCGATGACGAAGCATCGGCCAAGAAGGACAACGATGGCGTCATCGCTGTGATTCCAGGGAATCCCGAAAAGAGCGCGCTCATCCAGCGAATCCTTTCCACCGACCCTGATGAGGTCATGCCGCCGCCGAAGCAGCACAAGACCATCCCATCGGCCCAGGTGGCGCTGCTGAAAGAGTGGATCAAACAAGGTGCACCCTGGGGGAAGCACTGGAGCTATGAGGTGGTGAAGCGCTCGCCAGTGCCGAGTGCTCAGTCGCAGGGGCTGACTGAGATTGATCGTTTCCTGGGAGAGCGACTGGCGAAGGAGAAGCTCAAATTCTCAGCAGTAGCGGATGTCACCACGCTCGTCAGGCGTTTGGCGCTGGATTTGACGGGTCTGCCGCCGACGCTGGAGGAACTGGAGAGCCTGACGAAGAAGCCTTACGAGAGCGTGGTCGATCATTACCTCGCCAAACCCAGTTTCGGGGAGCATTGGGCAGCTCAATGGCTGGACCTCGCACGCTATGCGGACAGCTCCGGCTATCCGAGTGATCAGCCACGCGAGATCTGGGCGTATCGCGACTGGGTGATCCGTGCGCTGAATGCGAACATGCGCTTCGATCAGTTCACCATCGAGCAGCTCGCGGGCGATCTGCTGCCGAATCCCACGGACGATCAGCTCATCGCCACCGCTTTTCACCGGAACACGATGACGCAAAATGAAGGCGGCACGAGCGATGAAGAATTCCGAAACGCGGCGGTGATTGATCGCGTGAACACGACCTTTGCCGTGTGGATGGGCACCACGATGGCCTGCGCGCAGTGCCACACACACAAGTATGACCCACTCACGATCAACGAGTACTTCCAGTTCTATGCCTTCCTGAATCAAAGCGCGGATGCTGACAAAAAAGATGAGTCGCCGCTGCATCAGTTCTACACGCCAGAGCTAAAGAGGCAGCTCACGCAGATGGAGGCAGACATCGCCGCACTGGAGTCGCGTTTTGCCAAACCTGAGGCGAAGTGGCTGGCGGGGCTAGGCGACTGGGAAAAGCAGTTCAGCCAAGAGCTGGCCTGGAAGGCTGAAGCACCGACGAAAGTCACGACGCAGAGCCAGCAGAAGGTCAGCATCGCCGCCGATGGCACGATCTCTCTGCCTGAGAGGCGTGACGTGGACAGCTACACCGTCGAGCTTCCTTTGAAGACAGCAAAACTCACCGCGCTGCGAATCGAGACACCCGCCCAGGGCAACTTTGTCATCACGAGTGTAAAGGCACAGATCGTCCCGCCAGCCGCCGAACCAGCTCCGAAGGCGAGGTTTGTGCGTGTGGAACTACCTGGAAAAGACAAGATGCTGCAACTCGCCGAGGTGCAGGTTTTCAGCGGCACGGAGAATGTCGCGGTGAAGCGCCCTGCCAAGCAAAGCAGCCTCTACACGGACGCCGCTGCCAGTCGTGCGGTCGATGGCAATACGGATGGGATTTATGCGAAGGGCAGCGTGGCGCACACGAGCGGTCAGGACAGTGATCCCTGGTGGGAAGTGGAACTCGCAGGCGATCTGCCCGTGGAGCGTGTGGTGGTCTGGAACCGCACGGATGGCGCTGTGGGCAAGCGGCTCGATGGCTTCCGTGTCGTGCTGCTGGACACAAAACGCCAGACGGTTTGGAAGAGCGAGCCGACACCTGCGCCGGAGAAAGACAAGGCATTCGCCATCGGAGGCCCGGCAAGTGTGACGTTCACCACCGCAATCGCCGATCATGAGCAGAGTGGTTTCACCGCTGCGTCCGTGCTCTTGCCCAAGGACAAGACCAACCAAGGCTGGGCCATTGCACCGCAGGCGGACAAGGCGCATACACTTACACTGCTCAGCGCATCGCCGATTCTTGTGCCAGCAGGCTCGCGACTGAGTGTCACGCTGGAGCAGAAATCGGTGCACAAGCAGCATGTGCTCAGCCGCTTCCGACTGCTGACGACCGAGGATGCACGAGTGCAATCCGTCACTGCTTTGCCTGCCAACGTGCTGGCTGCCATCACGGCCGATAAACGCACACCAGCGCAGCAGAGCGTGATAACCGATCATTATGTCCGCACGGTGGCAAAGGAAGCCACGCCCGAGCGCCAGAAGCTTGCTGATTTGAAGAAGCAGCTCGCGGCGCTGAAACCGGTCACGGTGCCAGTCATGAAGGACCTCGACCCGAAGATGAGACGCGTCACGAAGGTGCAACTGCGTGGCAACTGGCAGGCGCTGGGAGATGAGGTGAGCGAAGGAACACCGGCGGCGCTGCATCCGCTGCCTGCGAACGCGCCACGCAATCGACTCACCATGGCGAAGTGGGTGGTCAGCCGGGACAATCCGCTGACGGCCCGCGTGCAGGTGAACCGCCTGTGGGAGACACTCTTCGGTGTCGGCATCGTGCGCACGAGCGAGGAGTTCGGCAGCCAGGGCGATCTGCCTTTCCATCCTGAGTTGCTCGACTGGCTCGCGGCTGAGTTCATGGACAGCGGCTGGGATGTGAAGCACATGATCAAGCTCATGGTCATGACGAAAGCGTATCGGCAGACTTCCGTCACAACGCCCGAGCTTGCCGAGCGTGACCCTGACAACCGGCTGCTGGCTCGTGGTCCGCGCTTCCGTCCCACGGGCGAGATGCTGCGTGATCAGGCGCTGGCCGTGAGTGGCCTGCTGAGTGAAAAAATGTATGGCCCCGGCGTGCGTCCCATGGCTCCGAATATGGGGCTGAGCACCGCCTTTGGTCGCAGCAATGACTGGACGACCAGCGAGGGCGAGGACAAACACCGCCGCAGTCTCTACACGGAAGTCCGCCGCAACAGCCCGTATCCCAGCTTTGCTACCTTTGATGCCGGGAATCGCGAGGTCTGCATGATCCGCCGTGGCCGCACAAACACTCCGCTGCAAGCCTTCGTGACGCTGAATGATCCCGTCTTTATCGAAACGCATCAGGCGATGGCGCGTCGGGTGACCAGGGAGGCAGCAGACACGGCTGCGCGATTGAAGCTCATGTTCAAGCTCTGCGTTTCTCGCGAACCAAACGCCAAGGAAATCGCTGCTTTGACCCGGCTTCATGGCGAAAGTCTGGCCAGCTTCCAGCAGGACAAAGAGGCTGCCGCGAAGATGGCGAATGACCCCATCGGCCCCGCGCCAAAAGATGCCAACATCGCCGAACTCGCCGCCTGGACTACGGTGGCGAACGTGGTGATGAACCTGGATGAGTGCCTGAT
>JAGKWZ010000055.1 GCA_021151605.1 Verrucomicrobiaceae bacterium
CGAGCGCCAGTCTTTGAAAAACCTCACCGACCTCGTCGATGCCGCTTCGCGTTATGGCATCGCCGTCATGGGCGTGACCGCCGTGGGTCGTGCGATGGCCCGCACGCCGCAGTATTTCCGCCTCGCCACCCGCATCATGGCGGAACTCGGCGCGAACGTGGTGAAGTGCTACTATACCGACACCGAATTCGACACCGTGACCTCCTGCTGCCCCGTGCCGATCGTGATCGCCGGTGGCAAGAAGCTTCCCGAACTCGATGCGCTGACGATGTGCTACAACGCCATCCAGCAAGGCGCGAACGGCGTGGACATGGGCCGCAACATCTTCCAGAGCGATGCGCCAATCAGCATGATGCAGGCCGTTCGCGGCGTGGTGCATGAAGGCCTCACGCCTGAGCAGGGCTTCCAGATGTACAACGACCTCAAGGCCGCTGGAACAAAGTAACCCAAATCGTCTCTGATTCCCGAGGCCGCCGTGGTTCTTCGCCCGGCGGCCTCTTTGTGTCCATTTACAGTTCTGAGTGACTCAGCCGCGCCCATAAGGATGTCTCATTAGGTCATGTGGAAGAGAAATCACTGCTCCGCCAGATACCGGTGCTGTTGTCTTTCCACCGGGGTGCGGAACATCATGGCGACGGCGAAGGTGGTGACGGTGCCAAACATGATGCGCCAGGGGAACTCGATGACGGGCATCCACTCGGGGCGGCTGATGCCCTGGGCTCCGAAGAGACCCATGACGTCTTTGTCCAGCCCGCTCATGTAAGCCACGACGACGAAACCGGCGATCATGGCGATGACGTTGCCGAAGTCGTTGCCACGCGTGCGTGTGAATAGGCCAGTCATGAAGACGCCGAGCAGCGAACCATAGGTGTAACCGAAGATGCCGAGAATGATCGGCAGGATACGGAGTTGAGGATTGTGGCTGGTGACATAAGCGGTGGCCAGCGCGACGGAGACCAAGAGTGTGGCAAAAAGCACGGTGCCGAAGCGCAGGACGCGGACTTTGCCAGCATCGGTGGCGGGCTCGCCGAACCAGCGGAAGTGGAAGTCGCGCACGTAGCTGGTGGCGAGTGAATTCAGCGCGGTGCTGAGGGAGCCCATCGTTGTTGCTAAGACACCTGCGATGACGAGTCCACGCAGCCCGGCGGGCATGACGGTGAGCACAAAGTAGGGGAAGACTTTGTTGGACGAAACCACACCCGTGACGCTCTTGGGGAGCATGACGTCCACGTTTTGCTGGTAGAAGACATAGAGCAGGATGCCGATGCCGAGCACGACGAGCGTGATGGGCACATCGGCAATGCCAGAGAGGATGGTGGCGACTGCACTCTGGCGCTTGTTTTTCGCCGTGAGCATCCGCTGCACCATGTCCTGATCCGTGCCATGCGTGGCCAGCGTGACAAAGGTGGAGCCGAGGAAAGCCGCCCAGATGGTGTACTCCTGCTCCAGCACGTGCTTGATGTTTCCCCAGAAGCCTGCGCCTTCTTTGAGCCCGAGATCCCACACGGCGAGATCCTTTGGCCCGGTGAGCATCGCCACCGCACCGCCCCAGCCGCCGGGGATGTGGCCGAGCAGGTAGATCAAAGAGAAGCTCAGCGCGCAAACGAGCACGCCGATCTGGATCACGTCCGTCCAGATCACGGCACGAATGCCGCCAAGCGTGGTGTACACCGCTGTCGCCAGCGTGACCAAAACCAGCGCCACGGCGGTGAGCCAGAACTCGGTGGAGGGGGAGATGGTCTGCGCCGGATTATTGAGATGCCAGATGATGACGAGGATCATCGTCGGAACCCAGAGCCGCGTGCCGCTGGCGAGCAGACGCGTGACCAAAAACACACCTGATGACAGACGATGTGTGATGGGCCCGAAACGCGTGCCGAGGAACTCGTAAATGCTGACGACGCCGTGCTTGTAATAAGCCGGAATGAACACCGCACTCACCACCACACGGGCCAGCAGGTAGCCGACGATAAGCTGGATATACGTGAAATTGCGCAGCGCATAGCCCTCGCCCGGTGCGCCAAAGAACGTGCCCGCACTGATCTCCGCCGCCAGGATGGAGGCCAGCACGGCCCACCACGCGATCTGCCGATCCCCAAGCGCAAAGCCTTCCATGGACCCGCTCTTGCTGCGCTGAGATAGGCCGATCCACATGATCAGGCCAAAGTAGGCGAAGAGGACGACAGCATCGAGAAGCAGGGCGGAGGACATGCGCTGATTATGGAGCGCGCTCGCATCCTTCGCCAAGATATATCTGGAAGCAGTCAGCGCCCGGAACGTAGAATGAGCCGCCATGAAAACCGCCTTTGCCCTCTTCCTCCCCCTGCTGCTCCTCGCCGCCTGCAAGCCCGCGCCCGAAGCATCGCAGACCTCCACATCCACAAAGTCCGGCAAACCGCAGGTCTATGTGGCGAACTACCCGCTCAAATACTTCGCCGAGCGAATCGGCGGCGATGCCATCGAAGTGAAATTCCCCGCTCCTGGTGATGAAGACCCCGTCTTCTGGCAGCCCGACGATGCCGCCGTGGCTGGTTTTCAAAACGCGGACCTCATTCTCATGAATGGCGCCACCTACTCGAAGTGGGCGGAGAAGGTTACGCTGCCGCAATCGAAGCTCGTGGACACTTCTGTGGCCTTCAAAGCGCAGTTCATTGAGATCAAAGCCGATGCCACGCACAGCCACGGCCCCGGCGGCGAGCACAGCCACAGCGGCACCGCCTTCACCACTTGGATCGACTTCCAACAAGCCATCCAGCAGGCCGAAGCCGTCTCCAAAGCGCTAACGAAGTTCGCTCCCTATGCCGAGAAGAACTTCGCTGCGCTAAAAGGCGAACTCGAAGCTCTTGATGCACGCTTGCTCGCCGTCGGCAAACGTCTCGCCAATGCCCCACTCGTTGCCTCGCATCCTGTGTATCATTACTTTGCTCGGCGTTATGCGCTGAACGTTAGGCCGGTTCTTTGGGAACCCGAAACCGTGCCAGATGACAAGGCCATGGAAGAACTCAAAGGTATCCTCACCATGCATCCGGCGAAGTGGATGATCTGGGAAGGCGATCCCGCCAAAGATAGTGTGGCCAAGCTGGAAGCCATCGGCGTGAAAAGCGTCACGTTTGATCCTTGTGGCAACGTGCCTGGCGGCGGCGATTTCATGGCGGTGATGAAGGCCAATGTGGAGGCGTTTGAAAAGGCTTTTCCGTGACCCCTAGGGAAGGGAAATTTTGAGTTCACTTTCGTGTTACCAAAATAAAAGAAATTCTGAAAATGTATTTGACGGTTTAAAGCTCTGTGGCAGACTCCGCCACCTTCAATCCAATCCATGAACTACCATCGGACATCACTATCAATCTTCAAAGCGCTCTCCGAGCGTCGCGGGATTGCTCTGTGTGGCCAGTTTGGAAGAATGGTCATGACCCAGGCATTAAAAAGCCTTGATTGGAGCAACCCGAGCCCGGAGGCACGCGAGCAGAGGCAGCTATGAGCTGCATGGCACATTAAGCCAGCTTTTCCCAGAGAAAGCCCTGCTCGCCCGAAATGGCAGCAGGGCTTTTTTGTGGCCCGCATTCGTCCCCAACACCCTTTTCTTTCCCGACCCATTGATCTCTTTCCCAACCTAGACGGTTGAATCCCCAGCACAAAAAACCCCGACACCTGTTTGCAGCAGATGCCGGGGCGGTAGCCAGCCTTGGCAGACTCCCGGAGGAGCCGATTTGAATGACCGAAGCGTGACCTGATGACAGGCTCGCACCACCCCTCCAAGATGTCAAGAATGACGATCCATCAAATGCGCATAGTTCCTAAGCCAAGGCTTCGGAACCAGGGGGATTATTGTCTCGATTTTCACATCACGAAACGGCTTCCCGGAAGGTGTGCCATAAACACCGAAACATCCGCCGTGAAACAACCTGCGGGTGCGACGCCAGCGATGAGCTAAACCTCATCCCGTGCGTGGCAGCGGTGTTCGTTCTTTTATGGTTGGTCATCACAGTATGACCAGCCATGAAAGGGCACAGAGCGCAGGTGGAGATGAATAGGTTGCGTGGGTTCGGGGGAATCCGCTGACGGTGGTATGACCGCCTCTGTGCCCTTTCATGGTTGGACAACTCCTCCAATAAAAGCGGCGGTGGCTTATTCAGCCAGACACTTTATTGACTGCTGTTTCCAGTCATCGAAAAATGCCTCGATTGAATCGAAACGAGCGATGGCAGATTCAATAATCGATTCACGGCTTTTGGGCATGACTGCCTTGCTGTTGTCCTCACGATAGAAAACAATGTCATCCCCAATGTAGTCAAACTCGTGGCAGAAAATTAAGACCTCTCCTGTTAGAAGGTCAATCGTCACGGCATCACCGCACCCTTCACTTGCGAAACAAATGAAACCAAACTGGCTAACGTAAGCTCCTGGTGTGTAACGGGTGTTCTCGGAAACAATCGAGTCGGGAGGACACAGATCATGAATCCCAGGGCTGTTCCGAGAAATGGGAATACACGCATCGAAATACTGCTGCGCATCTGGATGGATTCTCATGTGAGCCACCAAGTTTAGGAGCTTTAAATCAAAGCGAGTAAGTCCGGGTTCAGGAAGTCCCCACAATTTAAAAATCTCAATCAGTCGGTCACGCATACCAGTAATTTTATACGGCGGTGGCAGACAAGCAATGCACGGGCCTCCAAAACCCGCAGATGTGGGAGCATTACCCACCCGCCGTGCCATTTTCATGGAGCGCGTGTGCCATGCCCGACACGACAAAGGATCACTTCGCCACAGGTTAGGCGGGTAGGTCGTGTCATCACACGCGCTCCATGGCTTCATTTCCCAAACGCAGGGAGAGCCAGTGCTCTGCCCGGTCTCATAAGCCGGGCTCGGTGGGTGCGACTCCCATCCCTGCATCCATTCACGCGGCGGTAGATCGCTAAAGAGGCGACATGGGCTGTAACCCCATTGCTCTTCGGAGCCAGCACGGAGCATTACCGTGACGCCGCACCAGTCTCAGAGGTCCGTTAGCTCAGTCAGCCAGAGCAACCGCTTGTCGAGCGGAAGGTCGCGGGAGCAAAGCCCGCACGGACCGCCAGTTTCCAAGGGCTCGTAGTGATAGAAGGCAGCACGGCTGTTTTGCACACAGCAGGCGACGGAGCGTTACCGTCCGAGTCCACCAGTTTAGAATCCCCAGTGAGGTAAAGTAGCCTGTCGGCCTGTTAAGCCGATCGTCATCGTGCGAGTCGATGCAGGGGAGCCAAGTTTCAAAAGCCCACAAGGTGTAACGGAGAGTCTGCACGCGCCGCTTCTAACGGCAGAGGTTCCAGGTTCGAATCCTGGTGTGGGTGCCCTTTTATAAAGACGGAGCACGTCCGGCATAGACGAGGAAACGGTCCTGAAAACCGCTGCGCCCCCAAAGCGTCCAGAGTGCGATTCTCTGGTGCTCCGCCAATTTGATTTCATCCCTCTGTAGCTCAACAGCAGAGCACTCGCCCGATAAGCGAAAGACCGTGGAGCATCACCACGCCGAGGGACCATTTTCTTTTAATCGCTGGATGGCTCAGACAGATGAGCGGCGGACCGAAAATCCGCAGAGGTGGGCGCGCTACCCACTCCAGCGGCCAGTTTCGCGGCATTGATGTAACAGGAACATGCGAGTCTTCCAAACTCGACACGTCGGGGCAGCACCGACATGCCGCACCATTCCACCAAGCTCCCGAAGTGTAAGAGATCATGCACGCCACTTTGCGGAAGTGGAGGCTCGAGGTGCAAATCCTCGCGGGAGCGCCATTTCAAACACCCTGCATATTGTAACAGTCAGCATTCCTCGTTGTGAACGAGGCGGTGCCGGTGCGAGCGCCCTGCCGCTAAGCGGCATTTTCCAGCGCGAAGCGCCATACAGCACAGGCGAAGCCAATCCGGCTGTGGGAACCATTTCATTTATATCGTGCGCATGGCGAAGTCGTCGAGCCAGTGGTTCGCAAGTCCACGTTACCCAGTGCGAGTCTGGGGCGCACGTCCAGTTTCATCGGATACGAGAGAGCCAGCGAACTCGCTTGGTTTGGGACCAAGACAGGCCCGGGGCAGCACCGGGGTATCCGACCAATTTTGGTCTGTAGCTTAACAGTCAGAGCGTCGGGCTCATAACCCGGAAGATGCTGGTGCGAATCCAGCCGGACCGACCAATCCAAAACACAGCCTCGTAGCTCAATCAGCAGAGCATGTGCCTTTGAAGCACAGGGTTGGTGGTGCGAATCCACCCGAGGCTGCCATTTTAAAGGCCCAAGTAGTCCAACAGCAGAGATAACCGTCTCAGAAGCGGTCAAGTGCGGGTGCAACTCCCGCCTTGGGCACCATTTCACCAAACAGCGCTCCCGTAGCCCAAAGCAGAGGCCGCCGCTTTAAACCCGGCGTCAGTGTGAGTGCGAGTCTCACCGGGATCAAACGACTTCAAAGCCTGTGTAGTCCAACAGCAGAGACAGCCGTTTCAAAACCGGCCCAGTGTGAGTGCGAATCCCACCACAGGCACCCTTTCAATGCTCCCGTAGCTCAAAGTATAGAGCGCCGCGCTTCGAACGCGGAGGCTGGAGGCGAAAGTCCTTCCGGGAGTGCCAATCAATGTAGCACGAGCTTCCAAGCTCGTGGCTAAACGAACTTGGAAGTTCGTTTTACCTATGGAACGTCAGCCGGACCAGCGAGCCGGGACTAGTTGCTAACGAGATCGTGCCGTGACTGCGGCATGAGGAGCATGTCCTCGGCGTTCCGCCATTTTCAGTTCACACCTGCATCACCATGAAACGCAAACTCGCCTCTATCCAGACCGTCCTCGCCATCGAGCCAATCCCGAATGCCGATGCCATCGAACTCGCCCGCATACAGGGCTGGCAGTGTGTCGTCAAAAAAGGCGAGTTCCACATCGGCGATACGGGTGTCTTCTTCGAGATCGACTCCATCCCGCCTGATGAAGGTCGTTTCGCCTTTCTATGGCGTGGCAAAGATGGCTCCGTCACCACCCAGCCCGTCAGCTTCCGTCTGCGCACCATCCGCCTCCGCGGCAAGCTCTCGCAGGGGCTGCTCATGCCACTCGCCCAGTTTCCAGAGCTTCCACTCGGCCTCGAAACCGGTGCAGATGTCACAGAACTGCTCCGCGTTACCAAGTGGGAACCGCAAATCCCGCTCAATGATGAAGTGGACGGCCCCTTCCTCCCCGGCGTGCCCAAAACCGACGAGATGCGCATCCAAAGCGTCCCCGAGGTGCTCGCCGAGCTGGCAGGAAAGCCCTACATCATCACCGTGAAGTGTGATGGCACATCCGCCACTTACGGCGTGAACCGCCACACTGGTGCATTCACCGTCTGCGGCCGAAACTGGAGCATCAAACGCGGCCCCAATGCCTACTGGCACGCAGCCGGTAAGTACGGCCTCGAATCCATCCTCCAGCAATTCCCGGACTGGATCATCCAGGCCGAGCTTGTCGGTCCCGGCATTCAGAAAAACCGCCTCGGCCTCAAAGGTATCGAGCTGTGCGTCTTCAATGTCTTTGACCAGGAGCAAGGCCGCTACCTCGATCATGACAAAGCCGCCGCCATCCTAGCCACCCACGGCATCCCGATGGTCGATGTGCTGGAGCGCGGCGAAAGCTTCGCGCATGATCAGGAATCCTTGCTCGCACTCGCAGAAGGATTTTACTCCAGCACGCAAAACGAGCGCGAAGGCATCGTCATCCGTCCCCAGACGGAAACGCAGAGCCCGACACTCGGAGGCCGACTTTCCTTCAAAGCTATCAGCAACCGCTTCCTCCTCAAAGGAGGCGATTGATTCCCCGCTTCATTTAGAGGCATTCATTCCAAAAACATTTCAAACAACGGGCCAATCGGTCCCGTGAGGAAACTCGAAAAACCGATGGGGGCATGGCCCCGACAGCCGGTGTGAGCCGGTCAGAGGCGGAGGTGCCTGAAAACCTCCGCGCCGTGAGTCATCACGGACAGCCCATGCAAGCCCAGGCCTCCCGCGAAAGTGGGCGATCATGGCCCCAAGCTGTGGTCGTCATGGCAATGCAGGTATCGTGGAAAGAACGGCGGCTCGGATGCCCGGAAACGGGGAACATCAGCCGCTGGAGAGTAACGGGTGGTGCCGACCTCACGATAAACCAGCCTGCGAACCAGCATGGCCAAGGGTAGCGTCATTCGTCCGAGCCTTGTCGGCAAGGGTGATGGCGCAGAGCGAGAGGTGGCGGACGCATGCGAGTGCGGACGTTGTCTTGAGACTCCGTTGAGTAACCGACAGGTGAAAGGCAGACGGTGTGTGGCATTTCGCAGCCCAAAAGGCAGCGACAACCACGGGACACACACATCGTCGCAGGTTGTGCTCCTCGCATAGGAGTGAAGCTGACTGATAATCAGATTCCTAAAACGCCAAGATGTGTCCGGCGTGACGAGCCAAATAGCTCAATCCTCCAGCCAGGTTGGCAATGGAGGCGCCCGAGGGCCGCAAGCCCGGAGGCGTCGGTGTGAATCCGCACATAAGGGGCAGCTCCTCTGAACGGCCGAAGAGGTCGGTGGTAGGTGAAGCGCCGAGAATCGTCACGCGACAAGTGAACCGCCACACTTCAACAAAGGCAGCTATGCTGTTCGACCCCGCTCGGCGGGGTGGATACGAGCCGAACCACGGGCTGCAAACCCATGGATAATGGCTTCAAGGGAGCAGCACACGAGGGTGTAAGCTCAACCCTCGCCCACTCTGGCATGGAGCGTGGAGCCAAACATCAGGCTCCACGCTCCATGCCAGTCTCCTTTCATGACCCTGTCGTCTAACTGGCCAAGGCACCCGACTTTCTATCGGGTTATTGCGGGTTCGAATCCCGCCAGGGTTGCCACTTTTCCAACTACAAACATGAATCCCAACCAACAAACTCTGCGGGACAAAAAGCTTCTCGCCATTCACCGAGAGCGACGCGCGCTCTGGAAGCGACAACGCCAAACCATTGAAATCAACCCGCCCATTCCTCGGGGATGGGTTCGGCATTGGAGGCTGACTTCCAAGGCAAGGAATCGTCACGACGTGTCGATCCTGAAAACCATCTTGCTCGCGATCGACAATCACCGCTTTCACTGGCGAAAGAGTTTCGAGTCTGGAAGGCGTCGTCGCCGGAGGATGGTCGAAAACTCACAGAATCTGAGTGGCATTCGAGAGCATCGTTGGACACAACTTGGCTGGCCGGAAGAGTGGAAGAAGTATTTCCGCAAGATTGTGGTCAATATTGGCAGGCCGGACCAAACCTTCGCCTACAAGATCCTTCGCGAAGACTTGTTCGAGCTTTTCACCGAACGGCATTACATCCGGCGTGTGAGAGTGATTGACCCGGAGCTCGAATCCCGAGAGGCAGAGCTGAACCAATACTTGAATGCCACTGGCCTTGTCCATCGACTCGACAGAATGCTGGACTGTGTTTGGAAGCGAGGCCCCGACCCACGACAGAGGAAGCTTACACATATCGCCAAACGTCGAATTCACAAAGCTTACCAAGGAGACTGGGAGGCAGAGGCGAGAAGACATCATCTATTCGCCCCTGCCTCCCGTTGCGCTCAGTATCACGATTTTTACACGCTCATGTAGCCCAACAGCAGAGGCACGACGTCGAGAGCGTCGATAGTGCAGGTGCGAGTCCTGCCATGAGCACCACTTTCGGTCCAAAGCTTAGACAGCGAAGCAGCCGGCTTTTAACCGGCATAGCAGGGTGCATGTCCCTGTGGATCGACCATTTTCCTGAAACAGCATCACGTCTGGCCTACACCCGGAAATCGAGGGGGCAGAACCTTCAGGGGCGACCAATTATTCTATCACACGATGATCATCTTCGTCACTACCGACATCCACCTCAGCGTCATCACTGCGACAGACGCGGCTGACCTCACGGCGCATCTGCAAGATCCCGACGTGAGCCGCTACATGTTGCTGCTGCCGCAGCCCTATACGCTGGAGCTTGCAGAGCAATGGATCAAACATGCGGCGGACGATGTGAAGCGGAATGGTCGCCAGACGATCTGGGCCATTCGTGAGGCATCTGGTCGCATGATCGGCGAGATCGAACTCCATGTTGGAGCGCCTTGTCGCGAGCATGTGTCGGACATCGGCTACTGGCTCGCCAAGCCTTACTGGGGTCGCGGAATCATGACCGCCGTGATCAAAACTGTCGTTGAACTCGCTTTTCGCGACCTCGGTATAAAGCGCATCACAGCACCGATTTTCATACTGAACATCGCCTCCGCCCGTGTGCTGGAGAAAAACGGCTTCGTTGTCGAAGCACCTCTTCTTCGTCACGCCTACCAGCGCAATGGCCAGTTCTACGACGCTCGACTCTACGCCCTCGTTCGTGAGGGCGAGTAATCTCAATCCTTCTCCATCACTCCACCCCTTTCCCATGAACCCCCAATCACTCACCCGCCTCGGCGTTCCCGAAGGCAAGGCTCTGCGCTCTGGCATGGCCTTCATCGCTAGTTATGCCCGCGAGGGCGGCGATACCTCCAGGCTGGAGGAGGAAATCAGCGCCATCGTGGCTGATCCGGCCGCGTTTCTTGGCGATCCTTTGCGCGAGGCTTTTGCCCGTGATCTCTATGCGCCAGCTTACAAGCAGCGCGATGCACTCGCGCCCTGGCAGCAGTGGGGCTCGGGCCTCGAAGCCGGGGCCGTTCAGCAGATGGCGAATGCCTGTGCGCTGCCTGTCGCAGTGGCGGGAGCGCTCATGCCGGATGCGCATCAGGGCTACGGACTGCCCATCGGTGGCGTGCTCGCGACAGAAGATTGCGTGATCCCGTATGCAGTCGGTGTGGACATCGCCTGTCGCATGAGGCTGAGCGTTTATGATCGCAAAGCCAGCATCATCCCTGGCCAGAAAGATCGACTGGCAAACATTCTCGAACACGAGACCAACTTCGGCATGGGCGGCGCTTTCAAAGAGAAGCGACACCACGATGTGCTGGACGAGGACTGGAATGTCTCACCCATCACCCGACGCTTCAAAGACAAGGCCTGGGCACAGCTCGGCACGAGCGGCTCGGGGAATCACTTCGTCGAGTTCGGGGCCTTTGACGTGAATGCAGAGCAGTCCGCCGCGCTGAAGGAATCCGGCTTCGACATCCCACCTGGCGAATACCTCGCCCTGCTGAGTCACAGCGGGTCGCGAGGCACGGGAGCGCAGGTTTGTCAGCACTACAGCCGCATCGCCATGGATCGTCGCTACGATCTGCCGAAGGAGATGAAGCATCTCGCGTGGCTCACCTTTGAGGAAGAAGCGGGCCAGGAATACTGGGCCGCGATGAACCTCATGGGTCGTTACGCCGCTGCGAACCATGCTTTGATCCACAAGCACATCGCCAAGAAAGTCGGTGCCCATGTCATCCTCGACATCGAGAACCATCACAACTTAGCCTGGAAAGAGACGCATGTCGTCGATGGCCAGGAGCGCGAAGTCGTGGTGCATCGCAAAGGGGCCACACCGGCGGGTGCTGGAGTGCTGGGAGTTATCCCCGGCTCCATGGCCATGCCCGGATACGTCGTGCGAGGCAAAGGCAAGCCTGAGTCCCTGAACAGCGCCTCCCATGGGGCAGGACGGGTCATGAGCCGCTCGGCTGCCAAACAGAGCTTCACCTGGAGCGCCGTGAAAAAGCAGCTCGCCGCTGCTGGTGTCGAACTCCTTAGCGCCGGCATTGATGAAGTGCCCGGCGTCTATAAAAACATCCACAGCGTCATGGCCGCACAGACCGACCTCGTGGACGTGCTCGGTGAGTTTCGCCCTCGCATCGTCAAGATGTGCCCCGAAGGACCGGCGGAAGACTGAAGAGTCGCTGCGCTCCAATGACGAAGCTCGAAGACCCAAAGCCATTCGAGCTTCGACATTCGTCATTTCCGGCTCCTCAAACACCTCAAACTCTGTTTTCAGACAAACTTGCCACTTGGCAAACCAACTCCGCCGCCTAGCCTCGGCGTCCCAGAACGAACACCGCTGCCCGACCTCCATCGTGCCGTGATGCTCGAGATCCCTTTCCTCAGCTAAAACCTATGAGTGACGTTCTGAACAAAACGACTGTTTTGGTGCTCAACCGAAACTGGCAAGCCATCGCCGTAAAGTCCCCTGCCGATGCCTTCAGCATGATGGCCACCGGCAATGCCACAGCCCTCAAAATCTCCGGCGACGATGACATGACGCCGGTGACTTTTGAAGACTGGATGAAGCTGCCCGTCAACGAAGGCGACAACAGCATCGGCACTGTCAAAGGCCCCGTCCGAGTGCCCACCGTGCTCGTGCTGGCTCGCTTTGACCGCGTGCCAAAGCGTCGCCCGAAGTTCTGCGCCAAAGCCATCTGGGAACGCGATGGTGGCATCTGCCAGTACACCGGCCGCAAACTCAAGCCGAACGAGGGGAACATCGACCACATCGTGCCCGTCTCCCGTGGTGGCAAAAGCACCTGGGACAACTGCGTGCTCGCCGACAAGAAGGTGAACAGCAAAAAAGGCAGCAAGCTCCCCGACGAAGCCGGGCTCAAACTCCTGCGCCGCCCCACCGCGCCGCGTGAGATCCCCGTCTCCCAGCTCATCCGCAACACCTACCAGGTGCGTGATTGGGAGGTCTTCCTCGGCCACAAAGGCGCTTTCGACCTCACCGCCTGATCCCATCCTTGATGCGAATGGTCTAGTGGGGAGCACTGCGAATGGACTGGAGGACATCATTCTCCAGTTCACTTCTACCCCGGTTACTTGGCGTGTGCTAATGAGCGAAGCTCCCAGCCTTCGCTTAATACCGCCTGACCACCGTGTCAGCCGGTGGGCGCGAGTCGTCTTTCTCAGGGAAATCCAAGGTAAAGTGCAGCCCGCGGCTTTCGTGGCGGCGGATGGCGCATTCGACGATGAGGGAGGCGGTCTCGACGAGGTTTCGAAGCTCCAGCAGCTCGCTGGTGATGCGGAAGTTCCAGTAAAACTCCTGCACCTCGCGTTTCAAATTCCGCAGTCGGGCCGCAGCACGCTGGAGGCGTTTGCCCGTGCGGACGATGGAAACGTAGTCCCACATCAGTCGGCGGATCTCATCCCAGTTATGGTAGATGACGACGAGTTCATCATTGTCCACGGCGGTGCCGCTTTGCCAAGGTGGGATGGGATACTCCTGCTCGTGCGTTTTGCCGATGGGCATCTTTTTGATCATGTGCTCGACAGCACGATGGGAGATGACGAGGCACTCGAGCAGTGAGTTGCTGGCGAGACGGTTCGCGCCATGGAGGCCGGTGCAGGCCACTTCGCCGACGGCGCAGAGGCCGCGGATGCGCGTGGCTCCGTTGATGTCCGTGACGACGCCACCGCACTGGTAATGGGCCGCTGGCACGACGGGGATCGGCTGCTTCGTGATGTCGATATCCACCTCCAGACAGGCTTTGTGGATGTTCGGGAAGTGGGCGACGATGAAATCCGCAGGCTTGTGCGAGATGTCGAGATACACGCAGGGGCCACCTGTGCGCTTGATCTCGTGGTCAATGGCGCGAGCGACGATGTCACGAGGTGCCAGGGAACCGCGCGAGTCGTAGTTCTGCATGAACTCCTTGCCATCGGCACCGATCAATCGCGCACCCTCGCCACGCATGGCCTCGGTGATGAGGAAGGAGCGCTTCTCAGGATGGTAGAGGCAAGTGGGGTGGAATTGAATGAACTCCATATTGGCCACCGTAGCTCCGGCTCGCCAGGCCATGGCAACGCCGTCACCCGTGGCGACTCGCGGGTTGGTCGTGTAGAGATAAACGCGCCCGCAACTGCCCGTGGCGAGCACAACGCGGTCTGAGCGCATGGTCAGCACCTCGCGGGTCTCTTCATTCAAAACATACAGGCCGAGCACGCGGTCCTCGGAAACATACCCGAGTTTGCCGGTGGTGATGAGGTCGATGGCGAAATGGTTCTCGAGCAGTGTGATGTTTTCTTTCGTTCGAACAGCGGCGAGGAGCTTCTCCGTCATCTCACGACCCGTGGCATCCGCCGCATGGAGGACGCGCCGACGGGAGTGGCCGCCTTCTTTGGTCAAATCAAACTCCAAGTGCCCGTCGGGCGCTTCGCGGTGATCAAAGTCCACACCCCACTTGACCAGTTCCTCAACCCGCGCAGGTCCTTCGGTGACGATGACGCGCACGGCATCTTCGTGGCAAAGGCCGGCCCCGGCGATGAGGGTGTCGCTGACATGCTGCTCGATGCTGTCCTGCTCGCTGGTGACGCAGGCGATTCCGCCCTGGGCCCAGTTGGAATTTGAATCGAGAGCACCTCGCTTCGTGATGAGGGCCACGCGGCCATGCTCGCAAGCATGAAGGGCGGAGCTGAGACCTGCGGCACCGCTGCCGATGATGATGAAATCGAACTCGATCACGGATTAAGAAAAGACGACCGACAAATCAGCCGTCAATCCCGTGACGGGATCGGTGACGACACCGCTGGAGAATTTCGTGCGCTTGCCATTGGCTTCGCAGACGAGCACATCACCGAAGACCGGCTCCACGACCCAGGCCGTTTGGACACCGTTCGCGAGGTAGTGATCCACGCGTTCCATAATTTCGACGGAACCCTGCGTAGGGCTGAGGATCTCCACGATCATGGTCGGCGCTGTCATGGGCTTGATGACATCACGGGTAAAGTCCACCGGCTGTCTTGGCAGGATGGAGATGTCCGGTGTTCCCTCGCGGCCGGCCAGCTTGACAGTCAGTTCGGAAACGGGGCGCCACCGACGGTCCTGGAGAAACTCACCGATCATGTTGGACTGAATAATACCGTGGTTCAGGCTGGGCATGGGTTTGCCTCGTTCGAGTTCGTAAGCAGACAAAACGGGCGCGTCATGGGACGCGAATGTCTGCGGTTCTTCTGCCAGGAGAGTGCTCATGGAGGCTTGATTATGGCAGGATTTGCCAAGGCTGCGAGCACGAATCTCAGACCGAGTCACGCCGCATGAACTGGGTGATACCGTTCTTGACGGGCAATCACGCTTCGTGCGAGATTCTCAAACCTTCCCCCCATGCCACGCACCTCCACCGTCACCCTCTGCTCCTTCTGCGGCAAAAGCCACGCGGAGGTGCGTAAACTCGTCGCCGGCCCGGGCGTGTACATTTGCGACAACTGCATCGGCGTCTGCAAAAGCATCCTCGATCGTGAGTCGGCGCAGGAGGTGGACAATGCGGGTGGTCTCAATGTGCCCCGCCCCGCCGAGATCCGCGCGACGCTCGACGAGCACGTCATAGGCCAAGACCAGGCGAAGAAGGTGCTCAGCGTCGCGGTTCACAACCATTACAAGCGCATCCTCCACTCCCGCCAGCAGGCGATAAAGAAGGACCAGCCGCGCAAGATGAACGACCCGAACGATGTCGATATCGAGAAGAGCAACGTGCTCCTGCTCGGCCCCACCGGCTGCGGCAAAACACTGCTCGCACGCACTTTGGCGAAGATCCTGAACGTGCCCTTCAGCATCGCTGACGCCACCACTTTGACAGAAGCCGGCTACGTCGGTGAAGACGTGGAGAACATCATCCTCCGTCTGCTCCAGGCCGCTGACTTCGATGTCGCCCGCGCGGAGATCGGCATTATTTACATCGACGAGATCGACAAGATCGGCCGCACCACCGGCAATGTGAGCATCACGCGCGATGTCTCCGGCGAAGGCGTGCAGCAAGCGCTGCTGAAGATCATCGAAGGCACCGTGTGCAATGTGCCGCCGCAGGGTGGCCGCAAGCATCCGCAGCAGGAGTACATTCAGGTGAACACGGAGAACATCCTCTTCATCGTCGGAGGTGCCTTTGTTGGGCTCGATCAGATCATCAAGCGTCGCAAAGGCAGCCGCACGATGGGCTTCGTCGGCGGGGTGATGGAAAAGGAAGCGGACAAAGACGAGACGCTCAAGCAAGTGGAGCCCGAGGATCTCATCAGCTTCGGCTTGATCCCCGAATTCATCGGACGCCTGCCCATCATCTGTGCGCTGCGTGAACTCACCGAGGCCGAGCTTGTGCGCATTATCACCGAGCCGAAGAACGCGCTGCTCAAGCAATACGCGAAGCTGCTCAACATGGAAGGTGTGGACCTGAACGTGAACAAGGAAGGCCTGCTCGCCATCGCCCGCGAAGCCGTGAAGCGCGGCACCGGTGCGCGCGGCCTGCGCAGCATCTTCGAGCGCATCATGCTCGATGTGATGTATGACGTGCCCAGCCGCGTGGATGTCCGCTCTGTCTCGATCAACGAAGCTGTTGTCAAAGGCGAGCGCCCGCCCATCGTGAAGAAGCGCATCGAGCGGAATGCCGCGTGAGGGGCGGTTTGTAGTTCGGGCTCCAGCCCGTGCCTGAGAATCAAGCACCGACACGGGCTGAAGCCCGAACTACGAACGCTCAATTCAGATACCGGAATTCCGCGCTAGCAAAGAGGCTCTGGCAGAAGGCGGAGAGGGCGGCTTTTTGGGCGTAGTCTTTGGCTTCTTTCGTCTGCTTGCCGTTGGCGGCTTGATCGGGGAAGCGGGTCCAGAAGTTCTTGATGGCGGTCAGCTCGGCAGATGTTGGCGGGCGGGCAAAGCAGAGCTGGTAGGCGTAGGTCAGGCGTTCGATGGGAGTGCCTTTGAACTCGCCGATGCGTTTGGCGAAGGCGTCCGCAGCGCTGATGGACTGCGGATTGTTCATGAGGAAGAGGCTCTGGCTGGGGACGTTCGTGGTATCGCGCTCGCTGGTGACGAGGCTGGCATCTGGGAAGTCGAAGGTGCTGAGGGCTTCGGGGATCTGATCGCGGATGATGGGGAGGTAGATGCTGCGGTAGTTGTAGGGCTTGTTCATCACCTCGCGGGCAAGATTGAGGATGCCTTCTCGGCCCTCACCAGCACGCGCGACGGGCGAGCCATCGACAGGATAGAAGTCGAGCGTGCCGCCCACGAAGAGCATGGCATCGCGGATGGCTTCGGCGTCGAGGCGGCGCTGGCTCATGCGCCAGTGCAGCTTGTTTTCGGGATCGGCGGCATAGTTTTGCTCGTCGTAGCCGGAGCCCATTTGATAAGAGCGGCTGAGCATGATCTCGCGGATGAGTGACTTCACGGACCAGCCTTTGTCCATGAAGGTGAGGGCGAGGTGATCGAGCAGCTCGGGGTGGCTCGGCTTCATGCCCATGAGGCCAAAGTTGTCCGGCGTCGCGACGATGCCGCTGCCCATGAGCTTGAGCCAGACGCGGTTAGCCATCACGCGAGCGGTGAGGGGATTGTCTTTGGAAGCGATAAACCAGGCGAGATCGAGACGGCCGCTGCCTTCGCTGATGTTCAGAGGTTCGCCTTTGGCGCAGAGGACTTCGACGAGGCCGCGTGACACGGTTTCTCCAGGCTGTTTGACATCTCCACGGATGAGGATGGTGGTGTTGACGGGGCGTTCTTTGTCGAGCGTGCCCATGGCGAGGGTGCGTGGGGTGCCATCAGCGTAGAAAAGGTCCAGGTCGGCCTTCACGGATTCTGCTCGATCAAACGAACTGCGGACGCGGAGGAAGTTGGCGGCGTTTTGTTGGTTGCGCTGTTCGGCGCTGGAGCGGCGGACTTGCTCGCGGATGTTTTCGGCGGTCTGCACGGCCTCATCGTGGTTCTTTTTCAGCTTGGCGTATTCGCTGGGTGAGATGGCGGCGAGTCCTGAGGGCATGTCAGCGCCACGATCCAGCTCGATGAGGGTGCTGGTGTTGGCGTTTTGAAGCTGACTGTAGGTGCCGTAAAGGGTGTCGCTGCTGAGGAAGATGCCAGCGAGTGCGTAGTAGTCGCGCTGGGTGACGGGGTCGAATTTGTGGTCGTGGCAGCGAGCGCAGGCGAGTGTCAAACCGAGCATGGACTGCGAGACGGCGTCGATCTGCTCATCGACGAGGTCCATGGCGAACTGGCGTTTGTCGCGGTTGTTGTGGCCTTTGCTACCGATGGCGAGGAAGCCGGTTGCGACGATCTTTTCGGCCTGATCATGTTTGGTCTCGAACTTCATGAGATCGCCTGCGAGCTGCTCTTTGAGGAACTGGTCGTAGGGTTTGTCGCGATTGAAGGACTCGATGACGTAGTCGCGGTAACGCCAGGCGTGCGGGTAGAGCACGTTGACTTCTTTGCCACTGCTCTCGGCATAGCGGGCGATGTCGAGCCAGTGGCGACCCCAGCGTTCGCCGAAGCGGTGGGAGTCGAGATACATATCGATGACACGCTTCACGGCATCGGGTGATGTGTCGGCGAGGAAGGCCTTCACTTCATCGGGCGTGGGCGGCAGGCCGGTGAGATCGTAGGCGATGCGGCGGATGAGCGTGGGACGGTCGGCGTCCTTCACAGGATGCAGTCCGGCTTTCTCGATGCCGGCGAGGACGAAGGTGTCGATGTCTGTCCTGGCCCAGCCCTCGGTTTTCACGGCGGGGAGGTCGTGCTTTACGGGCTTTTGGAAGGCCCAGTGCTTGCGGCCTTCGTCCATATCGATCTGGCGCTTGCCGCCGCTGGCATTGGCCGTTTTTTGTTCGCGGGGATCAGGTGCGCCCATCTCGATCCACTTCTTGAAGTTCGCGATGACATCGGCGGGCAGCTTGTTCTTCGGCGGCATCTGCATGTCATCATTCGCCCAGGTGATGGCCTCGTAGATGGAACTCTCGGCGAGATTCCCAGGCGTGACGCCGGGGTGGCCGGATTCACCGCCGAGCAGAGTGGCTTGCTTCGTGTCGAGCGTGAGGCCGCCTTTGACCTTCTCGGACTCGGACGAGTGGCATTTGTAGCAATGCTCGATGAGTGCAGGGCGGATGTTCTTCTCGAAGAAGTTCAGCTGATCCGCTGAGATGCCCGCATGGGCGGTGGCTTCAGCGTCATTGGCCGCGAATGCGGCAGCGGGCAGGAGCAGAATGGAAACGAGAGCCTTCATGGGTGATGGCGCCTGAAACCCTGCGTGGAGTGGAAGGTTGCACTCCACAAAAAAGGCCTGCGAACCGAAGTCCGCAGGCCGGGGAATGAACGAGGTCGCGAGTGATTACTTCGCTGGCTTCCAGTCCTTCACGAAGGTGAGGCAGGCGGTGATCTCGGGCACGCTGGTTTCCCAGTTGTGCTCGTATTCGCAATGAAGCGGGCCGGGATAACCCTGCGCGTGGTATTCAGCGAGGATGCCGGCGATGTTGCTCTTACCCTGGCCGAAGGGCAGGTCGTGTGCCTTGGGATTGCCGAACTCGGTGAGGTCCTTCATGTGGCTGTCGAAGATGCGGCCTTTGAGAATCTTGATGCAATCGACGGGATCAAGTCCGCTGCGGACCCAGTGACCGACGTCAGCGCAGGCGCCGAGGCGTGGGTCACGATCTTTGACGAGGCCGAGCACGTAGTTCGGGTCCCAGAAAAGGTAGGCGCGATCCAGCGGGCGCTTCGGATGGTTGTGGATGGCCATCTTGATGTCGAATTCCTTCACGAGGGCCTCGATACCGTCCATGCCAGCCACATCAGGCTCGGAGATGACGATGCCGATGCCCATGGTTTTGCAGAACTCGAAGACCTTGCGGTCAGCAGCGGCATCTTTGCCGAGCTTGATGACGCCGAAGCCGACGGCGGTGAGGCCTTTTTCAGCGAGCTTGGCCTTCACGGCGGCGATCATCTCGGGCGTGGCGTTCTGGTCCCACTTGGAGGTTTCGTCGTATTTCTGGCCGGGGTAGAACTCGATGGTCTTACCACCCGCGATGGCTGTCTTTTCGATGGCTTCGAAGACGGTGTACATGCGGAAACTGTAAGCCTGGCAGCCGGCGAAGAATTCTCCGACTTTGGCGGTTTGGGGAATCTCGGCGGCGAAACAGGTCGCGGCGAGGAAGGAGAGGAGGAGCAGGGCTTTCTTCATGAGGTTGGAGAGGGCGGTTTGAACGGGTGCCGCCGGGAGTGACTTACATCACGGAGGAGATAAACTCCAGCACGCGTCGCTCCGACCAAGGCTGCAAACCGGCGCGGAAATCGAGAAAGCCGACATGGCCGCCGTGCTCGGGGGCTTCCAGATGGAGGAATGGGCTGCCATGGGCCAGCTCTTCGGGGAAAGAGGGCAGACAGAGCAGCGGATCGTTTCGCGCATTCAGCAGCAGCGTCGGCACGGTGATTTTCTCCAGATGTGGCAACGAGCTGGCACGCGCCCAGTAGTCCGCCGCATCGGCAAAACCATGCAGCGGGGCGGTGATGCGTTCATCGAACTCACGCAGCGTGCGCACGGCGGCGATGCCATCCTTGCCCGCGAGCATTTCGCGGAGGTCGGGATAGCGATGAGCTTTCGCGAGCACCTTGGCTTTCAGCGAGTGCAGGAAGCGCTGCTGATACACGCGGTTGGCCTTCTTTTCGTCCAAAGCCAAAGCGCTAGAGGCGAGGTCCACTGGTCCTGAAATGCCGACGACGGCGCGGATGGCTGGATGCGCCGGAGCCTCGCCCACGCATTTCAGGCTCAAATTGGCCCCGAGGCTGAAACCCACGAGCATGATCTGCTGAAATGAAGCTGCCGCGTGCTCGATCACGAGCCGCAGATCACCCGATTCGCCGCTGTGGTAGAAGCGTCGGAGATTGTTTTCGATGCCGCCGCAGCCGCGGTAGTTCCACGCCAGCACATCCCAGCCTTCTTTGGCCAGACTCTGTGCCATGCTGCGGATGTAAACGGCCTCGGTGGAGCCTTCCAGACCATGCGAAAGGATGACGAGCCGCGATGTTTGCGGCTTCGACTTGGCCGTCATCCAGCGCAGCTCCAGGAAATCACCATCCGCCAGCTCCAGGCGCTCGGCTTTATCCCAGGCAGTCAGCCGACGTGGCACAAAGACGGGGAAGATCGTCTGCGCATGACCTCCCGGCAGCCAGCGCGGGGCGTGGTAGCTGGAGGTCAGGACCGGCATCAGCGCAGGAAGTTCTCCGCAAACACGAGGTCGGCAGGGAAGGTGATCTTCGGGTTCGGCGAGGGGTTATCGACGACGAACACCGCCACGCCGACGTGCTGCACAGCGGAGACTTCATCGGTCACGAGCGCTCCATCGCGGATCACGGCCTCGTAGGCACTCACGAGCAGGTCTTTGGCAAAAACCTGCGGCGTCTCCATGACCCACACGCCACTGCGGTCGAGGGATTCGGTAATCCTGCAATCGGCATCCACGCGTTTGATCGTCTCCGTCATCGGCCTGGCGCAGGCCACAGCGCGCTGCTCACGAGCAGCGGCGATGCATTTGGAGATCTGTGTCGGCGAAATCAAAGGCCGCGCGCCGTCATGCACGGCCACGATCTCAGATTTCGGCGAGCATTTCTGGAGCCCATTCCACACGGAGAAATGCCGCTCCGCCCCGCCAGGCACGATGGCGACGAGCTTCGAGAGCCCGCCATGATCCCGCCAGTGCTCGATCTGCTCCGCCACGTCCTCACCCGTCACGACGATGATTTCATCCACCTCTGCACAAGCCTGGAACTCCCCCAACGTCCTCCGCAGCACCGGAATGCCACCGAGCGGCGCGAGGAGTTTATTAAACCCCATGCGCCTGCTGCTGCCGGCGGCGACGATGATGGCGGAGGTCATGGAATTATTGAAGCCTCTTCGCCACCTCAGTGGAAAGCGTGCGGCTGTCGGCACGGCCTTCGGAGCGGGCTTGCAGCACCTTCATGACGTTGCCCATTTCCTTTTTCGAGGTGGCACCGAGTTCGGCGATGACGCTCTCCACGAGCTTCACGAGGTCTTCGGCGCTCATCGCGGCAGGGAGATACTTCTCCAGCACGGCGATCTCGGCTTTCTCCACCTCGGCAAGATCGGCACGATTGGCGGTTTCGTAGCTGGCGACGCTGTCCTGGCGCTTTTTGATCTCCTTGCGCACCACGGCGATGGCGTCGGTGTCATCGAGTTCGCCCTCAGCGCCGAATTTCTCGATGGCGGCATACTTGATGGCCGATTTCAGGCCGCGCACCACGTTCAGGGCCACGGTGTCTTTGGCCTTCATGGCCGTTTTCATGTCTTCGACGATCTGTGCTGAGAGGGGCATGGTCTGGTTGGGGTAAAAGTTGAGGGCCGGAGACTGGCGTAGGCTCGCTGAATTGTCCACATTCCGCTCGCTCACCTCCTCCTTGCCAAATTCCCGCGATGTCCTAGCCTGCGAGCCCCTTATGGCCCAGTTCAAAATTCTCATCGCCGGTAACAACGACCCCATCTCGAGCAAAGGTATCGACCTCCTGAAGGCCGAGTCCTCCTTCGACGTCGTCGTGAACATGAACCTCAAAGAAGAGGCTGCGATGATCGAGGCCTCCCGCGATGCCCACGCCATCATCGTCCGTTCCGGTGCCAAAGTGACCGCCAAGGTCCTTGATGCGGCTCCAAACCTCAAAGTCGTCGGTCGCGCGGGTGTCGGTGTGGATAACATCGACGTGCCCGTCGCCTCGAAGCGCGGCGTGGTGGTGATGAACACCCCCGGCGGCAACACCATCTCCACCGCTGAGCAGGCCTTCACTTTGATGATGGCCCTCTCCCGCAAAACTCCACAGGCGCACGCCACCATCGTCAGCGGTAAGTGGGACCGCAAAAGCTTCCAGGGCACCGAAGTCTATGGCAAAACGCTCGTCGTGCTCGGCATGGGCCGTATCGGCGCCGAGTTCGCCAAGCGGGCGAAGGCCTTTGGCATGAGCGTCGTGGCTTATGATCCCTATTTGAGCAAAAACCGCGCGGAAAGCCTCGGCGTGACCCTCTGTGAAGACCTCGACGCAGCCATCGTGCAGGCCGACTACATCACGATGCACATGCCGCTCACGCCCGAGACGAAGCACATGATCAATGCCAAGCGTCTCGCTTCATTGAAGAAGAGCTGCCGTATCATCAACTGCGCCCGTGGTGGTCTCATCGATGACGCTGCACTGGCCCAGGCCCTGACAGACGGCACCATCGCCGGTGCTGCACTCGACGTCTTCGAAGTCGAGCCTCCACCTGCTGACTACCCGCTGCTCAGCGCCCCAAACACCGTCTTCACACCGCACCTCGGTGCCAGCACCGAAGAAGCACAGGAAAACGTCGGCATCGAGATCGCGGAAGTCATCAAGGCCCACCTGCTCCAGGGCACGGTCGTGAACGCGGTGAACATGCCGAACGTCGATCCGAAGGTGCTCGCCGAGATCGGACCCTTCCTGAAGTTCGGTGAATTGCTCGGTCGTGTCGTCTCCCAGCTCGCGCCAGCTCGCTCGAACGTCGTCAGCATCAACTACAGCGGCAAAGTCGGCAGTGGTGATACCACCCTCATCTCCCGCGCCGTGCTGAAAGGCTTCCTCGAACGCGCCGTCGGTGCCGAGCAGGTGAACTACATCAACGCCAACGGCGTCGCTGAAAACCTCGGCCTGCGCTTCACGGAAAGCCGCCTGCCCGAGGCCAACGTCTTCACCGACCTCATCGAAGTCCAGGCCACCAATGGCACGGAGACCGCCAGCATCGGCGGCACCTTCTTCGCCGGAGAGCCACGCATCGTGAAGGTCAATGAGCGCCACATCGAGACTCGCCCGGAAGGTACCCTGCTCCTCATCGAGAACCAGGACCGCCCCGGCATGATCGCCGCCTACAGCAGCATCCTCGGGAAAAACCAGGTCAACATCGCCGACATGTCCCTCAGCCGGAACAAAGAAGGTGGCACCGCCCTCACCCTTCTCACGCTCGACTCCACCCCCGCCGCCGAAGTGCTGGCCGAGCTGGAGAAGATCCCCGGCATCACCCGCGTCCACAGCGTGGTGGTTTGAGATCAGCAACCCTCGTTTGATCATCGAAAGTTCGGAGGCAGGCTCAGGCCTGCCTCCTTTTTTGTCGCCATGCGCTCCGCCCTACTGCCTCTGATCCTGCTTACCTTGGTCGGCTGCCAGCCGTCTGAACTGCAGGTCATCGAGGGAAAGACGATGGGCACCACCTGGAGCCTGCGAGCCCTCGGAGCCGATGAAAAAGCCCGCCAGCTCATCCAGTCGCACCTCGATCAGCGGGAGGCCGTGCTTTCGCATTGGCGCAAAGACTCGGCGCTGAGTGTTTTTAATGCCACCACCTCCACCGACTGGCAGCCCGTGCCTCGGGAGCTGGTCGAAGTCGTCGAACTCGCCCGCCGGATCGCCGATCAGACCGACGGAGCACTCGACATCACGCTCGCGCCCTTGGTCGAGGCCTTCGGCTTCGCGCCAAAGATGGCTGCCGATACAGTCGTGGTCACCGGCTGGCAGCATTTGCAGTCACGGCTTTCTCCGCCCGCCCTGAAAAAAGAGGTGCCGCAGCTGAGAATCAATGTCGCCAGCGTCACGGAAGGCTTCGTGATCGATGAACTCATCACGATGCTGAAGGCACGAGGTCTGAGCGACTTCCTCCTCGAAGTCGGTGGCGAGGTCGCTGCCATCGGAAATGCGCCTGACGGCCAGCCCTGGCGAGTCGGCATCCAGACCCCCGAAGCCTCTCAGGGCGAGTCTTTGCAAACCGTGCCGCTCACGAAACAGTGCGTGGCCACCAGCGGCACCTACAGACATCAGAAGGACGGCCGCAGCCACCTCATCGACCCACGCACGCAGCAGCCCGTGGTGCATTCGCTTGTGTCCGTCACCGTCATTCACGAGTCCTGCGCCCTCGCCGATGGCTACGCCACCGCGCTCATGGTGCTCGGCCCTGAGCGTGGACGAGAGACTGCCGACAAGCTCGGGCTGCGTGTGCTTTGGATCATGGGTGAGAACCCGTGACCTGATTGATTAGAGTCGCTTGTGGCTCTCGTTCCATCCCACCATGAAAATCTTCTGCGCCCTGCTTCTCACCGCAGCAACTACCTTCGCCGCCGAATCCCTTTTCGACGGCAAAACGCTCACGAATTGGAGTGGCAAGGCGGAACACTGGCGAGTCGAGGACGGTGCTATCACTGGCGAGATCCCAGCGGACAAGCCGCTCAAGGGCAACGAGTGGATCTTTTGGGACGGCGAGGTGCATGACTTCGATCTCACCGTTGAGTTCCGCATCATTGGCGGCCCCAGCGCGAATAGCGGCATCCAGTTTCGCTGCCAGCAGAGCCCGGACGGACACGCCAGTGGCTATCAGGCCGATCTCGATCAAGGCGCGGTGTGGCTTGGCCGCATTTACGACGAGCATGGGCGTGCGTTGCTCGTCGAGCGCGGTGCCCGCGTGAACATCGCGCCGGATGGCCGGCGCTGGGCGGATGTCTTCGCGGAGCCGAAGAGTCTCGCGAGCGTGATCAAGGCGGGCGATTGGAACACCTACCGAATTACAGCCACCGCATCGCACGTCGAGGTGCGTGTGAACGACGTGCTCATGAGCGTGCTCGACGATCACGAGGCCACAGCCGCCGAATGGAGCGGCAGAATCGCCTTCCAGCTCCACAGCGGCCCCGGACCGGCCAAGGTGCAGTTCCGCAACATCCAGCTCACGCATCTCGGCAAGACCGCGATGCCAGTTCGAAGTGATGAGGGCACTTCTGCCCGCAATGAAAGCGCTTCCATGCAGGCAGGAGTGCCTACATCACTTCCTCCGCCCTCGGAGCTGAATCTCGGCTTCGAAAAAGGCACGCTCGAAGGCTGGAAGGCCGAAGGCGATGCTTGGGAGAAGCAGCCCATCGAAGGTGACACCGTCTCCCTTCGCAAACGCGGCAACTCGCAGCATGTGGGTAAATTTTGGCTCGGCGGTTACGAGCGCATCGGAGACAAAGGCACGGGCACGCTCACATCGTCGAGTTTTGTCGTGACACACCCGTGGGCCAGTTTTCTGGTCGGAGCTGGTCGCTCGATGAAAACGGAGATCGCGAACGAGGCGGACGGAAAAGTGCTTTTCAGCGCCAGCGGCGAAGATCGCGAGGACATGAAGCGCGTGACCGTGAATCTCGAAAGCGTGGTCGGGAAGAAGATCTTCATCCGCATCGTCGATGCAGCCAAAGGCGGCTGGGGCCATGTG
>JAGKWZ010000360.1 GCA_021151605.1 Verrucomicrobiaceae bacterium
GACCATAGGTCACCCATGCGCCCATGCTCGGACGGCCAAAAAGGCCGCTGCCCGTGTTCATGTAGAGCTTGGCCGGGGCGTGGTTGAAAAGGTCCGTCTTGCAGGTGGTGACGAAGGCCAGGTCATCCACGATCTTCGAGGTGTGCGGCAGGTAGTCGCTCACCCAGGCACCGGACTGACCATATTGCTTAAAGCCCACCTTCGGCCCCAGCAGATCGCTGCGGTGGCTGCTGTCCATGAAGGCGAAGCGCTTGCCCTTCGTGTAGCTTTCCGGGATCGGCTTGCCGTTCAGCTTCGTGAGCAGTGGTTTGTGCTCAAACAGCTCCAACTGCGACGGGCCGCCCGCCATGAAAAGGTAGATCACATTCTTCGCCTTCGCGGGGAAGTGCGTCTTCTTCGGCAGCAGCGGATTCTTCGTAGCAGGCGCCGCCATCAGGGAACTCAGCGCGATGGAGCCGACGCCGACGGAGCAGCGGCTGAAAAAGTGGCGGCGGGTGATGTCGCGGAGGGCGTGTTCGGGATTCATGCAAGTCGGTGGAGTCAGAACGCGGCTGGAGGGCTTTTTTATTCCTGAAGGCTGGTGCCGTGGATCATGGCAGCCTCCATGGACCACGCAGATAGTCGTAATCTGCTGCCGGTAGGAGGACATAGTGTGGGTAAGCGGCGGGATCGACCCAGCGGATCAGGCGCTCCAGATTCACCTCGGCCATGGTCGTGCAGCCGGCGCTGGGCTTGTCCGGACCACGACGGACATGGAAGAAGATGGCGCTGCCATAGCCGGGCCAGGCGGGTTTTTGATTGTGGCGGATCTCCAGCATCCATTTGTAGGCGGCATCGCCGAGGCGCATTTTTTGCTTCTCGAACCACGGCGGCACTTGGCGCGGGTCGATGCGCACATGCTGGTTGTAGAGAGGATTTTGGGAGTCATCCACATACGCATCCCAGGGGCCGACCTGGTGGTAGGGCCAGCGGCTCCCTGCTGGCGGTTTGGTGGCGTAGCCAAAGAGCGTCCCGAGGTGGAAGACACCCGCCGGGGCCTTCCAGTCCTTCTCCACCTTCATGGGCACGCCATTTTGCGGCGGAGTAAAGACGCCACGCCCCCAGGCCAGCCCCTTTTTTCCCAACAGCACCGGCCAGGGTTTGGCAAAGACAGGCTGCCATGGCTCCCGGGCGGAGGCTCGCTGAAAGCATTGCAGGGAGGCCGTGTTCGAGTTCCACGAAGGTGCACGGGCCACGATGACCTGACGCACAGAGCCCCCGATCTGCGCGGAGGCCGTGGAGGCCATTAAACCAAATAATCCCGCCAGCAGTGGCAGGGCAAACAGAGCACGAAAAGATGGAAACGAGACCTGATTCATAGGGGTGTGATCACAAGGTATGCACGGGAAAAAGATTTTTGCCCAGCACAGACATTTTTAGGATTGCCGCGCCAAACGCCAACCGAATATAACTGATATATCAACCCTGTCGGGACAAACGATTGGCTTCAGGTTTTGGGGGTTTTTTCCTGACCGCTGATCTCCGACAGGGTTGTATTTTTTCCAGATCGGTGAATGGGCGTGACATAACCTTATAATTGAAGACCCAATGAATCTGGTCCGACCCATCAATGAGACCCGACGTGTCACGTACACGATCATCGTTGGGGTTTGGGCGATAGTGGCGGTTTACGCAGTCCTTCACGATCAGTACATTGTGAGGATTTCTCCCGAGCATTTTACGGTCTATCATCCCCAGTTGTGGGGCATCGAAGACCCTTCATTGCTTGCAGCGGCACTTGCCTTCTGTGCCTCTTTCGGTCCCGGTTTACTCCTTGGCGTTGCCTGTGCCCTTGTAGCCAGGGCTGGCCCAATCCCGAAGCTGTCGATCCGATCAGTTCTGCTGGGGGTTGTTGGTGTCGTGGTGGTGACCGAACTGTGCGCAGCGGGCTCAGGTTACTGGGTGTATATTGGAAAGCAGCCTCTGTATCCCATTTGGTGCTATCCCGATCTGGCTCTGCCATTAATGATCACGCAAACAATTCAGATCACATGCTACTCAGCCGCCGCACTGCTATCTGGTGCATTGCTTTTGCAGATTCTAATATCCCGGTATCGTAAGGCAGCCTCTAGAACTGCCTGACATGCATTTCCGGTGCCGCCCGGTATTGATTTCGCAGGCCTTTAGATGTCCCCATCCTTGCGATTTCTGAAACGCGGCCTAATCCCACACGCTCCCCCCGCGTGCCTGATTCCTCCCCCGATTTTCCATTCTCCCAGCTCTGGTCCCAAATGGCCCGCAAATCATGGATGTGGCTCTTTCAGCGCTCGGTCATGGAGCTGGCGATGAAGCGCAGCAGGGGCGGTCACATACGCCTCACCTCTGCCGTGACCACGGGCGCGGCTGAGATCGACATCGCGGGGGAAGTCGGCCCGAATGACCAGAACTACCACGAGCCGCGTCTGCACCTGCGGCTTGTAGCGAATGGCGACCTCCAGGTCACTTCGTCCTGCTCCTGTTTCGGCAAACGCGCCCTCTGTGAGCACGCGGCCACGCTGATGCTCGTCCTCGGCAAACCCGAGGGGCAGCAGCTCGTCGAGATCATCTCGGCCAAGGGTGAGTCCCGCGTCGCTGAGGAGCCGCCGAAGCCGGAGGACATCACCGTCATCGTGCCGAACGACCAGCCCCGGCCCGTGCTCGTGCTGCGCCGCATCACCATCGAGCGTCCGCATCTAAAGATGGCCCGCACGGCCCTCCAGCAGGTCAGGCGGAGCATCGGCGTCGCCGAGCCGCGCGTGCGCTATGATGACTGTCCGGACATCTTCCAGATGCTCGGTCGTGGCACTGGCTCGCGCTGGACGGCAGAGGATGGCAGCACGCATGTGCTCACCCGCCATCTGCGCATGGAGCGCCTCTACGTGGCGGATCTCATGCAAAAAGGGCTCGCCCTCGTGCGCGATCTTTTGCCCGATGTGCAGTGCACCGAGACTCTCCAGCCGCTCATGTCCGTGGCCGAGTCCACGCAGTCCATCTTTTGGGCGCGCTTTCTGGAGGAGCAGGTCCCCGCATTACTCGCCGAAGGCTGGGACGTGCAGATCAGCCCTGACTTCGGTTTTGTCATCCATCAGGCCGCCGATGAGGCCTGGTTCACAGATCTACAAAGCGAGTCCGCCGGGCGTGATAGCTTCTCGCTCGACCTCGGCATCGAAATCGAAGGCCAGCGCGTCTCCCTCGTGCCCATTCTGGTCGATTGCATCGAGCAGGGGCTCACGCCCGCCATGTTGGAGCAAAACCTGGAGCAGCGCTTCCTCCTCGCCCTGCCGCCGCCGAGTCATGACGTGCTCTCTGTGCCAGCCCGCCGCCTGCTCGTGCTGCTGCGCTTTCTCGACGAGTTGCTGGCCTCTCGCCCTGCACGCAAAGACGGCAAACTCCAGCTCGACAAACTCCGCGCCGCCCAGCTCGCCACCCTCGATGGCCTGCCGATCCGTGCTCCCGCCGAGCTGGGTATCCTGCGCGAGCGGCTGGTCGGGTTCAAAGAGATGTCCCTCGTGGAGCCGCCCGCCGGATTAAAGGCCAGCCTGCGGCCCTATCAGCGCGAAGGTCTCTCCTGGCTCCAGTTCCTGCGCGAATTTAGCCTCCACGGCGTGCTGGCAGATGACATGGGCCTTGGCAAGACGCTCCAGACTCTCGCCCATCTGCTCATGGAAAAGGAAGCCGGGCGCATGGATCGGCCATCGCTCATCATCGCGCCCACCTCCGTGATCCGAAACTGGGCGCGCGAGGCCGCGAAATTCACGCCCGCGCTGAATGTCTTGCTTCTGCATGGCGACGACCGCCACGCCGACTTTTACCGCATCAAAAAGCACGACCTCGTCATCACCTCCTTCCCCCTGCTGGTGAGGGACTGCGACCACCTCCGCGCCACGGACTGGCATATCATCGCCCTCGATGAAGCCCAGAACATCAAGAACCACAAAAGCAAAGCCGCCCAGGCCGCAGGCAGCCTGAAGTGCCGCCATCGCCTCTGCCTCACCGGCACGCCCATGGAGAATCACCTCGGCGAACTGTGGAGCCTCTTCCACTTCCTCATGCCCGGCCTGCTCGGTGATGCGGAGACCTTCCGCAGCTACTACCGCACCCCCATCGAGCGAGACGCCGATGCCGACCGCCAGCAGCAGTTGAGTGGGCGGATCGCACCATTGCTTTTGCGGCGAACGAAGAGCGCCGTCGCCAAAGACCTGCCCCCGAAGACCGAGATCATCCACAGCATCGAGCTGGATAAAGCCCAGACCGACCTCTACGAAACCATCCGCGCCGCCATGGATGCCCGCGTACGCGAGGCCATCAGCCATCAGGGGATCGAGCGCAGCCAGATCATCGTGCTCGATGCCTTATTAAAACTCCGCCAAGTCTGCTGCCACCCGCAGCTTCTGAAAATCGAAGCGGCGAAGAAGCTCGAAGTCTCCGCCAAGACCGCCTACCTCATGGAGGATCTGCTGCCCGAGCTGCTGGATGAAGGCCACCGAGTCCTCATCTTCAGCCAGTTCACCGAGATGCTGGCCATCATCGAGGCCGAACTCAAAAAAGCCGGCATCGACTATGTCCAAATCACCGGCCAGACCAAGGACCGCGAGACCCCGCAGCATCGCTTTCAGAAAGGCGAGGTGCCCGTCTTCCTCATCAGCCTGAAAGCCGGAGGCTCCGGCCTGAACCTGACCACCGCCGACACCGTCATTCACTACGATCCCTGGTGGAATCCCGCCGCCGAGGCCCAGGCCAGCGACCGCGCCCACCGCATTGGACAGACGAAGCCCGTCTTCATCCACAAGCTCATCTGCCAAAGCACCATCGAGGAGCGCATCGTCGAGCTTCAAAAGACCAAAGCTGCCCTCGTCGAAGGTCTGCTCACCGGCCGTGCCGAAAAACTCACGCTGACGAACGAAGACATCCAGCGCCTGCTGGAGGCGTGAGGAAGGCTTCTTTGGCTCCCGCTCCGGGATCAGCGGAGGATCACATCGCGAAGATGCGGTCCATGCGCTCGGTCAGCATCTTCAGGCCGTTCGGGTTCATGCCTCCGCGCTGCTCGCTGATGGCCCAGCCGGTGTAGCCGATTTCGTCCAGCGCTTTCATGATGGCGGGCCAGTTGTTGTCGCCTTCCGTCAGATCGCAGTCGAAGCCTTTCCACACGCCTTCGTCCTTCATCTTCTTCGTGCTGTATTCCTTCACATGGATGCGGTTGATGCGCTTGCCGAGGACGGTGATCCATTGCTCAGGCCAGCCATATCGCAGCACGTTGCCGATGTCGAAATGCCAGCCGACGATGGGATCGCCGATCTCATCCAGGAAGCGCACGGCCTCCAGCGGGCTGAGGATGAAATTGTTCCAGACGTTCTCGATGCTGATCTTCACGCCGAGTTCCTTTGCCAGCGGGACCGCCTTCTTGATCTGAGTGATCGAGCGCTCCCAGGCGAGGTGATAGGGCACCTCTTCATTGCAGACGCCAGGCACGACGAGGATGGATTCGGCACCGTAGGCCTTGGCATCGCGTAACGTGGTCAGCACGCCTTGCAGGCCTTCCTCGCGCATCTTTTCGTCGTTGTGAGTGAGGGTTTGCTTCCAG
>JAGKWZ010000361.1 GCA_021151605.1 Verrucomicrobiaceae bacterium
AAGCATGGGCAGAGCGGCATCGAAATCGTGGAGCTGTTTCCTGAGCTGGCAAAGCAGGCGGACAAGCTTTGTTTGCTGCGCGGCATGCACACGGACAATGAAAACCATCCGCAGGCGCTGCAGCAGCTCCACACGGGCAGTTTTCAGTTTGTGAGGCCGTCGATGGGCTCGTGGACGGTTTACGGACTCGGATCGGAAAACGAAAGCCTGCCCGGCTTCATCAGCATCAATCCGCTCACTGCGCTCGGCGGCCTGAGTTACTACTCGAGCGCATTTTTGCCTGCGTCCAACTCCGCGACGTTGCTTGGCAATGCCAATCAGCCCGGCGCGAAGCTGCAACTCGGCAACATCACCAATTCGAGGCTCGACAACGCCGCGCAGCGTCAGCAACTCGACCTCTTGCAGGCGATGAATCGCGATCTGCTCGCCCAAACGGGCGATCCACGCGTGGAGGGCATCATTTCCTCCTACGAGCTGGCCTTCCGCATGCAGGGCGAGCTGCCGCGCGTGATGGATCTCAGCGGCGAGAGCAAAGCCACGTTACAACTCTACGGCGCGGACAAATCGCCCACCGAGACCTTTGGCCGCCAGTGCTTGCTCGCGCGTCGATTCGCCGAGGCTGGCGTGCGCTTCATCGAGATCAGCCACATGGAGTGGGACCTGCACGGCTCATTGCAAAGTGGCATGACGCGCAACTGCGGCCAGATCGACAAGCCCATCGCGGGCTTGCTGCACGACCTCGACCAGCGTGGATTGCTGGAGGACACGCTCGTGCTTTGGGGCGGTGAGTTTGGCCGCACGCCCGATGATGCCACCCAGGACGGCCGCGGCCACAACAACAAAGGCTTCAGCATGTGGATGGCCGGCGGCGGTGTGAAGGCCGGCCACATCCACGGCGCGACGGACGATCTCGGCATCGAGGCCATCGACGGCAAAGTGCACATCCACGACCTGCATGCGACGATGCTGCACCTGCTCGGCCTCGATCACGAGCGGCTCACGTTCCGTTATGGTGGGCGTGATTTCCGGCTCACGGACGTGAAGGGGAAAGTGGTGAAGGCAATTTTGAGCTGATGTGTCGCTGAAAGGCTCCACGCACCGCGTGGTATGAGGGCACCTAGGTTGGCCTTTTCTCCAACAATCTGTCATCGTCAGCAGAAGGCGGTCACGCGGACTTCGATTACTTCCGCCAGCGGCACGACGGGCCAAAACAGCCCGCTAGGAATGACGTTGAGTATTATCCGCTCATCTCAACCGTTCACTCCACCCATCTCCATGAAGCAACTCATCCTCTCCCTGCTCCTGCTCACCAGTATCGGCCACAGTCATGAACCCGTAGCACCCGGAGCCAAAGACACCGGACTCAAAGTGCTGGTTTATTCCAATACCGGCTACTATCGCCATCCCGAAACCCCGAAGATCAATCGCTGGCTCGTCCTGCTCGGTCACGAGAATGGCTTCAAGGTGGACGTGACGGAGCATTGGAAAGACATGCGAGCCGAGGAACTGAGCCGCTATGACGTGCTCGTGCTCAACAACGCCAACGAACTCGATAAGGTGCTGCCCGAGGAGCAGCGCAAGTCCGTGGAGGAATGGTTCACCAAGGGCGGTAAAGGCATCGTCGGCCTGCATGCTGCGCTGGTGCACCAGACCAAGTGGCCGTGGCTGAATGCGCTCGGCGGGTGCGACTTCAATAGCGACTCGGATTTCAGCAAAGCCAAGGTCACCATCGATCCCGCTGCGAAGGATCATCCGTCCGTCAAAGGCCAACCCGCCGAGTTTTGGATCGAAGCTGACTGGACCAATCACGACCGCGCCGTCACCGGCCAGCCCGGTTTCAACGTGCTCATGCGCGTGGACGAGACCACTTACTCGCCTGTGCGTGATTACTTCAAAACCCGCAACGGCAAGCCCATGGGGGCGGATCATCCCATCGCCTGGACGCACGAACCCGCGACCGGCGGTCGCTTCTTCTACACCGAGTTCGGCCACGACCTGCGCTCGCTCAGCACGCCTTTTGCGCGGCATCATGTGCTCGAAGGTATCAAGTGGGCCGCGAAGATGACGGTGACCCCTGAGAATCAAAAGTAGAAGATGGAATCATGAAGCACGCACTCCCCCTCATCACAGCCCTCCTCCTCGCTCCGCTGGCCAGCCTCCACGCCGCGGATGCTCCGCCTAAGGAACAAAAACCCGCGCCCGAGTTCCGGAAATACGAACTGCCCGTCGAGCCCGATGAAAATGTCGCGTATGGCCCGCATCGCATGCAGGTGATTTACTTCTGGCGGGCGAAGTCGGACCAGCCCACGCCGCTGCTTGTTTATATCCACGGCGGCGGTTGGCAGGGAGGCGATCGCTCGGTGGCTCGAAGCATGATCCTGCCAGCTCTCCAGGCCGGCATCTCCGTGGCGTCCGTGGAATACCGCACCATCAAAGACTCCACCGCCGATGGACTGGTGCCGCCCGTGAAGGGACCGATGCTCGACTGCGCCCGCGCCCTCCAGTTCTGCCGCAGCAAGGCCAAGGACTGGAACCTCGACAAAACCAAGGTTGCCCTCTCCGGCGGCTCCGCTGGTGCCTGCACGAGCCTTTGGCTGGCCTTTCATGATGATCTGGCCGATCCCACGAGCGCTGATCCGGTCGCCCGCGAATCCACCCGCGTCCTCTGTGCCGCCGTCTCAGGAGCGCAGACCACGCTCGATCCTCACCAGATGCGCGAATGGACGCCGAACAGCAAATACGGCTCCCACGCTTTCGGCATCGTGTGGGATGCAAAGAAGAAAATCGGCTCCTTCCAGATGTTCTACGACGCCCGCGAGCGCCTCCTGCCCTGGATCAAAGAATACTCCCCCTACGAACTCGTCACCTCCGGCGATCCGCCCGTCGGCCTTTACTACAGCGCCCCGCCCAACCTCGGCCACGACGAAAAAGATCCCACCCACACCGCGAACTTCGGCGTGAAGCTCAAAGAGCACTGCGATGCCCATCAAGTCCCCTGCGACCTCGTCTATCCCGGCGGCCCCAACGTGAAGCACGCCACCGACAACGACTACATCAAGGCGCATCTGCGGCCGGAGCTGAAGTGAGGCCAATACCGCAACCGTCCGATAATGAACTCCACCCTCACCCTCCTCACCGCCCTGTTGCTCGCGCCATTGGCCGCGCTGAACGCGGCGGGTAAGCCGAACGTCATTGTCGTGTTGTCGGATGACGTGGGTTTGTCTCGCGTGAGTTGCTATGGCGCAGCGCCGTTTCAGACGCCGAACATCGACAAGCTCGCGGCCACGGGCTTGCGATTCGAGCGGTGCTATTCGATGCCGCTTTGCGGGCCATCGCGCGGGGCCCTCCTGACCGGCAAGTATCCGTTTCGCACCGGCTATCTGGGCAACAGCAGCTCCACCATTGATCCGAAGCGGCATCCGAGCATCGCCAACGTGCTGCAACAGGCCGGCTATGCCACCTGCGCCATCGGCAAGCTCGGCCAAAGCGCGCCGGAGGATGACGCGCAGGCACCGCGGGCGCTTGGCTTCGACGAATACATGCTCTGGATGGGCCGCAACACGCCGGACCGCTACTGGAACCCGCGCTACTGCCGCAATGGCGAGTTCGTGCAGGGCACGCCGGAACAATACGGCCCCGACCTTACGCACGATTTTCTGGTGGACTTCATGCGGCGAAACAAGGAGCGCCCGTTCTTTGTGTATTACTCCGCCGTGCCCGCCCACACGCCGTTCATGCGCACCCCGGATACCAAACCCGGCACCAAGGACCGCGCGCAAATCCTCACCGACATGGTGCATTACCTCGACAAGCAGATGGGTATGCTCGGTGCGGATCTCGATAAACTCGGCCTGCGCGACAACACGATCATTCTTTTCACGTCCGACAACGGCCCGTATGGCGAACCGCTCGGCACCATTCGCGGCCAGCCCGTGGCGGGCATCAAGGGCGATGTCACCGAGGGCGGTGTGCGCGAGCCTTTAATCGTGAACTGCCCCGCTTTGGTCCCCGGCGGTCGCGTGTGCCCCGATCTCACCGACTTCACCGATCTCTTTCCCACCGTGCTCGAACTCACCGGCGTGTCTCCGCCTGCAAATGTGAAGCTGGATGGCCGCAGCATCGCGCCGCAAATCCTCGGACGCCCCGGCAACCCTCGCGACTGGGTCTATGCCCAGCTCGCGAGCGACTACTTCGTCGCTGATCACCGGTTCAAGCTCTATGGCAATGGCAAGTTCACCGACATCACCGATTCACCAGCTGCTGAGAAACCAGTGAGTGAGAGCGATGAGGCCGGTATGAAGGCCAAACAACGACTCGCCGCCGCACTCGGTGAACTGCGAGCTGGCGTGACGGAGTTGGTTGCGAGCAAATCAACAGCTCCCCAGCCGAAACAGGTCACGCCCGCAGCGTATCGCGCCGATCTGCAGCTTCTCACCGAAAAGAAGATCATCACCAGCACCGACGACTGGATCGGCACACAGAGCTTAAAAGGTGAGGTGGTCGCCGCGATGCTTGTCAAAGCAGCCAGCCAGTTCACCCGTGTCACCGCCACTGAGCCAGCTATTGCCATCCTTCAACTCGAAGGCATCATCAACAGCGCCGCATACTGGAAAGAACACGCAGCGAGCGGCCAGACGTGCAATGCCACCAGCACCACGCGCCTCATTCAAAAGATCGCGGAACGACTCAAAAGCCGATGAAGACCTTCACCCTCCTCACCGCCCTGCTGCTCACGCTATTGGCCGCGCTGAACGCGCAAGAAGCCGCCCGATGGGTGCTGCCGGAGGTGGATGCCCCGCGCGTGCAACGTCTGCTCTTTGAAAGCAAAGCCGCTGGCCGCCAGACCAGTTGCCATGTCTTCACGCCGCAAGTTTATGAAGCACGCAAAGACCAGCGATTTCCGGTGCTCTACTGGCTGCATGGCACGGGAGGTGGCTTGCCCGGCGTCCCGCAGCTCTCCGCGTTTTTTGATCGCGCGATGCAGGACGGCCACATGCCGCCCATGCTCGTGGTCTTCCCCAATGGACTGCCCGGCAGCATGTGGTGCGATTCAAAAGACGGCAGCACGCCCATTGAGACCGTGCTCATCAAGGAACTCATTCCGCACATCGACGCCACCTACCGCACCATCGACGCGCGCGAGGGGCGCATCATCGAGGGGTTCAGCATGGGCGGCTACGGCGCGGCGCGACTCGGCTTCAAGCATCCGCAGCTTTTCGGAGCGGTGTCCATTCTCGCAGGTGGGCCGCTGGGCTTGGACTTTACCGGGCCGCGGGCCAGCGCCAATCCAGCCGAACGTGAGAGCATCCTGAAGGAAGTCTTTGGTGAAGACCTGGATTACTACCGGGCACAGCATCCCATCACCATCGCCGAACAGCAGGCTGATGCAGTGCGTGGCAAAGTGATGGTGCGCATGGCCGTCGGATCGCGTGACAGCACCGGCCCGCTGAATCGCGCTTATTCCGCGCATCTCACCAAGCTCAAGATCGACCATGCCTTTTCCATCGTGCCGGACGCAGGCCACGACACGCTCGCGCTGCTCCAAGGTCTGGGCGAGAAAAACTGGGAGTTCTATCGCACGGCCC
>JAGKWZ010000362.1 GCA_021151605.1 Verrucomicrobiaceae bacterium
GGTGATAAGAGGGTAGCCGTCCGGAACATATTTGGGGCTGTCGTGTGTGCCGTCACGAACATCGCAGACTTCGCCAAGCTCCACCATCGGCCAGTCGGGGTGGATCGGGATGTGGGGGCGGTAGTGGTCGAGGACGGCGCGGGCTCCGTCGATGACTTTCTGGTAGCCCTCGATCTCCGCCACGATCTCCTTCTGCACCTCCAGCGGCGGCAGGGGGATTTTGATCCCTCGTAAATCTGAAGTCTTCACACTTGCTTGATTGACGGCCTTTTGTGCAAAAGACTTCACCGTGTTGATGAACCGGTGGGTCTTGAAGACGCGAATGACGTAGCGCGGATCTACGCGGGACTTATCTGGAACGAGCCGAATCAGGTTTATGCCATGAATGACATCTGAAGCCGATTCGAGATAGATGGCGGTCTTTCCAAGGTGCTCAATGCTGTTGATATGGCTGAGCAAAATGTCCCCATACTGCATAAACGATTCTGGCTTCACCTGATCGTTTGTGAACTTTGTCTTCTGCAGATTCACTGAGCCATCAGCAATAGTTTGAATCCGAGTGACGCGGTATTTCGCTGTTTCATCAACCTGTTCAACATTTACCCCATTGCCGATTCGCGTGAAAATCTCTTCAAGAGGCACAATCGGGAAAGTTGAAACGTTGGTGATTCCCTCCCGATACCTCTCCCCACTGAGGTTGTAATCGCCATTCGCCGCGACTTTGCTTTTCGGGACGATGAGGCCGGTGGTGGGCTGCATCTCGCTCACGTCGTTTTCGCCGCTCAAAGCTTCCAAATAGGCTTCCACCTCGGTTTGGACCTGCGGGAGGTCGTTGGCGTCGATGGGGCGGCGCTGGGCACCGAGGCCGAAGCCGTCGTTTTCCACTTTAAAGAAGGCGATGGTGTCGCTCTGCTTCGCGAGGGCTTTGTCGAGCAGGAGGATGGACGTCTTCACCCCGGAGTAGGGATTGAAGCAGCCCGCAGGGAGGGAGATGACGGCGACGAGGCAGGTATCCACGAGCATTTTCCGCAGCTCCACATAGACGGTCTGGCTCTGGAAGATGATGCCTTCCGGCACGATGATCCCGGCGCGGCCCTGCGGCGTGAGGTGCTCCGCCATGTAATCGACAAACAGCACCTCGCTGCGCTTGGCCTGGATGGAGAAGCGCTTGTGCGGGCGGATGCCGCCCTTCGGCGACATGAAGGGCGGATTCGCCAGGATGACATCCGCCAGCTCGTTCCAGCGCTCCTCCTGCGTGAGGCTGTCGTATTCGTAGATGTGCGGATCAGTGAAGCCGTGGAGGTAGAGGTTCACCAGGGAGAGCCTCACCATGTCAGGGCTGATGTCGTAGCCTTTGAAGTTCTTCGCGAGTTTGCCCTTATCGTCTGGCGTGAGGGTGCTCTGGCCCTTGGCGTTGCGGTTGGTCTTGAGGATGTGCTTATAAGCGGAGATCAGGAACCCGGCGGTGCCGCAGGCGGGATCGAGCACGGCTTCGTGCTTCTGCGGCTTCAAGATCTCGACCATGAAGTCGATGATGTGGCGCGGGGTGCGGAACTGCCCGGCATCTCCCTGGCTGCCGAGCACGGAGAGGAGGTATTCAAAGGCATCGCCGAGGCGCTCGCTGTGGTCGTAGCGGAACTCGTCGATGATTTTGAGGAAGGCATTGAGCGTCTCGGGATCGCGATACGGGAGGTAGGCGTTTTTGAAGATGTCGCGGAACAAGGCGGGCAGGCCCTCATTCTCCGTCATGCGGGTGATGCCATCGGCGTAGCAGCGCAGCTTTTCATTCCCGGCCTTCTTCATCAGCTCCGCCCAGCCGAACTGTGCGAACTCCCCTTTGAAGAACTTCCGCTTCCCGCCCAGCTCCACGGCCTCGGCGTCCATGTCGTCCATGAACTTGTAGATGAGGGCGATGGTGATCTGCTCCACCTGCGACTTCGGATCGGGGACCTTGCCCACGAGGATGTCACGGGCGGTGTCGATGCGGCGTTTCGTTTCGGTGTCGAGCATGAGGTGGGGAGTGGGAGGGCTGGGAAATTAATTTTTGACGTGAGAAATAAGGAGACTACGATGGTCGCAAGTTGGGGCGGAAATATCCACCCGGCGCTAGGCTCTTGGAAATGTCCGAGGGCCTTTCGCATTTTTAGGGCAGGCGTCATGCCATTTGTCGCAAACGTGTACACAGACGCTGCCTGTCCCGTGCATTTGCGACCGACGTCCGCTGATTGGAACCGAGATCAGGCGTGAGCTGCCATAAGCTTTATCGTCGGCTTTTCAGCGGAAGCCGGGTGGATATGCGAATTCAACAGGGCAACCCTCTGCTCGCGGGTCAACGTGGCGAGCTTACGGCTGGTCTGCTCGCGCAACTGGCGGGACATTTCGACGGCATCAAAGGTCTTGGTCACTGGTGTTGGCATAAATAAGCTCCTTGGGGTTCACAATACTGATCTCAGGGTAGCCCTGCAAGAGGTTCACTGCGTTAAAACCGGCTGCTCGGCGCACGTTGACCAGGTGTTTGAAGTTCCAACTCACGAGGTGGGCGATGCGATGAACCGTGCAGATGGCGACGTGGCGGGCATCGTCTTCGAACTTGGTGCTTACCACGCCTGCCTTGAGATACTCCTGAGCCAGGTCTTCGATTTCGAGAGTCATTGGCAGCAGGTCGGTGGATCGGTCAAAGGTGGACTCAAACAATTTCTGCACCTCAGGCGGTGCATCGGCCACCTCTTGAGCCACAAGACCGGAGCTGATGAACCTCCAGAGACCGCTTTCGCGCTGCTGCCAAAGCTCACGTGTGTCCTGCATCCAAAGCACATCGTGGTAGCCACCGATGACCGAGGTGTCGAGATAGATGGTTGGGACTCTCATATGGACGATCTTCGTTGGGTTTATTGTGCGCAGCCCTTGATCACGCCACAAACTGATTCACCGGCACATAGTCGCGGATGTATTGCGGCACCAGCTCACGGAACTTTTTCGGCACGGCCTTGAAATCGGCGATGCTGAAAGCGGGATGGGCGGCGAGATCGCCAAACTCCTTGGCTTCGATGATGTGGCGGATGCTTTCGCTGGTGGCGTAGGCTTTAAAGAAGGTCTTCAAGGCGGGGATGGCCTCGGCTTCCTCCTCGCCGGGCTTCACATCGGCGAGGAATTTGGCAAACTCCTCCTCCAGCAGGTCGTCCTTCGATTTGAAGCCGGGGATGAGGCCAAAGACCTTTTCCAGCACCTCGCGGAGCGAGAGACGGCGATCCACGCCAGCGGCTTTGCGCAGCTTTTCGAGCGTGTAGTGCTCCGTGGGCTTGTCGAGCAGGTGCTCATGAATGTAGTCGATGACATGCTCCCAGCGCCCGGCCTGCACATCGGCAGTGACGACGGGATCGGCCTTCACGGTGTCCTCGAACTGCTTGAAGAACATGCGGTCCACCTTCATGCCCTCGGGGCCGATGGTGTCCTCCTTGAGCGTGGAAACAATATCCTCACCGAGGTGCTCGTAACCGCTGCCGGGTGAGATGCCGCCGCCACCGGTGCCGCCTTCCTCTCCGCCGGTGCCGCCGGAGGGACGCGGGGGCTTGATGACCTCGTCGTAATCGAACTCCTCCTCGAAGTATTCGCAGTTCGCGAAGAAGTCGAAGAGCTTGAAGCTCGTCTTTTGCGGCTGTTTGACCTCGGACTTCATGTCCTCATCCCGCAGTTGCTCGCGGAAGTCGTGCTTCCGAGTCCCGCGGCCTTTGATCTGAATGAAATCCGTCGGCGAGAAGATGGGGCGGAAGAGGCCGAGGTTCAGAATGTCCGGGCAATCATAGCCGGTGGTCATCATGCCGACCGTGACGCACACCCGGGCCTTGCTGGTGCGATACTCGGCCAAGACGTGGCCGCTGCCCATGAGGTTGTTGTTGGTGAAGTTGATCGTGTATTGCTGCGCCTCGGACACGTGAGAGGTGACCTGCACGGCAAAGTCCGACTGGTAGCGCCCCGGCCAGATGACATCCGCCATCTCGTTGAGGATCTGCGTGAGCTTCGCCGCATGGTGCTGGCTGACGGCGAAGACAATGGACTTCCCAAACTCGCCACTCACCGGATCACGCAGGGCGTTTTCGAGGAAGGTCTTGCAGAAGAGCTGGTTCGTGGCCGGGGAGAAGAACTTCTTCTCAAACTGGCGGATGCGATAGACCTCCTGATCGCCTTCCTCGCCCTCGTCCTCCTTGGCATCGACGACGGTGGGATTGATGAGGAAGCCATCCTTCACGCCATCCAGCAGCGAGTAGCGGAAGGTGGGCTGGCCGTCCTCGCAACCAAAGGTGCGGTAGGTGTCCAGCATGAGACGCCGCTCATACTCACGCGGGTCTTTTCGATGCGCCTCGTCCTTGTCGAGGTTCTTGAGGTAATCCTTCGGCGTTGCGGTGAGGCCGAGCTTGTAACCGATGAAGTAGTCAAACACCGCCCGCGCATTGCCTCCGATGCTGCGATGGGCCTCATCGGAGACGACGAGATCGAAATCCGTGGGCGAAAAGAGGCGCTGAAACTTGTTGTCGAACAGCAGGGACTGGACGGTCGAGACAACAATCTCCGCGTGCCGCCAGTCGTCGCGGTTGTCTTTGTAGATGACGGCTTTGTAGTCTTTCGCGAGCAGCTTGGTGAAGGCCTTCCATGCCTGATCCTCCAGCTCCAACCGGTCCACAAGGAAGAGCACTCGCTGGGCATTCCGGGTGCGCAGGAAGAGCTTGATGAGCGCAGCGGAGGTGAGCGTCTTGCCCGTGCCGGTGGCCATCTCCAACAGGAAGCGCGTTTTGTTCTCCCCTACGGCCTTCTGGATCGCGTGGATGGCCCGGAGCTGATAGGGGCGCAGGAAGCGAAGCCCGTGAATCTCGCCGTAGCGCGGGCGCTCGGCCTCATTCTTCCAGCCAGCCTCGCTGAGATACGACGGGCGCTGCGTGAGCACGACGTAGTCCTCGGCGACCTTTTCCGCCGCGAGGCTGCCGGGCATGGGGATGATCTTTTGATACCCGGCCACGGACTCCGGCGTGGGAAAGCTGGTGATGACCTGCGGATTGCCCTGCTCCAGGTCCCAGAAGTAGTGCAGGTTTCCATTCGAGAGGATGACGAAGCGACATTTCTGCGAGCGGGCATAGCTGCGGGCCTGCTCCTTGCCCACGAGCGGGTTTTTGTCCTCCGACTTGGCCTCCAGCACGATGAAGGGAAAGCCCTTCTCGTTCAGCAGCAGGAAGTCGATGAAGCCCTTCTTGGCCTTCTCGAAGTTCTGCCCCAGCGCGTCGATGTCGGCGGCTTTCAGCGTGACGCTCGGCTCCAACTGGATGTTGGCCGGGCCTTTCTCATCCGCAAAGAAGCGCCAACCCGCTGCTTCGAGCAGCTTGTTGATCTTGATGCGGGCGGAGGCTTCTTTCATGCAGCTAAAGCGAGTTGGAGTTAGGGCACGGCACGAGATTTGTTAGTAGAGTCATTTTCCCAAAAAAACAGAGGCAGACGAGGAGTTTGGCTTCGCGTGCTTGGGGCCGAAGTCGGTTTCGATACTTGTGCTAGCGGTGGGGATGGATTTGTCTTTGGCGGCCCTTGGCATTCCTC
>JAGKWZ010000363.1 GCA_021151605.1 Verrucomicrobiaceae bacterium
GTCACCGAACTCACCGCGAAGCTGGATGCCTGGTGGAAGCCGTGACCCTTTCGCTCATCCTCTGCTATGAGCCCCCAGGGCATCCAGCTTCCTGATACCATCCGCCAGCGCGCCTACGTCCGCCGCCGCGCCGCGCCAGGCAGCGCTCGGCAGATGCTCGAAATCCTGGAGATGGCTCCGAAGGTCGAGCCAGAGGGGCGGGACTGGATTGGCTGAAAACGACGGAGCTCATTGCATGTCCTCACACCGTCCTTTTCATCGACGCGGTGCTCCTGCTGGACCGGGGGGCGGAGGTTTCGATCCTTCCCATCTCAGGCCGAGCCTCCGGCAGTGATCAGGTGATTGAGGCGAGTCTGCTCGATGCCGGAGAAAAGGCATCCGAACTCGGACTGCTGCGCACCGTGGCCTCCGGTCTCGGCATCGTGTGGGGTCGCGATGATCTCGGTGCCTGGGCCATGGTGCCGAACGAGGAGGGCATAAGCAGGGATATTTTGTGGAGTAGCAGGCTGGATAATCACACGAAAAAGCGTCCAATGATGCCATGTCTCCTTTGATGGCCCCCATCGTGTTGATTGTCCTGCTTGGGACCATTGGCTTCTTTGTTGCCCTGATAGCCAGGAAACGAGGCTGTGCCCTGAAGCTGCTCGCGTGTCCGTTGCTGGTTCTATTGTGGCTGTTGAGCGCCAGCATTGCCCCGAATGCGCAGACTGAATGTGAGAGGCCGTTCGGTCAGCAAGTGAGGCAGAATGCGAAGCAACTACAGAGCTTGAAGCCATTCGGTATGGATGGGTTCTTGTTGTCGTTCCAGATCTCTCGGAATGACTTCTACAAGCAGATCGCGCCATCCTTGTCTCCTCAATTGCTGGGTGGCATCCACTTTTTCGGCGGTGGTAAACGGGCTGACTCATGGCCTCAGGAGCTGGAAACCATGAATGAGTGCTTACGACGAGACGTGGGCGAGGATCCACTCCTGGTCCATTATGATGAAGGCTCTCAGACAGTGTATGCTTCGTTCATCTACTGGGGATGGTAGTCTAATCACTTCTTCTCAAACACCGGCTTGCCGCCTTTCATTACCGCTGTGATGTGATCGCCGTCTTTGAAGCCGCCTTCGAGGACAGCGAGGCTGAGCGGATCGAGGAGGTGCTTTTGGATGGCGCGTTTGAGGGGTCTCGCGCCAAAGACGGGATCGAAACCGGCGTCGGCGAGGTAGCGGGTGGTGTCGTCGGTGACGGTGAGGTGGATGTTCTGCTTCGCGAGGCGGTCGATGACTCGCTGGAGCTGGATTTTGACGATCTGGTCGAGCTGCGTGGCGTCGAGGCGGTCGAAGATGACGATCTCGTCGATGCGGTTGAGGAACTCGGGGCGGAAGAACTGCTTCAGGCTGTCGCGCACCAAGGCGTCGCGTTGCTCGGCGTTGGACACGTCTTGAATGGCGTTGCTGCCGATGTTGCTGGTCATGATGAGGACCGTGTTCTTGAAATCGACCGTGCGGCCCTGGCCGTCGGTGATGCGGCCGTCATCGAGCACCTGGAGGAGGGTGTTGAAGACATCCGGGTGCGCTTTTTCGACCTCGTCGAACAAGACGACGCTGTAAGGGCGACGGCGCACGGCCTCGCTGAGCTGACCACCTTCTTCATAGCCGACGTAGCCGGGAGGCGCTCCGATGAGGCGGCTGACGCTGTGCTTCTCCATGTATTCGCTCATGTCGATGCGCGTCATGGCGCTGTCGTCGTCGAAGAGGAACTCGGCGAGCGCTTTGCAAAGCTCCGTCTTGCCGACGCCGGTAGGGCCGAGGAAGAGGAAGCTCCCAATCGGGCGGTTCTCATCCTGAATGCCCGCACGCGCACGGCGTACGGCATTGCTGACGGCGGTGATGGCGTCCTTTTGGCCAATGACTCGCTTGCCGAGGCGTTCCTCCATCTTCACGAGCTTCGAGCGTTCGCCCTCTTGCAGGCGTGAGACGGGAATGCCGGTCCAGTTCGCCACGACGCGGGCGATGTCTTCTTCGGTGACTTCTTCACGCAGCAAGGTGTGCGCGGCGCGAGGTTCTTTGTTTTCTGTGGACGAGGCGGCGAGTTTCTTTTCGAGATCAGGGATGAGGCCGTATTGAATCTCACCGGCACGACCGAAGTCGCCACGGCGCTGCGCCTGCTCCTGCTCGGTGCGGAGGCGTTCGAGTTCCTCTTTCATCTTGCGACCGACCTGCACGGATTCCTTTTCCTTCATCCACTGCGCTTTCAGCGCGGAGGACTTCTCTTTGAGATCGGCAATCTCGCGCTCGAGTTTTTCGAGGCGGGCTTTGGAAGCGGCATCTTTTTCCTTCTTGAGGGCTTGGCGCTCCATTTCGTCCTGCATGATCTCGCGCTCGATCACGTCGATTTCGGTCGGCATGGAGTCGAGTTCGATCTTGATGCGGCTGGCGGCTTCATCGACGAGGTCGATGGCTTTGTCCGGCAGGAAGCGGTCGGTGATGTAGCGATTGCTCAGTGTGGCGGCAGCAATGATGGCGTTGTCTTGAATGCGCACGCCGTGGTGGACTTCGTAGCGTTCTTTGAGGCCACGCAGGATGGCGATGGTGTCCTCGACGCTTGGCTCACCGACTTTCACCGGCTGGAAGCGACGCTCCAGCGCGGGGTCTTTCTCGATGTGCTTGCGATACTCATCCAGCGTGGTCGCGCCGATGCAGCGCAACTCTCCGCGAGCCAGCTGCGGCTTCAAAAGATTACCCGCATCCATCGCGCCCTCGCCTTTGCCAGCGCCGACGATGGTGTGGAGTTCGTCGATGAAGAGAATGATCTCGCCCTCGCTGCTGGTGACCTCTTTGAGGAAGGCTTTGAGGCGTTCTTCGAACTCACCACGGAACTTCGCCCCGGCCATCATGCCGCCGAGGTCCATGCTGATGAGCTTCTTGCCCTTCAGCGAATCCGGCACGTCACCCGCAACGATGCGTCGTGCGAGACCTTCCGCGATGGCCGTCTTGCCCACGCCAGGCTCACCGATTAGCACGGGATTGTTCTTCGTGCGGCGGCTGAGCACCTGCATGACGCGGCGAATTTCCTCATCGCGTCCGATCACGGGGTCGATCTTGCCCGCCTTGGCGCGGGCGGTGAGATCGGTGCCGTATTTCTCCAGCGTCTGGTATTTGCCCTCGGGGTCTTGATCCACCACACGCTGTGAACCACGCACAGCGGCGAGGGCCTTCGAAACGGTGTCGTAGGTCAGCCCAGCCTGCTTCAGCACATCGGACAGCTCCGTCTTCGTTTTGAAGAGCGCCAAGAGAATGTGCTCGACGCTCAGATACTCGTCCTTGAGCTTCTTCTGCTCGTCCTCGGCCTTCGTCATGAGTTCACGGAACTCATTCGAGAGATACAGCCCACCCGAGCCGCCGCTGACCTTCGGCAGCTTGGTGAGCACAGCTTCGACGCTGCTCTTCAAGCTCTGCGCTGCTGAAGGATTGACCGCAGCCTTTTCAAACAGCGGCGTGGCGATGCCGCCCTCCTGTTCGAGCAGGGCGGTGAGGAGATGCACGGGCTTCAATTCCTGCTGCCCGTGCCGTGTGGCGAGGGATTGAGCGGCATTGAAGGCCTCTTGAAGCTTAACGGTAAATTTATCGGGGGACATGGTTGGTTGGGGTTGGTTGTTTGTCCGATGCTTACGCTTTGACTGTGCCAGCATGGCATCACGTCGCGCCACACCTTAATTGGCAAGGGTTTGGCGCGTATTACCACTGCGATCTGAAGTCATTAACTAGGCGCGTATTGGCACCAAAGAGGCGTGCAACTGTGCCGGATCGTCTCAACAAGGCACTCGTTTGCCTCAAGTTAGAAGCTCAGGACTGCCCCAGAATGACACCGTAATCGGAATCGGCTTCCACCGTTACGAAAGTCGATCAAACAAAAAAGGAATCAGGCAGGATATAGCCCTATTGCAGACTTTTGCCTTTCGTCTCTGGAGCAAACCAGATGAGCACCATACCGACGAGGTAGATGCAGGAGAGAACAGAGAAGGCATTGGCCTCTACTTCGAGCTGCATGAGGCGCCGGGCCTCTCCCTCAAGGGCCGTGACTTTGGCAGAACCAAACAGGCTCATGAGATTCACGAACTGTAGGGAGCCGATGGCGGCGATGAGGCGTCCAAAATTGAAGCAGAAACCCTGCCCTGTAGCCCGGACGCTGGTGGGGAAGAGTTCCGGGAAATAGAGTGGGAAGAATCCGTAGAATGAGGCAGTGAGACCACCGATAAGGAAGGCGCTGGTCATCAGCCAGAAAGGCATGCCAGAGCCGGTGTAGGAGTGGTTGGTCTGAAAGAAGACAAAAGCAGAACTCAACGCCAGCACGCAGAGAAGGAAGTAGGTCAGCCGACGTCCTAGCTTGTCTGCCACCAGTGGCGTGATCAATGTCACGAGGATGGCACCCAGAGCCGTGGCGATCACGACGTATTCGATGATGTTCGACTTCGTGCCATCCGGGGAAAGGAAGGAGGCCCACTTCGCAGCCTGCTGGGCCGAGCCCCACGTTCCCATGAGCGCCACCGCAGCGAGTCCAGCGCCGATCAGCAGGCTCTTCATGATGAAAGCACGCTCATCACTCTGCACACTGCCGCCTGCCTGGGCCCGCGTCATGTAGCGGCGGACCGGAAGCAGGTAACCCCACAAGGCGATGGCGAGACCGACGAGTGTCACGGGAAGGGCGACAGCGTTGCCCACCTTTTCCAGCACCTGAGGCGTCCAGACGGTAATGATACCAAGAGCTGCAACCGCAGCGGCCAAAACTCCAAGCAGATCCTTAGTGGCCCAGTGTGAGGTGCTTCCAGACTTTTTCTCAGCCTCCCACTTATGAGATTCTGGAACAAAGATGAGGATGAAGAAATTGATCAATGCCGGCGCGGCACCACTGACAGCAAGCAGGCGCCAGCCACGATTGTGGAGCAGATAGTCAGCAGTCTCCTGACTGATGCCCACGCTGCTGATCCAGTGAGTGATGGTTTCCAGACTGGCATTTAGATACAGGCTGAGCACACCCGTCAGCAGGAAGCCGACATTGGACGCCGCACCGATCATGCCGGCGATCCACGCGCGGTTCTTGCCACCCCAGATTTCATTCACCAGAGCTACCCCGAGCGCCCACTCACCACCCATGCCGAGCGAGGCGACAAAGCGCAGCGCGGCAAACTGCCAGGCTTCCGTGACAAAGGCACACAGCCCGGTGAAGATGGCAAAGGTGAAGATGGCGAGCGCCATGGCCTTTACCCGCCCGAGCTTGTCGCCCAGCCAGCCAAAGAGAACTCCACCCGTCGCAGCGCCCACCAGGAAGATGGCGATGATCACCGTGAACCACTGGCCCTGCACAGCGGCAGTCGAGTCAGGCAACATGTCCTGGAGAGCAGGCTTGCCGATCAGCGGGAACAATCCCATTTCCATTTGCCACATGCGCTGCCACCGCCATACTCCGCGCCCGCCCCCCCTAACCCATGGCCTCACCTTTCCTCACGCAGGATTTCCATATCCGTTGGTCCACGCTCGATCCAAGCCACATCCAGGCAGACATCACGCAGTCCCTCCAGGATGCTGAAGCAGCCATCAATCGCGTCAGCGAACAGGACCGCGGCAAAATGAACTTCGACACCGTGGTACTCGCGCTCGATGAAGCCACGCGTGCACTAAATGAAAGCTGGGGACTCGTGACGCACCTCGACTCGTTGTGCAATTCGCCCGCTCTTCGCGAAGCCCATAACGCCATGCTTCCGCAGGTCAGCTCCTTCTTTGCCAAAATCCCGCTCAATGATGACCTCTGGGATTTACTGGAGACTTACAGCAAGACTGAGGAAGCGCGAGATCTGCCCCCGGTGAAGAAGCGCGCACTCAATGAGACGATGGAAAGCTTCCGCCAGGCTGGTGCTGATCTGCCGCCGGACAAAAAGAAGCGCCTCGAAGAACTCGAATCCGAGCTCTCCCAGGCCACGCAGAAGTACTCCGAAAATGTACTCGACTCCACGAACGCCTGGGAACTCATCATCACCGATCCCGAGCGTCTCAATGGCCTGCCGCAAAGTGCCATTGATGCCGCCAAAGCTGATGCTGCCGCAAAGGGACTCGGCACAGATGAAGCACCGCAGTATCGCTTCACGCTGAAGGCTCCCTCCATGATCCCGGTCATGGAATATGCCGACGACGAAAGCCTACGCCGCGCCGTTTGGGAAGGGACCACGGGTATTGGCCGTGGCGAAAAACATGACAACACCGACTTCGTCTGGAAGATCCTCCGTCTCCGCCATGAGAAGGCTCAGCTCCTTGGTAAAAAGGACTTCGCCGATCTCGTGCTTCAGCAACGCATGGCGAAGAATGGCGCGAACGCGCTCGCCTTCACTGAGAACTTGCACGCCAAAATCGCCTCGGCATTCCAGCGCGAGACCATCCAGCTTCAGGAGTTCAAAGCCGATACCGTCGGCCAAACAGCGGATCTTCTTCAGCCCTGGGAAGTCGCCTTTTGGTCGGAAAAGCAGCGAAAGTCCGAGTACGACTTCGATGAAGAGGAACTGCGCCCATACTTCCCACTCGATCGCGTCTTGAAAGGCATGTTCGATCTCGCGGAGAAGGTCTTCGATCTCCGCATCACGCCGCGTCAGGTCATCCATGTGCCTGTCGGCGAACCCAGCACCGCCAGCACACGCCCCACGCAGGACGGCCCTGTCGAGGTCTGGCATCCAGAAGTGAAATTCTATGAAGTGTACAACGAGAAGGATGTCCACATCGGCTCCTTCTACACCGACTGGCACCCACGCGACTCCAAGCGGGGTGGAGCATGGATGAACTACCTCCGCATGGGTGTGCCGCCTTATGGTGAGCGCGACCGCCGCGTGCATCTCGGCCTCATTTGCGGCAACATGACCCCGCCCGTGGATGGTAAGCCAGCGCTTCTGACCCATGACGAAGTCTGTACCGTCTTCCACGAGTTCGGCCACCTGCTGCATCAGCTCTGTGGCAATGTCGAAATCCCCTCACTCAATGGCGTCAGCGTCTATTGGGACTTCGTCGAGCTGCCCTCGCAGATCATGGAGAACTTCTGCTGGGAGCGCGAGAGCCTGGACCTCTTTGCCCGTCATCACGAGACGGGTGACGCCATCCCCGCGAAGCTCTTCAAGAAAGTCATCGCCGCCAAAAACTACCGCAGTGCCAGCGACATCATGCGCCAGCTCAGCTTTGGCAAACTCGACCTCGAATTCCACATCCGCCACGCCACCACCGAGGGCGCGGATTTGGATCAGCTCAGCCGTCAGATCGTCAGTGAGTACCTCATGCCGTTGAAGACGGAGAACCCATCCATGGCCCGCCGCTTCGGTCATCTCTTCAGCAGTCCCGTGGGCTATGCAGCTGGCTACTACAGCTACAAATGGGCCGAAGTGCTGGATGCCGACGCCTTCACCCGTTTCCAAAAAGAAGGCGTCCTGAGCAACAAGGTGGGCCGCGAGTTTCGCGACAAAATCCTCAGCAAAGGAAACAGCGAAGATCCAGCCAAGCTCTTCCGCGACTTCATGGGTCGCGATCCTGATCCGGCTGCACTGCTCGTGCGTGCCGGGCTGGCATGAGAAAAGCCCACCGACATCATTTGCTGCGTCACTTTGCCGATCTCAGACCGGTCACTCGTGTTTAGACTTACGTCACTAGAGACCCGGATACAGAGCCTGCTTGTCCGTTCTTTGGCCCCATGAAATCCCACACTCAGTCCAGGCGCACTTTTCTCGGCAGCATCCTTTCCAGCGTGACCGCCAGTGCTGTTGCTCAGCAAAGTTCAGCCGCTGCTGAGCCGATTCTGGACATTCATCAGCACACTCATTACCACGACAGGAATGATGAGCACATGACCGCCCATCAGCAGGCGATGGGGATCACTAAAACAATCCTGCTTCCAGCAGGCACGCCAACGGACCGCCCATCCACCCACAAAGGGAAATCCAATGGTCTCGCCGCGCGCTGTGGTGGCACGGAGACCTGCATGAAGATCGCAAAGGCGAATCCACAGGCCTACCTGTGGGGTGCGAATGAGGTGACCGATCTGGAGTCGGCACCTGCGGAGATCGAAAAATGGCTGAAGCTCGGCGCGTGCATCATCGGGGAGCAAAAGTTCGCCGTGGAGTGTGACTCAGCCCACAGCCAGAAACTCTATGAACTGGCGGCTGAGTATCAGGTGCCGATCCTTCTGCACTTCCAGCACATGACTTACAATCTTGGCTATGACCGCTTTCACGCGATGCTGGCGAAGTATCCAAAGACGATCTTCATCGGTCATGCCCAGACCTTCTGGGGAAACATCGACAAAGCACACGATCAGAAGGTGCTGTATCCAAAATCAAAGATCACTCCTGGAGGAATCACGGATCGCTATCTGGCCGACTATCCCAACATGTATGCCGACATGTCGGCAGGATCTGGACTGCTCGCGCTGACACGCGATGAAGAGCACACCACCAGCTTCTTCCAGCGTCATCAGGACAAAATCCTCTACGGTAGCGACTGCGCGGATCATTTTGGCCGTGGGCCAGGATGTCAGGGAGCCCAGACCATCGCCGCCATCAGGAAGCTTTCGCCAAACAAGAGCGTCGAACGGAAGATCCTATGGGAGAATTCGCAGAAGGTCTTCCGTCTCTGATCTATTTGCCAATCGCATCCTTCATCGCTGCTTCCATGAAGCCGTGAAACTCACGAAAGCTCCAGGCAGATTTGGGGAGGCCCCACGCCATGTTTCTGACGGGAGCAATATCGATCTCGGCAGTGATGAAATCTTCCATATGTCGCCGACTACGCACGAGAATCTCACCGTTCGGGTCCAAGACATAGCTATCTCCATAACCGATGCCTTGATTCTTGGTGATACCACTTTTGGCATGGTCGAGCACGACGTTGTTCCCACGCACAAAATAGACTGCGTTCTCAATGGCTCGCGCCGCATGGTCGGCACGCACTTTCGTGAAGTGAGAGATCAGCCCGGCATCGCTGATGTAGTTAAAATGGGGAGCAAAGATCACAGAGGCACCTTTCAGTGCCAAGATGCGCGCAGGCTCGATGTAGCCGCCATCTGAACAGATCAGAACTCCGAACTTCAGCCCCTGATGCTCCCACACTGGAAACTCACGCCCCTGCTTGTGGAACTTCTGATAGGCTGTGCACTTGCTGAAGGTGCCAAGCAGATGTCCACGATGAGCCACGAGGACTGAGTTGTAGAGATCTGCCCCTCGTATCTCGTTGTAGCCTACAATGGCCAGCACCTCATGTCGGCTGGTTACATCAAGCACGCGCAGCATCGAGTCCGAGTTGTTGGCAAAAGCCCCAGCTCTCGCGTTCTCCTCCGTGTCAGGATAGCCCGTGAGGAAGCATTCGGGAAAAGTCACAATCGCAGCTCCGGCATCGTCCGCACGCCGGAGACCTTCTTCAAATCGTTTCAAATTGTGGTCAAAGTCCCCACACCAAGATTCGAACTGACAATGCGCAATTTTCATGAGCTGAATCTGCCCCAATCCTTGCCTCAGATACAAGATCGAAGATTCCTTCGAGAGATTTGATACATAGCAAAATCTCCGTCACCACTTCACCAACTAGGTTCGAGAGGCGAAAAGTAGAAGCCGTCATTTCATGAGACAATCGGCCGGATCACCTCGCCATACACATCCGTGAGCCGGAAGTCTCGTCCAGCATACCGGTAAGTCAGCTCCTCGTGATTGATGCCGAGCAGATGGAGGATCGTGGCGTGCAGATCGTGGATGCTGGTGGGATTTTCCTGGGCGGCGAAGCCGAACTCATCCGTGCTGCCGTGCACCGTGCCGCCTTTGATGCCTCCACCGGCCATCCACACGCTGAAGCCGTAGTGATTGTGATCGCGGCCGAGCTTCGACTTGCCGCCGCTGAGCTCGACGGTCGGTGTGCGGCCGAATTCGCCGCCCCAAATGACGAGCGTGTCATCCAGCATGCCGCGCTGTTTCAGATCACTCAAAAGCGCCGCGATGGGCTGGTCGATCTCCGCCGCGAGCTTGCGATGATTCGTTTCGATGTCGTTATGATTGTCCCAGGGCTGCCCCGCGCCATGCCAGAGCTGCACCATGCGCACACCTCGCTCTAGCAAGCGCCGCGCGATGAGCGTCTGCCGCGCATGCACGCCCTCGCCATACATCTGGCGGATGTGCTCGGGCTCCTTCGTGACATCAAACGCGTCCGCCGCCTCCATCTGCATGCGAAAGGCCAGTTCAAAGCTCTGGATGCGCGCCTCCAGTCGTGGATCGCTGCGCTCGGCCTTGTGCGCGGTATTGATGCGACGCAGCAGCTCGAGCTGGCGGAGCTGCACGCTCGTGTCCGCGTGCGGGCTGCGGATGTTTTCGATCAAGCGGTCCACCGTCTCGTACTTGGAATCGACATACGTCCCTTGGAACGCACCGGGCAGAAACGCCGCCTGCCAGTTCTCCGCTCCTTTGATCGGCATGCCACCGGGACACATCGCGATGAAGCCCGGCAAGTCCGCCGTCTCGCTGCCGAGGCCGTAGGTCAGCCAAGCACCGAGGCTTGGCCGAGGCTGGATGGAGTCGCCGCAGTTCATGAGCATCAGCGACGGCTCATGATTCGGCACCTGCGCCTGCATCGATCGGATCACCGCGATGTCATCGATGTGCGCCGCTGTTTTCGCGAAAAGCTCACTCACCTCGATCCCGCTCTGCCCGTAGCGTTGAAACTTGAACGGCGAAGGAAACGCCGCGCCGGTCTTCCTCTCCGTGATGCGATGACTCGGCACCGGTTTGCCCGCGTAGCGTGCCAGCTCCGGCTTCGGATCAAACGTGTCCACATGCGACGGCCCGCCATGGCCAGCTTGCTGCGCGAAGCGTCGTGGAGTGCGGTGCAGAGATGCAAGGGCACCTTGCATCGACGACACCGCTGTCGATGGCTAGAAGGACGCTTTTAGGCCGAAGAACGCCGTCCGGCTGACGAAAGCGGTGTCGCGCTTCGCTTGCCACCGCACTCCACGACGCTGGCGCGAGATTTGACGCTCAATCCACGAACATGAACTCATTCGAGAGCATCAAGACCTGTGCGAGTTGTTCCCATGCGGTCAAACTGGTCTTTGACTGTGAGCTGAAGTCCTTGTTCGCATCCCACGACTCCGCTGGTGTGTCGCCACCGGAGCCAGCCACGGCTTGAGCGGCGATGAGTTGTGGGGACCAGAGGAATTGATCGCTGTTCAGGCCATCGGCGATGTCGGTGATGAAGTCGAGGGTGTCGCCGGCTTGAAAGGAAATGGCGGTGAGGCTGAGATCGGCTTGGGAGCCGTGGAGCTTCGTGCTGAGCAGTTTGCCGAGCCTTGAATGGCTGACGAAGGCGCGAATGCCATCACCGACCTTGGGTTCGTGGATCAAGGTGGACCGCAGGTCGTAGTTTCCGGTGGCGGGAGCCGTCCAGCGACGCACGACGGCATGCTGGCGGTCGTTTCCGGGATGACCGCCTTCAGCGGTGAGTTGGGCCCAGCCGAGTTTGGCATTCGGCCAGTCTTCGTCGCCTTGCCAAGCATGGCCGGTGAAGTGCGGCAGTGGTGTGAAGGTCTTCACGCGGCCGTTTTTTTCGTCCCACTCGCCGTAACCGTGCTGCCAGGCCTTGGCGCGGTCGTTTTCGACGATCACGGGCTTTTCATCGA
>JAGKWZ010000364.1 GCA_021151605.1 Verrucomicrobiaceae bacterium
GGATCTGACTTCATGGAACTTCTGGTTCCTATCCCACTCGGATTTCATCCATGCGACGATTGGAGTGCCAAGTCCAAAGGCGAAGAACATGATCAAAAGCCACTGCCATAGCGCCCATCGAGGATTCGGTGTCTCCATGGAGCTCATCACAGTATGAGATTCACCGGCTGAGCATCATTCTCAGCCGCTGGGCATCGGCGAAGCTGGGATCAATGGCGATGGCGCGGCTGGCGGCTTCCAGGGCTTCGGGTTTTTGGCCGAGCTGAGCGTGGATGGTGGCGCGGGCGTAGGGGATGGATGGATCGCCGGGCTCGGCGGACTCGCCTTGTTTGAGGGCGGCGATGGCCTCGGCGGTCTGGCCTTGTTGGTTGAGGGCGAGACCGAGGTTGTACCAAGCACGAGCATATCGGGGCTGCACGCGGACACATTCGCGGAGTGCAGCGACGGTGGCGGGGAGGTCGCCGGCTTCACTGAGGGCGAGACCGAGCTCGTAATGATACTGCGCTTCGTTTGGGGCGAGCTTGATGGCATCCCTCAGCTTTTGGATGGTCTGTGCGGTATTGCCTGCGGTGCTGTGCAGGAGCGCGAGATCATGATGGAAGGGCGGTGAGTTCGGGTCCCACTGAATGGCGGTTTCCATGGACTTGATGGCGGCGGTGAGATCGCGCCGCGCATAGTGCCACTGGCCGAGCTGCATCTGCCCGCTGGGTTGGTCGGCGTTGAGCTGGAGCATGTGCTGTATGTCCTTCGCAGCGGCGGAGTTCACGTCGATGGAGTCGCGCAAAGCCCAAGCTGCAGTGACGCGCACGCTGCGGGCGGGATCGGTGAGGAGCTTCTCGAGATCGGTGCGCACGCCGGGGGCTTGCAGTGCGGGTTCGAGTGTGCGGGCGGCGGACTGACGAACGAGTGGATGCGCATGCTGAAGCTGCTTTTGCAATGCGGCGACAACGGGCGGCTCAGTGGCCCAACGATCGAGCACGAGACTGGCACTGGCTTTCCAGTGCGGGATTTCATCCGTGTCGAGCAGGGCGATGAGGCCGTCTCGTGCCGATGGATCACCCTGGCGTGCTTTGGCGATGAGGGTGGCCCGTGTCCGCGTCTTGCGGTTCATCTTGTCACCCCACCACTTCTCGGTCGCGGCGAGTGACCAGTCGGTGTCTTTGTCCGTGTGGCATTTGTTGCAGGCGTTTGGGATGCCGAACTGCTTGGTCAGCAGCGGATCAGGGATGGTGAAGCCGTGATCGTGACGCGGGTGCCGCTGCATGTAGGTGGTCTGCGGCATGTGACAGTTGATGCATTGATTGCCCGTGCTCTCGGCTCCATGGAAGCTGTGGGCCTCTGGCGCGATGACAGGTGCATTTGGGAAACCTCCGGCGGTGTGGCAGCGCACGCAGAGTTGGTTGCCTGGCAGGATGGGCTTCATGCTGTGCATGTTATGGCAGTCCATGCAGCGCACGCCGGCGTGATACATGCGGCTACTGATGAAGCTGGAGAACTCGTAGTTCTCATCGCGAATCTGGCCGTCGGGATAGTAAATATCTCCGCCATCGGTGATGGTGAGCAGGTAGTGATCGAAGAAGGACTCTCCAGGCACGAAGTCGCCGGTGATTTCGCCGCGTCGGGCATGGCAGCCGGCGCAGTTGTCGATGTGCTGATCTCGCGTCCAGCCGGACTTGATGGCGGGGTTTTGCACATGAGCTTTCATCGGTCCGTGGCAGGACTCGCAGCTCACGGTCATCTCGGCCATGGAGGTGTGGTAGGTGTCCGTGGCGACGTCGTAATTTTTGCGCACACGAGTGTTGTGGCAGCTCGCGCACATCTGATTCCAGATCATGCCGCGCCCGGTCCAGTGGCCCCACTCGCCAGGCTTTCGGTCTTCGCTGCCATAGACGTTGAACCAGTCGCCCTTTTTGGGATCAAAGCAGGCCTCCATGGCGTGAAGCGCTCCGCGTGGCCCTTCGACAAGAAATTGCCGCAGCGGATCATGACCGATCACGCGCTTCACAGGATAGGGCGTCGTTTTGTTGTCGAAGCCGAGAGACACGACTTCAAAACCAGAGCCCGACTTGCGTGCCTCCGTCGTTTGCGTGCCGTGCTTGAAGGCCTTCGGTGGCTGGAAGGCGGCGAGATCGAGTTCGTCGTTCGGCAGACGTTCGGCGAGGCCGTGATGCGAGCCTTTCCACTTCTCAAACTCAACCGCATGGCAGGCTCGGCAGGACTCGGAGCCTGCATATTGGGCAAAGGTGGCCTTTTCATCCGGCATGGCAAAAGCCTCCACCGGCTTCGGGGGTGGCAAAGGCACCTGGGTGTAGTTTGGCGCAGGCCAAAGAGCCCACGCGATGAGCGCGATCAGCCCCACAAGGCCACCACCTAGCACGAGCGCTGCCTTTGCATTCGAGGCAGGTTCGGGAGTGGGGACTGTCTTGGACTTCTTCATCTTGTCCTCCTTACGCGGGAGTGGAGGGAAGCGTCAACGCGTCGCAACACCATTTCATTCTCACCGTGATGTCAGAGCCCCCTCAAACCGCCGCCAGTAGATCACGGCCACTGGTAGAATCGAGGCGCAGCTTTTCGCCGCATCCACAACCGCGATCCATGAGCCATCCTGGGCGGCTGTGATGATCAAACTTACGGCAATCACGACAGCGGAGCCGACTAGAAAAATCGCTGCCGGGGAAATCGTCTGACGAACCTGAGGCACCTCCAACTCCACCACATCCCAGAAGCGCCAAGCCAGCAGCGCCAGAATGAGCATGGGCACATACGCGCTAAGTCCGGTCATTTCCGGTGCATCGTAATCATAGATGGCATGTGCCACGACGATCATGGCAAAGGTACTGATGAACTCCTGCACCCGGTGGAAGCGACTACGTAGCATGTCATAAAGTGCATGAGTGGTCAGCCCGGTCATGGCGATGTGCATGAAGTTCGCCGAGAGGAACCTGGGTAGCGCCACACCATTCCCGTAGTCCATGTAGTAGTCCAAGTTTTCCTCAAGCGCGAAGCCGAGACCGACAAACGCGCCCGTCATGATGGCCATACCAGGACTACGCCGCCAGACGAGCCAGGGCATGAAAAGTGAAGCCAGGGCCAGCTTACAAAACTCTTCCCGGAAACCGACTCCAATGATGAGATGCCAAAGGTCGAAAGGGAAGGCCAGATCTTCACCACCGATGTTCATCGTGTCCTTCTGCCAAGCGATCATCGAAACTGTGGGCCAGATGCTCGCGATACCTGCCACGATGGGAGCGATGGGCCATGACCAACGCCAGGGCTGCCTGGGAGAATGAATGACAAGTAGTATATACCATAGTCCAGCGGCCAGCGCAGTGAGAGTCAACGCGAGATACGGAACCGTTTCAAAACGATGTCTCAAAAGTCCGCGCCACTGCATGGTTAGATCTCCGAGCATGATCCCGACCTTGTGCTCCATGATGGGGGGAAGTCCTTCCAGCCAGCCAGTGTTCATCATCTTTTGCAGGCTGGCTCCATCCTTCAGACTCAAAGCCAGATACACCGCCGTCTCGCGTGCCTGTTTGGCATCGGGAAAGAGAGAGCCTTCACGAACCATGGCGGAGAGAGCGTCTTCATCATGATCCGTCCTGAGCAGCAGACTCGCATAAAGCTCATTGGCAAATGGAGGTGGCTTTTCAGAGACCGCCAGCTCCCGAAGCCGATGTGCCGCCTCCTGATTTGGCCTCTGCTTTTCGGCGAGATAGGCGGCCAGGTAGGCCTCGAAGGCATGCCTTTCACCAACAGCAGAAACATGTTTTTCAATCAATGGCCGGACATCATATGCGAGCAGTTTTCCCGACCTCGAGTAACTGCTGGCATCCGGCATCTCCATCTCCAAAACATCCTTGAGCACTCCCAGGCTGGGCATCAGCTTTCGAAGCCAGCGTGCAAAAGTGCGAGGCGAAGGTTCGGTAGTGTTACGGAGACGTTGCCATTCTTTGCGAATCGCATTCTCAATAGGGTCCACCATCGCATCACGTTCGCGCTCAGGCTGCATTCGAGTCATGACCCAGGCGAGGGCAAAAGCTCCCAGCACAATGCACACGGACAGCTTTTTCAGCACATCGGCACGCCGCGACCAGTAATGCAAGCGTGAGCGCCATCCTGTAATCATGATCGAGTCAGCAGATGAGGCTTATTTTTTCCACCAATCCTGTTCTCGCTCCCAAGGTGCCGGTTCGGGTTCGCCGCCATGGTTTGCCTTTTCGGCTGTAGCCGCTTCCTCACGCGAAATCTCTTCGTCCATCTCCATCAACAGCTGGATGTGAGGCGGTGGCTTCGTCGTCCGCCGCCAGATCAGCCAGGCCCAGCAGGCAAAGAAACCGAGCATGAAAAGAAGAAACGCCAGATTGATCATCACGAAGAGATCCATACCCGCCACATGCTCGCCTTTGGCACCCACGCCCGTCGCGGCTGAATGCTGGAAATATAACGGAAAAGCGAGAGGTGAGGTCATGACTGCACAGACCTACGTTTTGTCTGAAAAGACCAGCCGCATCGGAATCATGCTGGAGAAGCCAAATCCATGGCTGGCAAAGAACGTCTGCGATGTCGCGCTGATGCGGTCTGTTAAAAGGGTAATACGCTTAAAACTCTTCTGACGGGCGAAATCCACCGCATATTCCAGCAACCTCCCGCCATAGCCCTGGCGACGATGCTGAGGATGCACGATCACGTCCTCCATGAGCACGACTGGACCACCTTCAGCCGTGCTGATCGTGAAAAGAAGGTTCACCATGCCAATGACCTGATGGTCTGTCCTCAGGACAAAAATGCGCCCCAATTTGGGCTGCTCCAGGATCATGCGGATACCCTGCTCCTGCTTCGTTTTATCAGGATTAAAGTCCTCCTCTTCGTCAAAAAGGGCCATCGTCAGCTCCACGAGCTGCGGCAAATCTTCAATAGTGGCCGGCTCGATGCGTGGCTCGGTGACAGGGGATGACATGGCTATGATTATGGAGGCGGCCCCGCCGGATGGCAACGATCATCCTAGCCGAAGATCACCCGTGTGAAATCCGGCGGCGACCCCGTTTTTTCGCCATGCCTCCCAGGCGCATCCAGACCTCCCGCTCAGACTCCCTCAGTAATGAAGCCTTGCGTAGTCTTCTCGACACGCTGCCGGATGTGCAGGCGTGGATAAAAGACGCCAAACGTCGTTACCTCTGGGTAAATCGCGCCTTCTTGCTCAACTATGGCCTGCATGATCTCCATGAGGTCCTCGGCAAAACCGATGATGATCTTTCTCCGCCCCATCTGGCCATCCAATTTCGTCAGGGAGATGAGGCCGTGCTCGCCGGACAGACGGTCGAGGGGCGGCTGGAACTTATCGGTCGCTATGACCACACCGCCGCATGGTGTTTTACGACGAAGCGCCCCGTGCTCGAAGAGAATGGCAGCGCCGTTGGCACCACGGGTATCACTCGAGTTCTCGATGCCGCACAAATCGACCAGCGTGGCGATATTCGGCTTGGTGTCGTCATTGCGATGATGACGCGGCGTCTCGGGAAAGCCGTCACGAATGCGGAGATGGCAAAGGCGGATCAAAGCCACCTCACCCGAGAATTCCGCCGCATCACGAAGACGACACCTGCAGCTTACCGCGAGAAATACGCCGCCGCGAATGTTCTATGCCCTGCCGCTTTTGTTCTATCTAAGGCCAAGAGGAAACGATAGTCTGTCAGCACCATGAAGCTCCAACCAGGCATCACCGTCGTCAAAAACGGCCAGCTCGTCGATGGCACGAGCAAGCCCGCTATCCCCAATGCCACCGTGATCGTTCAAGACGGTCGCATCACCTATGCCGGCCCTGCTGAAGCTGCGCCGCAGACACCACCCAATGCGCGCGTCATTGATGCCAAAGGCGGCACAATCCTGCCTGGGCTAGTCGAAGCGCACTTCCACGCCACCTACTTTAACATTCAGGAACTCCAGGACCTCGACATCAAATACCCTGTCGAATACGTCAGCATGCTGACCGCCGTGAACGCAAAGCTCGCGCTCGAATGCGGTTACACGGCGGCTCGCAGCGGCGGCTGTCTTTTCAATGTCGATGTCTGGCTCAAGAAGGCCATCGAGAACGATCTCATCCCCGGTCCGCGTCTCGCCACGTCGGGTCGCGAGATTTGCAGCGCGGGCGGCTTGATGGATTGGAACCCCGAGTTCCGCAAAATCGGCATGGAAGGCCTCGTCTTCATCATCAACGGCGTCGAGGACGCCCGCAGCGCTGTGCGTGCGCTGGTGAAGGACGGCATCGAATGGGTGAAGACCTATCCCACCGGCGATGCCGCATCGCCCGATACGAATGATCATCACACACTGTGCATGAACTTCGACGAGATGAACGCCGTGGTGCAAACCGCGCACAATCACAAGCTCAAGGTCACCGGTCACTGCCGCGCCACGGAGGGCATCAAGAACGCCCTCCGCGCTGGTTACGACTGCATCGAGCACGGCACCTTCATTGATGACGAAGGCTTGGAGCTTCTCTTGAAGCGCGACGTGCCCTGCGTCCCCGCGCTCTACTTTGAAAAAGCCAGCATCCTGCGAGGACCCGAGTTCGGCCTGCCACAGAGCGTCATCGACGGGCATCAAGAAACGCTCGATGGCGGCACCGCTTCCGCTTTGCGCATCCTCCGCGCCGGTGGCCGCATCGGCCTCGGCGGCGACTACGGCTTCGGCTGGAACCCGCACGGCGACTACGCCCGCGAGATCACCTTCTTCGTGAAGGATGTCGGCTTCACCCCACTGGAGGCCATCATGTGCGCCACCAAGACCGGCGCCGAGATCATGGGCCGCAGCCACGAATTAGGCACCGTCGAACCCGGTAAGCTCGCCGACCTCCTCATCGTCGATGGCGACGTTTTAAAAGACATTGCCCTCCTCGAAGACCGCCGCCGCTTCATCGCCGTCCTCCAAGGCGGCGTCATCAAAGCTGGCCAACTCACCCGCACCGAACACACCTGGGATAATGCGACTAAAATGGGATGACTCCTGCCTTCTGGTCGCGTTTAAAACTGCTCACTCTTTCGCCATGCTCTTTCGTCTTCTCTTTTTCCTTCTTTTCGTTGGCTCACTCTCCGCCGCCGACCTCTTCGACAAATCCAATCTCGCGGCGTGGTGCATCGTGCCGTTTGACGGAAAGAAGCGCGGTCCGGAGGAACGTGCGGCAATGCTGGAGAAGATGGGCGTGAAAAAATTCGTCTATGACTACCGTGCCGAACACATTCCGCAGTGGGACGAAGAACTGAACGCACTCAAGAAGCATCACATCGAACTGATGGGCTGGTGGTTTCCAGGCGCGATCAATGACGAGGCAAAAAAGGCACTCGAGCTTTTCAAACGCTTCGATGTTCATCCCCAGCTTTGGATCAGCGGCGGCGGTGGCGCGATCCCGGTGAAGGATGCGGCAGACCAAAACAGCCGCATCGAGAAAGAGATCTCTCGATTCAAACCGATCTGCGAGGCCGCTGTGCCATTCGGATGTTCAGTCGGCATCTACAATCACGGCGGCTGGGGTGGCGAGCCGGAAAACATGATCGCGGTCTGCGAGGGGCTCAAGGCGCAGGGCATCAAGAACATCGGCATTGTTTACAATCTCCACCACGGTCACGGCCACCTCGATCGTCTTTCCAAAGTGCTGCCGCACCTGCTGCCACACCTGCTCTGCCTCAACCTCAACGGCATGGATATCGCGGGCGACACAAAGGGCCGCAAAATCCTCCCGCTCGGCGTCGGCACCCAGGACGTCAAAGTGCTGCGCCAAATCCGCGCCAGCGGCTACAGCGGCCCCATCGGCATCCTCAATCACACCAACGAAGACGCCGAAGGCCGCCTGCTCGACAACCTCGACGGCTTGAAGTGGCTCATCCCACAACTCGACGACTCACCACCCGCTGCGAAGCCGAAGTATCGCACCTGGGATGAGGCGAAGGCCAAAGCCGATGCAACTCCTACAATCACCGCCAAGCTTGCTATGATCGGCCAGGGCGTCCCGTCGTTGAGCAAAGAATTCGGCGATGCCTTGAAGGGAAGCTATTTCCAGGTCGATAACGAGCCTTACCGCACTCTGCCGCTCACCATCGAGTGTCGTGCAAAGCTCACCAGCAAGGAGCACTACAACATTCTCATCGCCTCCGACGCCAAATCATCGGCCACCCATTGGGAACTCTACACTCATGCCGGGCGCGGCACGCTCGCACTCTACATGCCCGGACGCGGCGGCGACTTCGACTCGAAGGTCGATGTCTGCGACGGCCAGTGGCACGACTTCCTCGCCAGCATCGACGACAAGAGCGTCATCCTCTGGATCGACGGCAAACAAGTGTTCGAAAAGCCCGTGCTGCCGATGAAAGGCACAGCCACAGCCGGTGGCATCGCCTTCGGTAGTCTCGTCGATCACTCGATCGGCTGCGCCGGCCTCATCGATGATGTGCGCATCGCACGCGGTGTCATGAAGCCACGCAAAGGCAACGCGCCGCGTCTGCGCATGGACAACACCCTCGGCCTCTGGGACTTCGACAACCTCGACTCCCTTCTCCCTCCCCCCGCGCCGAAAGCCGCTGAGTTCAAACCCGACCTCCCGCCGCTCGACAAAGCCAACAACATCCACTGGCAGGAGTTCGTGAACCGCGAGCGCACCTTCGACTTCTACAGCAAGCAGGCGCTGCAATTCATGAAGCAGAAGCCGCTTCCCGAACTCATCGCCCCCTTCCCCGGCATGGACGGCGGCCAGCAAGGCCACTGGGGCAATCAAAACGACCAAGTGACGTGGAAAGATGGCCGCTGGGCCGCGAGTGATCTCGGCAGTGTCTTCAGCGGTGTCTTCAAAGGCGCAGGCCTGACCGTGAACAAAGGCGTGTGCGTGCGCTTCGATGACAAAGCAGCCGTCTTTGATCCTGAGACACTTTCATTCCCGGTGACATGGTCAGGAGGCTTCGTGAAGCTCAATGACAACCGTCACGGCTTCATGGCGGGGGCGCCGATGGATGGAAAAGTCGTGAGCAAAGACCCGAAAGCCTCGGCCCGGCCTGCAGACAATCAATGGACCTACAACGGCTTTTACCGACGTGGCAAAGAGGTCCAGTTCTCCGCCTCCGTCGGACGCGGCACCCTGCTGGTAAATCCGAAAGGAGTGAGCGAACCATTCCCGCAGGGCGATTTTCCTTCGCAGTGGCCTCAATGGATCGAAACCAAAGGCGAACTCGGCACCCAAGCACCCTTCGCCACGGATCGCATCACGATCCCATTCGAGAATCCGTATGGCACACTGTTCTTCATTACGGCACACGATTTCTTCAGCGATGGCACTGCGGCTGTCGCCACGATGACCGGCGAGGTGTGGCTGGTGAAGGGCATCGACGAGAAGCTGGAGAAGCTGAGTTGGAAACGCTTCGCGACCGGTCTACATCAACCGCTCGGCATGAAGATCGTGAAGGACAAGCTCTACGTCCTCGGACGCGATCAAATCACCTGCCTGCACGACCTCAATGGCGATGACGAAGCCGACTTCTACGAGTGCGTCACGAACGCGATGCATACCTCGCCGGGCGGTCATGATTTCATCGTCGGACTCGAGACCGACAAAGAAGGCCGCTGGTATTTTGCCTCCGGCAACCAAGGCGTATGCCGCATCACCGGACGCGACAAACTCGAAGTGCTAGCCACCGGCTTCCGCAATCCCAACGGCCTCGGCATCTCGGCGGATGGCCGATTCATCACCACCAGCGTCCAGGAAGGCGATTGGACGCCTGCGACGTCGATCTGCCAGATCGAACTCGATCACAATCTCGGTGCACACTTCGGTGCCGGTGGTCCAAAGAACGGCCAGCCACCCGAACCCGTGCTCATGTACATGCCGCGTGGCGAGGACAACTCCGCAAGCTCGCAGGTCTTCATCACCAGCGACAAATGGGCCTCGCTCAAAGGCGACAACAACCTCATCCACCTC
>JAGKWZ010000365.1 GCA_021151605.1 Verrucomicrobiaceae bacterium
ATATAAATACCGCTGGAATTCGAAATAATACACTCCCAAGACAATGAAGAAGCTCATCATCCTCCAAAACGACTATCCATCGACGGGCAAGAGCACTCTCGCCCGTTGCTTCAGCCATTACCTGAATCGCTTCGGTGTCTCCCATCAGCTTAAGACGCTGGTGGAGGAAGCTGAAGAAGATGACGAAGAGCACCTGCTCGACGGCAGCCGACTCACACCACGTTCCTTCCTGGCTATGCTGGATGAAAGTCCGATCACCGTGATCGAGGTCGCGACTGGGCAGGGGGAGTTCTTCGGTAAATTTTACACCAATCACGGTCTCGACATGGTCCTCGCGGAGGCCGATGTCAGCGTTTCCGTCGTCCTACCCGTCACTAGTGAAAGTGAGAGTTTCGACTCCGTGATCGAGGCAACAGAGGTCTATTCTGACCACGCCGAATATCTCATCGCCCACCTTATTACGAGCAGTTACGAGGATGATGATAAAGTCTGGGACAGAAGCTACGCCGCGAGAGTCATGGACATGTTTGAGGCCGTCGAACTGCACATCCCTGAGGTCGGTTTCCAGATCGAGCATGAGCTGCACGCCCGCCATCTTGACCTTTCAGATGTGCTGATGGATGTCTCACTTCAGGAGTCCCTTGGCCGAGACTTCACCAAATGGCACAACCGAGTGCTGGGGCAGGTAGAAAGCGCTCGCCAATACCTTTTTGGGGAAGCCTTCCGCCCTACCCTCTTGCCGAAGCCGCTTGAAAAGAAATCCCGAGCCCGAGTCCGCACAGTCTGAATTTTTCCCGTGTTTGTTGTTTTGGTTCCATCCCCGTCGCGCTTCGAGTGCACGGGGATGCTTCATTCAGGAGGCTTGAGTCAGCGCCAGATAGCTGCATAGTGCGAGCATGATCAAAACGAGGATACGCAATGCCACGGAAGCCCCGGTGAAACCGGCTGGGCCGCGCATATCCCCTGCCCGACCAAAGCCTTTGATCCAGCAAAAACCGGAACTGGAACCGCCCTACCACGTCATCCTCCACGATGATGATACCCACACGTATGACTATGTGGTGGAAATGCTCGTCTCTATCTTCGGACTGGAAGTCTTAGTGGCCTATAAGATGGCCTGTGAGGTGGATGAAAGCGGTCGTGTCATCGTGGTCACCTGTCACAAGGAACTCGCCGAACTGCGCGTGGAACAGATCGAGGGTTACGGCCCAGATCCCCGGATGAAGGAAAGCTCATGCTCCATGAAGGCGACGATGGAGCCAGCGGAGTAAAGCCTGCCCCAACTGCGATAAGGCTGTTACATCTCCTCCTGAGTGAAGCCGACAACCTGCGGCTTGAAGACAATCGAACGCTTGGTGGTTCTTGCAAAAGCATACTGATCAGCCACTTCCTCGATCTGACGTTGATTCGCCTTGCTCCAATGCCTTGTGTAGCGATCCACATGATGACCGATCTCATGAAACAGCAGGTATTCGACATACATGTTTTTTAACATGGATTCCTCCCACTGAGATAGCCACTCTCCGCGCGAAAAGCTCAGCTTTGCATCATAACGCTCCAGTACCCTTAACAGCTTTTCTGAGGGCTTTTTAGGTCCGTGATTCCATCGAAGGTCTTTCGGTCAAGGATAGAGCACGATTACCCTGATCCCAGAACCGCAACAAAACTCTGCCAATGGAATCTCACCAGCATCATAATCAGAAGCTTTGAATCGACGAAACCAGATGTGGGTCAGCCCCTTCCAGTCCCGTTTTGGCAAGTGTGACAGTTCGCGGCGGACATCTGATTCGGTGATCGGAAAAAAGTAATCTCTGGAGGGATTATCGCGCACAAAGATCGGCAATTCTGCCTGGGAAGATGGTCTCGGGATCGAATGCGTACGAGCGAAGATTTTGTCCGCAATTTTAGGATTCCTGCGACCACCTTTCACATCCCCAAAAGTGCGGCTTTTCTTCCAGGCTGTTTCACGTCGAGACAGCATAACGAAGGGGAAATCAAGTAACCCGACTCAAGCTACGACGACATCACGCAGCATGTCACGGTGTTGTTCATGGGCGCGCTGGAAGTTGGCGACAACGCCCTGGGTGATGGCATTGAGCGTGGCGAGGACGTTGCGGCCGGACTTGGCATCGGCCTCAAAACTGAGATGCGGAACCGCTCGGTTGTTCAGCAAGTATTCGAGGTATTCGACCGGAGCGGTGTTTGGCAGATCCCGCTTGTTGTATTGGAGGACGCAGGGGAGCTTATCGAGACTACCGCCATTGAGGCGTAAGTTGGCTTCGAGGGACTGGAAGGCGTGAATGTTGTCCCGCTGGCGGTCCATCTGGCTATCAGCCACGAACACGACTCCATCTGCCTGGCGTAACACGAGCTGGAGGGTCGCATTGTAGGTAACCTGACCAGGGACTGTGTAGAGGTGGAAGCTGGTCTTGTAGCCAGTAAGGGCGGCACTTTCCACAGCCAGGAAGTCAAAGAAGAGCGTGCGGTCCTGGGAAGTGGAGAGACTGACCAGGTCACTGCGCCCTTCGGGATCTAGCTTGGCATGGATCTGCCGAAGATTCGCGGTTTTGCCACTCAGTGGAGTACCGCAATACACGATCTTGAAGCGAATGGTGCGAGCTTTGGGATCGATGGCGGGCATGGCGACGGCGCTTTCTTTATGCGATCATGCGAGAAAGCTCCCGAGCGATCAAGGTAATCTTATCCCGAAGTCCCAGAGTAGGCTCTGCATCGTGGAGGACGCCGAGGATGGCTCCCTCAGGGAAACAGAAAGTCATGAGCCGGTCACCTGAATTCATGGTGAAGGTCTCAGCACCGTCGATGCCAATAAGCGGCGCAAGGGTGCGGAGATGCTGGGCAAGGGAGGAGGCCTGCTTTTGAAATTCGCGGGCCTGGGGTTTATGCGCGCCGATGTGAGAGATGGCCTGACCGTCGTGCAAGCAAACGCAGGCGGCGATGCCGGGTAGACCGCAGGTGAGTTCGACGACGCGCTGGGCGGAGAGATCTGAGTCGGTGTCTAGCAGGGCGCGGAGGACGATCTGATCGGGGTCAGCATCATGAGTTTGCACGCCTAGATTGGAATTGCTGGAATGGCCCCGAGAACTGGCTGATGGGCGCCGTGCTGCCGCCCCCTGTTTATTGGAGTCAGTTTTCCTAGCTGGACGTGAAGCAGGAAAATCATCATCATCAAGACTTGGCGGGACGAAGGCGCGGACAGTTGGAGGCTTAGGGGTATCTTCGCGCTCGGAGAGATCGTTGAAAGGAGAACCAGTCGTCGGTTGAAGATCGATTACCTGTGGAGCACGTGGTTTGTCTTCTGGATAAGTAGTCCCCAAAGACTCGAAAGCCGCTGCGGTGGCCGCTTTGCTCCAGTTTGTTTCTTGCCCATAGGATTTGCCGAGAAGTTGCTCACTGCTGAAACCTTCTTGGGCCAAGCCCGCAGAAGGCGGATTGTATGGAACCGCCATGTAAGGCTCGTGCAGACGGGACTCTAACTTAGGATCAGGGGCCTGTTTATTCGCCTGGGCATCCTGGGATTCCAATGGCTTGCTAGACGAAGGAGCAGAGGTCACTGACGGAATCTTGAAACCGGTCATCGGCACTGGTGTCGGCGAAGCTCCTGGTGAAGGGGGAGCGCCTGAGTTTGCCATTCCACCGAAGGTGGTCGGAGGAGAAGAACCAAAGGGATCCTGAGTTCTCGGCAAGATCGGACTGACGGCGGGGGCGAAAGCCTGGAAGGCCGGTTTGGCCTCTCCAGATGGGCCTGATTCATTCGCACCTGAAGTGGCAGAGCCGAGAGAAGTTAATGAGCTGAGCCCCTGTGGTAATGCCCCGACAGACGGTCTCCCAGCAAATGGCGATGGAGAAGCTGGTGAGGTGGAGCCACCCAAAGGTGAAAACGAGGACGGAGGCTCAACCCTCATCATTGCCGACTGTGAAGCAGAGCCGCCCGATGCAGGTGCCGAAAAGCCTGGTGAACTGGTAGGTGCCAGGCCATTTAAATTGTTCAGATTGGGCAGAGTCGGAGGGGCGGCATTTCCGGCCAGAGCATCCTGTATCATGGTGCCCTCGATTCGAATCTGGAAGTCCCGCCGGGCAGAGTTCAACACATTGCGGAATCCCACATCCGTGATGCCATCAATCACGAGTCCTAGCTGGGCCAAAGGAGTGGGCATATCACTCCATTCACGGACCGCCTGCGCAGGCAGCGAAGTGGTGATCCAAGCAGGCACGATCATGGGATCGAATCCTAGCTCAGCCGCCGTGTAACCCTTGATCAGGCTGGCGAGACCGATTCGCACCGTTCCACTACTAGCCATGCCGACACTGGCCATTTGCGATGGGGGCGTCGGCATTGATCCTGATAATGGAAACTGCGGACGCGGTGCCTGCGAGGGCACATCCGGTGCTGGCTGGCCAGTAGGCACGGCTTTGTCTCCAAACAACACTCCAAACGGCGAACTGCCATCGGCCCCAGGAGTGGGTGCCGAAGGAGACGGTCCAACAGCTGCGAACGGAGATGGCTGTGGGTTCGCGTTCATAGCAGGCATCACTGAGAATGGTGATGCCGAAAACGGTGAGGCTGGCTGGGCTGCACTGGATGTGGGGAAGGCGTTACCCGGCTGGGACACCTGTGAGGGAGGCGGAGTTACCTGCTGCCGGAACTGCTGACCAGATTGAAATTCAGTTCCCGAAGGCCCAGGCATCGAATTCATCATTCCTGCAGCCTGTGGCTCCCCACCGGCCAAGGAAAAAGGGCTTACTGGAAAGGCCCCTGCCCCGCCAAGTCCATTGGAAGGCAGTGAAAGTGTGGGCATTGACTCACGATTCGGCACATCTGCCAGGGGGGGCGGCGGCCCCTGCCGCCTTGGAGGAAGCTGAAAATTCGAACCATTGGCCTCGCCTGATGGAAACTCGGTCGGCCGCCCGCCATCACCAACGGGAGAAAAGGGAGACGCCGTAGTCTCTGGAGTTCCACCAGACTGGGATGCAGCAATGAGCCGCGGCAATTTGGAAGCAGGCAACGGAACGATCCGCGGATCCTGCGGAGAAATGGGGGTCTGAAAAATCGCCGGACACACGCGATAAATCTCAAACAGCGGGACAGCAGCCCGACCACTTCGCAGTGCCTCATCCAGGATCTGACTAGAAATCGCCACAGGCTGCTCAGCAGGCAGAGCTCCCGCCCGCGCCACGTCTGGAGGCAATTGCGGCAAAACATCACCCACAGTCAAAGGCGCACTAGTGTCCTGAGTGCTCATAACTGTGAATGGCGAGCCAGAGGCAGAAGTTGGAGCCTCACCAGCTGCCATTTTGAACATCGGAGTTCCGAACGGAGATGAGGCATTCAGTGGGGGAGATGAAACTGACATCATAGCGGCTGCTGAAGGTGAGGGCTCCTGACCGCCGAGCCCCACCATCGCCGTAGCATTCCACTGCTGATTTGGATCAGCAGTGCCTTGGAACATGCTTCGGAACGAAAAACTCATGGGCGGCGAACTTGTTTAGAACGCTAGTATATCAAAATTACCTCTTATTACAGTTTTTA
>JAGKWZ010000056.1 GCA_021151605.1 Verrucomicrobiaceae bacterium
GCGATAAACTTGCCTCCCACTACCTCGCTCTCATTCAATTTGCGTCCGTCATCGATTGGCTTCGCTATGGCTGTTGAGGGTTTTCAAACACGACCTAGCCTCCAGGAAATCAGAAATGTCAGAGCGCACGATCAGGAAAGGCCTTCTTCCAATCAGCGAGCGCCTCAATGACCTGCTCGCGCTTCTGGCTGGGGGCGAGTTCCCAGATCAAGGGGCAGCAGCTTTTCAAAGGTCACGCCGCCTGTGCTGAGAGGGGTGCGGTGGTCGCGGGCTGGCCACTGCACGTCGTGGACATTGCAGCCGAGGAGGTGCGGGCCGACCTCCTGGCTGCGGGTGTCGGACCTTCTGGGTTCTCCTTCTCCAAATGACATGCCGGGAGGTCTGAAGTGGGCGCTTTTCAGAGAGGATGCCTTGAGATTGGGGCGTCCATGAGGGCGATCCTTGCCGTCATGGATTGTGTTTCGGGCGTGGGGGATGGGTATCCTGGTCGTGGAGGATGGCCTTCCCTCGACAAATGATGGGTATCCTGGTCGTGGAGGATCGCGTTTCGGACGTGGAGGATCGCCTTCTTTTGACAAATGATGGGTATCCTTGACGTGGGGGATCGCCTTCTTTTGACAAATGATGGGTATCCTTGACGTGGAGGATCGCGTTTCGGACGTGGAGGATGGCCATCATTTCCGGAGGAAATGGGGGTGAAAGCGGGGGAATATGGCTGGTTTGGAGGCCGGGAAAGCGCTGGATAGGGTGCCAAAATTAAAAGAGGTCAGGTGTGAATGGCACTCGGTTAAGCCTCTTGAGCGCCATCGGCCCGACTTATACCAAGGCGTCTTACAGTCTACACAACCCATCTGACAGCCTACACGGAGCTTCTCACTTCCCGCTCAACGCAGCCTCTATCCTAAACAAACCATCTAACGGCCTGCACAGAGGGGTGTGTGTCACCGGAATGATGTGCCAACGGCACAAACCTCCTCAGCCCAGGGCGCCAGCCCTGGGTTACTCGGCCGCACCGCACTCTTTTTCCCAGAGCCCCGAAGGGGCGCTCCTCGACTCCACGCCCGCTCTCAGCCAGCCAGTGCGCGGTATCGAGGGTCGTCCTTTCAGGGCTCTGCGTCTTGGGTGTGCTGTGTTTTCGATGAATCCCAGGGCGCTGCCCTGGGCTGAGGAGGGGCGTGCCCTTGGCACTTGGCCGGCACATCATTCTGGCGGCGCACCCGCACAGGGCATCTCACCGTTGGCACGACCCATCTGTCGTGTTGCACAGGCTGGAGGGTATCGAAGGTCGTGATGGGGTGGCGGGCATTCGGGGAAGCGGGTGGCGCGCAAGCGGCCGCCTTTGGTTTTGACAATGGCAGAGTTCAGAAGCTGGCTTGGGCTTAGATCGGTGTAAGCCAATCTAGGCATCCTCGGAGAGGCTGTTGCCAGTGTGCTGTTGCTGTCTCATGGACCATCAGTCAAAGAGCGGCAGGCAGTTGCCGATATTTCGTGCTGCTTGGTCTAGTCCCTGGGTAAGCTGGGTGATTTGCGCCATGACCTTCTGAGGGTCCTCGAACATCGGTTCGCCTTTGGAGAAGGCCTCAGGATTCTCGGCCACGAGTTTCATGGCGTCGATCATGCCGAGCATTACATTCGCGGCGAAACGGGACCTGTCCTTGGCGCTTAGGTGTTCCAGCGCGCCGCCTTCTTCACTGTTGAACAGGGACCCCATGTTTTTACCGCTAGTTTCGAATACCGTTGTCATTAGGCTTTTCAGCGGACTGTTCGCGTCAACGATGCCATTGAGGGTCTGCAGAGCGTTTGTGCTATTGAGCGACTGCTGGAAGAAGTTGGAGATGGCGGTGAAGCTGTTGATCACGCTGTCTGCCGAGAAGCCCGACCTGCCGTCCTTGCGTCCGGTTGTCATCGCATAGTCGATGAATACCAGCTTCCCAGTGTCATGAGTCATCATCAGATTGGTGAGGTTGGAGTAGCCCTCGGCAAAGCTTGGCACGTTTTTCTCGCAGGTGATGCCTACATGATCACTCATGCCAAACATGCGTCCCAGGATCATCGCCTGGCCAAGCTGGTTCGGCAGGGCGTTGCCCTTCGCCAGCACCACGCGGTCCAGTAGCGGCAGCTTGTTCAGATCCGTGGCATTGGAGACCAGAGGGATCTGCATACCGCTCCATGTTGGTTTGTCGATGTTCGTTATATGGCGCTGGGCCTTATCTTGCGTGTTGGGTGATCCGTTCTGCACCAGATGCCCCATGTGGTTTTTGAAGGTGGCCTTCGCAGGGGCATCGAAATCAGCCTTTGCCACGGCCATCGCCTCGATCGGCAGGCTCAGGCCTTTCTTGCTCAGCTCGGTGCTGGCAGTGGCGATGGCGTTGGAGGTCTCCACGCAGGCATTCACACCATCTGTCATTTCGAATTTTAGCACGACACCACCACTGGGGATCTGATTGTCGTGGACCATGATCGCGCCGCCGCTGCCACTGGAGGCGATACCCCATTGGTTGCTATTCACGCCCAGCGCGGTGGGCAGAGCCGTGGAGGAGAATGTCTGTACATCACTGTTGTTAAAGACTTTGGGAGGCTGATTCTCGAGTGCCTGCCACTTGTTTTGGATCGCATCTCCCTGGTCGGCCAGCCCTTTTTCCACATAGGCCTTACTCGCCTCGGTGCAGGCATTTCTCAGTAGATCCATGAGTCCTGACTTCACCCACTTGGCAGTCTGTTTTTGAGTGTCATTCAGGTTGGCCCCCCCCAGTTGCTTTCATCCAGTTGATCGACCAAGTTACTGAGCCGATCCATGATGGCCTTGGCATTCTGCGTATCGCCGTTCTTTGCATTGTCAACGAGCTGGGTCAGCTCTGGGAAACCATCCAGGGGCAGATTTTGGGCTGCACGGCCAGTCTTCGCGCTAGTGATAAACTGAGCCATGCGGTCCAGGGAGGATGTCACTTCCTGGCCGTTGCCATTCAGCAGAGCTCTGGTCAGGGAGCCCATCTCCTCTTTGGTATTGAGCACCAGCTTCAGATTGTGCATCTGCGCCACGGAGATGCGATCACTTTTGGGGTCCACGACACGATCAACGATCTTGTCCGCCATGGCGGCATCGCAGCCAAGCTGGTTTTGGATCGAAAGCTTCACCGTATCGAAGGCCCTCTGCCTCATCCTGTCGCGGTGCTCCTGGCCTTTGATCTTGGAGGCAAAGTCAGAGCCGGTGTGGGCCTTGAACCTGCCGTCCGAATGCAGGCGTACGCTCTTTTTGCTGTTACTGGCCACGTTGTTGCCGAGGCCAGCCAGCAGTTGATCAAAGGTGACGTTCGGTTTGTTGGAGACGTTGATCATAAGGGTGGTTGTGCAGAGTGTTGGGTGGGGGGAAAAGAGGCTGTTACACGCGGATGCCAGCGGCCAGGGTATGCAGGGCAGATTCGCCATTCTCCGCCTCACCATTCGCGTAGCGCTCCGCCAGCTCTGACCAAGTCCTGGCCTTGTCAGCAAAATTCATCAGCATCTCGGCCAGTAGTGGCAGATCGAGTTCATGCGCAGAGTGCTCGTAGGCAAAGAGGATGCGATCCTCCATGACACCGATCCGTTGGCCGCCGGTCGAATGCCCCAGCGCATTGAAGCGCAGCAGCAGCATGGCCAGGGCCTGATTGCCCTCGGTGAAGGGGCCGACATCGCTGCTCAGGCACAGACGGCAGGTTTCTGGCTCGAACTCGACTTCCATCTCTGTGCCATCTGGCCAGGCGAGCGACCAGACCGAGGATTCCGTGGACTCATGGACCTCAGCCAGATCCAGCATCGGGCCGATTTCTGTCATGAAGTGGTGAAGGTGTTCAGGGGTGGGCATAAAAGGTTCTTTTTGGCATAGGCTGTGCCAGATTTTAATCGCGTAAGCAAAGGGCTGCCTAGCTGGTGAAGGCGGGCAAGCTCTACAGATGCTGAGTGACGTTGATGGAGATGATCTGAATCATTTTCGTTTATCTTTAACCATTCCAGCTAGCGTGGATTACATCTGACTTGCCGCATCGGAGGCTTGGCCTGTTTGGTCATCGATTCAGGTTGCTGGTTCCTTTCCTGGGTTCGGGCCTTTGAAAGGCGGCAGGTGTTTCATTTTGCGGGATTCCAGAAATTCAGACGCGCGTTTCAAGCGATTGGCATGGCCGTTTGATCAGCTTCAGTGCTTCGGGTTTGATTTCAGGATTCGTCAGGGCTGCGCGCCAGCGGCTGCCTTTGGTTTTGACAATGGCAGAGTGAAAAAGCTAGGCTCTGGTTTGTCGGTTTAAATCATCTTCCCCACCTCCTTATGGAATCAAACCCCTACAATTCCCCCTCCGCGAATCTCTTTGGCTCCAGCAGCCAGACCACCACGGAGGCCGTGCCTTCGGAGGCCATCACTCAGCTTCAGCGTACGAAGCCATGGGTCCGGTTTTTCGGCGTGATGATGTGGATCGGCTCCATGCTGATGCTGCTCGGCGGCGCGGCCTTCCTTCTCCTGGCTCTCATCGGTCTGACCTCCCCAGCGGCGACCGGGATGCCCAAGGAAATGATGGTCGGCATGGCTGGTGGCTACATTGTCGTCGGCTTTCTCTACATCTATCCCACCATTAAAATCTGGGGCTATGGCACAGCCATCGGCAGACTCGTCAGCAGTCGCAGCGCCGATGACCTCGTCAAGGCGCTGGATATGCAGCGGTCTTTCTGGAAGTTCGTTGGCATCATGATGATCATCTTGTTTTCCATGTACTTCCTGATGTTCATCGCCATGATCGCCTTAGGCGCCACAGGTGCTCTGAACAACCTGCCGATGCCAAAGTGAGCCACGCCACGCGCTGACCATGACCTCCCGCACCTTTCTTTCGCTTGTCGCCTCGCTCACGCTCGCGGGCTGTGGCAAGTCCACGCCTGAGGCCAAACCCGCGCGCGGCATTATCGCTGCTTCGCTGCTGACTTTGCAGAATCCCTTCTTCAAAGTCATCGGCGACAACATCACCGCCGAGGCCCAGAAGCAGGGCTATGAAACGCTGATTGTGAGCGCCGACAACGATGTCGCCCGGCAGAGCAATCAGGTGAAGGATTTCATCGTCAAAAAGGCCGCCGCTATCATCCTGAGTCCTGCGGATTCGAAGGCCATCGTGCCCGTCATCCAGGAGGCCAATGCCGCAGGCATCCCGGTCTTCACCGTGGATGTCCCGTGTCAGGAGCCCGGCGTGAAAATCATCACCCAGGTCGCCACGGATAACTTTGATGGCGGCAAACAAGCCGCCCGTGCCATGATCGAAGCGCTGGCAGGGAAGGGGGGCAAGATCGGCGTGCTCGATCTCAAGCAGGTCGAGTCCTGCATCCTCCGCGTGAAAGGCTTCAAAGAAGTCCTCGCCGAGCACAATACCAAGTCGGCGGCCAAGATCGAGATCGTCAGTGAACTCGACGGCGGCGGAGCCAAGGATAAAGGCTACAAAGCCGCCGAAGACATGCTGCAGGCCCACCCGGACATGGTCGGCATCTTCGCCATCAATGACCCATCTGCGCTCGGTGCGCGTGGCGCTCTGGAGAAAGCCGGGCGTGCCGATCAGGTCGTCATCATCGGCTTTGATGGCCAGCCCGAAGGCAAACAAGCCATCCGCGACGGCAAGATCTACGCCGACCCCATTCAGTTCCCCGACAAGATGGGCGTCGAAGTCGTCCGTGCCTTCATCCAGCATCTCAAAGGCCAGGACGTGCCCCCGCAGATGCTCATCCCCACGGAGTTGTATCGGAAGGCCGATGGAGAAAAGGACAGCTCTTTGAAGTGATGACGGTGAACTGGCCCCTGATCAAAGCCATCGCCCTCCTGACGGCCTCGAATGTCTTCATGACCTTCGCGTGGTATGCGCATCTGAAGGACATGAAGGCTAGGCCCTGGTTCATCGCCGCCATGTTCAGTTGGGGCATCGCCTTCTTTGAATACATGCTGCAAGTCCCCGCGAACCGCATCGGCAGCACCACGCTCACGCTTCCGCAGTTAAAGATCCTCCAGGAAGTCATCACCCTCACCGTCTTCGTCCCCTTCCTGCTGTTTTACATGAAGCAGCAGTTCAAATGGGACTTCGTCTGGGCTGGCCTCTGCCTCTGTGGGGCGGTGTACTTCATCTTCAGGAAGTGAGGGAGGGGCCCAAGCCAGCTGTTCTCACGTGTCGGTAGGGGAGGAGTGCTTTGTTTACCTGGATGTTTTCCAGAATGTTGAGTGGGGTTTACTTCGGGGAATCCCAACTTTGACTGAGCTGCACAGCCGAAGAAAAAACTTCGACAAAGCACGCGCTGTCTTGCGGGATGGCGTGGGGCTTCTATTCTGGCAGACTCATCATCATGAAAATCGCCCAGAAACCTTATCGTGTCGGCATCGTGGGTGCCGGTCCTGCTGGAGCCACCCTTGCCGCCTTGCTGGCGAAGGAGGGCGTGGATGCGGTGTTCTTCGATGACGGCAAGCGCCCGGACATGGTCGTGGGTGAGTCGCTGATTCCGCGTCTGGTCACGGTCTTCCGCCGCATGGGCATCGAGGACGAGGTGGCGAAGCTCGGCACCTACAAGCCCGGCGTGACTTGGATCTTTGATGAAAACGATGCGCTGGAGCTTTCCTTCACCGCCATGCGCGGCGTGCTGCCGACCTATGCCTACAATGTGCCGCGCAGGCCCTTCGATGACCTCATCCATGAAAGTGCGCTGAAGGCAGGTGCCCGCTTCATCCCCTGCACGGTGAAACTGCAAACCGGCCTGACCGAGCGTGGTGAAGTGGTGCCGCAGCTTGCTCCTGAGACGCTGGCGCTCGTGCCAGATTGGAATGGCAAGCAGCCTGACCTGCTGGTGGATGCGAGCGGTCGCCGTCGCTTGTTTGCGAAGCTGCTGGGACTGACGGCGAAGATCGGCAAGCGCAAGGATGTCTCCCACTTTGCCCATTACGAGAACTGCATGATGCCAAAGCCAGCCGGGCAGACCATCATCACCCGCCTGAAGCACGGCTGGTCCTGGCGCATCCCGCTGCTGCATGCGCTGTCCATCGGCGTCGTCGTGGATAAAGACCACGCGAAGAGCTACGGCAGCACGGCGGAGGAGCAGCTCGAGGCGATGATCGATCAAAACAAGCCGCTGGCGGAGGCCTGCATGGAGCGGAAACGCATCACGCCGGTGACGACGTATGCGAATTACCAGCTCATCTCCGATCAGGGCCACGGTGACGGCTGGGTCTGTGTGGGAGATTCGTTCGGCTTTGTCGATCCCATGCTCTCTCCCGGCCTCTGCATGGCCATGACCTCTGCCGAGCAGCTCGCCGATGCCATCGTGCAAAACCGGGCCACGCAGTGGGATCGTGCCTTCCACGCCTATCTGGACTGGTTCCGTGAGCAATTGAAGGCCTGGCAGGAGCTGGTGGACATCTTTTACGGCGGCCAAATCTTTGCCCTTCAACGCACGGGCACGGAGATGTCTCGCCGCTTCCCTGGGAAGTTCAGCGAAGTCATGCAGCGTCACTTTGAAAAGAACATCTCCGGCATGGCTGGCGGTGGGCTGACCACACATCCCTACAGCCGGAATCTGCTCCGCTTCATGACCCGCTACGGCATCTATGGTCACGAGCCTGAGCAGTTCGCGGTGGTCTAGGCTACTCCTGAAACTCCTCTTTGTCTGGAATTCGGGTGAAGGCGATCTTGGTGCCTGAGAAGGTCTTCACCTGATTGGGCACAAAGCCCACGGCGATGCTGTCGCGCCCGTAACGCTGGTTCAGCGAATCCATGACCGAGGAGAGTTTGTCACGCCGGGCGGTTTCCTCGGGACTCACGGCATTGAGTTCGGGGAAGAGTTCCATCTGCTCCGGGGTGGAGTTCGATTCGAGGTCGAGCAGGGTCACGGCCACCTTTTTCACCCGCGCCCAGCGGACCTGACCCATGACCACTGGCCAGAGTTGCTCCAGCGTTTGCATGAGGGTGATGGTGTCTGAGACAGGACGGGTTAGCCGCAGGTCGGCGTCACCACGGTTCCGGTCCTCGGTGCGCACGCTCAGGCTGACGAGGCTGGTGCGGTAGCCCTCGCGGCGCATCCGGCTGGCGGCTTTAAAAAGCAGTCGGCGAGCGACGACGACGGCCTCTGGCGGCCTGCGGAACTCAGGGGCCAGCACATGGCTGTGCCCGATGCTCCGCGTCTGAGAGGCGAAGTGGCCGAGGTCCTCCCCATGCAGCTCGTGCCAGAAGCGATCTCCACCCACGCCGCCCCACACCTGCCGCAGATCCTCCGGGGCGGCATTCCAGAGGTCTTCGATGGTCAAAATGCCCGCCGCATGAAGGCGGGGCTCCATCCGCCGACCGACGCCGCAGAGGTCGGTGAGCTTCCAGTGGGCGATCTTTTCGGGCATGTCCTCCAGGCGGAGCACGGTCAGGCCGTCGGGCTTCTGGATGTCGCTCGCCAGCTTGGCGAGGAAGCGGTTGGGCGCGATGCCCACGGAGCAGGTGATGCACTCGCCGACGTTCTCCTGAAGCCCAGCTTTGATCCGGCGAGCCAGATCCAGGGCCACCTTTTCCTCCTGGTGCCGGGCGTCCAGCAGTAGGCCGACTTCATCGATGGAGGCCACCACCTCGATGGGGTAATGCCGCTCGATCTCCGTTTTGATCTTTTCGTGGTATTCCACATAACGCCCGTGGTCGGCCTGCACGAGCACGAGTCCCGGGCACATGCGCTTGGCATCGCCGATATTCGTCCCGGTTTTGATGCCGAACTTTTTCGCTTCAAAGCTGGCCGCGATGGCGCAGGTCGCGTCCGACATCATCGGGACAACCGCGATGGGCCGACCGCGTAGCCGTTCATCTTCCTGCTGCTCCACGCTGGCAAAGAAGCTGTTCAGATCCAGGAACAGCCAGCGCAGGGCAGGGGAATGGATGGGGGAAGGCACAAGGCCAATGTGGGCGTGTTCTGAAACTGTTCAAGAGAACTGTTTCCGCAGCCGAGCCCTGCTGCTCTGCTGGATCAGATACCTGAGTTCCAGGCAGGAGTGCCTGCATCACTTGGGCGCCTCATGAGCTTTGGGGAAGTTCGTAATACTGCTGAGCCGCTCGCCGCTGGTGGATGAAGGTTCTCCATGGGATGATGAGCAGGCAAATGAGGTAATAGATCTCCGGCCAGGGCCAGAAAAGTCGGCCACGCATCCACATCAGTTGGGTGGGCTTGTGAAAGGACTCGTCTTTGGCATCCAGACTGAAGCTCTTTTTCAAAGCTTCATTACGCTCCGCCCGAGTTTTGAAGATGAATCGCCGCCCCGTGCCACGATCTGCCATGAAGAAGCCTTCATCGGAGGAATGACCGATGATCACTTTTTCCGACAGCAGATACTCAGTAAGGTCATGGGTTTGCCAAGACGCTGTCTCGATATAGTCATCCCAGGCCTTGTCCTTTTCCGGTTGAGGCAGCTTCTCGATTTCGTCACGCCGTTGTTTGAGCTTTGGGTCACGCTGGATCAGAGACATTGGACAGGAACCACAGATCGCAGCCATGGAAAAGCGCTCATCAATCTTCACATAAGGATCGCGATTGAAGCATCCATCCAGTAGCATCACCGGCAGTATCCATTTGAGATACTTGCGAAGCACGGTGCCCAGAAATGTCAGCCAGAAGGTCATGTGCTTCGCGGTAGTCGAGTATCGAGGAGTTGTTCGATCCTGTGCAGGCAGGAGTGCCTGCATCACCTGGGGCGTCAGCTCTGCCGCGCCCGTATGTCGAGGAGCTGCTTCATGACGTGGCTGAGCTTCCCGCTCCAGTCGGCCATGCCGAAGGCATCATGCACGTCGCGGTAGAGTGCATACAGCTCACGATAAACGGCCACGTTTTCAGGAATCGGGTGATACACCTTCTCGCGGATGGCGGTGACCTTGGACTGAAGCTCCTGCCAGGTGCCTGCTCCGGCGGCGACGGCCCCGAAGATGGCGGCACCGAGGGCGCAGGTCTGCTCGCTTTGGCTGACTTTCATCGGCTTACCGATGATGTCGGCATAGATCTGCATGAGCGTGGCATTCTTGATGGAGAGGCCGCCGGTGTTGATGACTTCCTCGATCTTCACGCCGTATTCTTCGACGCGTTTGATGATGGTGAGCGCACCGAAGGCGGTGGCCTCGATGTAGGCGCGGTAGATCTCGTGCGCCTCGGTGTGCAGCGTCTGGCCGAGCAGCAGACCGGTAAGGCGCACATCGACGAGGATGGTGCGGTTGCCGTTGTTCCAATCGAGCGCGAGCAGGCCTGTGGCACCGGGTTTCTGGCCGTCCATGGCCTTTTCCATGGCCACGAACTTCTCGCCCACCGTTTGGCCGTAGCTGTCAGGCACGAGGTGATTCACCAGCCAGAGGAAAAGATCGCCCACGGCGCTCTGACCGGCCTCGATGCCGTAGTAGCCGGGCAAGACGCTGCCATTCACGATGCCGCACACGCCAGGGATGTCCGCGAGCGGTTTGCTCGTGGGTGAAATCATCAGATCGCAGGTGCTGGTGCCAAGAATCTTCACGAGCGTGCCCTCTTTGATACCCGCGCCAACAGCACCGGTATGCGCATCGAAAGCGCCGACACAAATCGCCGTGCCTTCCTGGAGGCCGAGACGCTTGGCCCATTCGGCGCAGAGGCCGCCGGCCTTCGTATCGGCGGTGTGGGCTTCGGCATAGAGACGATCACGCAGATCGGCGAGCTTCGGATCGAGCTTGGCGAGGAATTCCTTATCTGGCAGGCCGCCCCATTCGGCGCTGAACATAGCTTTGTGACCCGCCGCGCATACGCTGCGCTTCAAGGTGAGCGGATCAGTATGGCCGGTCAAAACGGACGGAATCCAATCACAATGCTCGACGAAGCTGAAAGCGGCTTCGAAGACCTTTTCGTCCACGCGACGGAGGCGGAGGATTTTGCTCCAAAACCATTCACTCGAGTAAATGCCGCCGCATTTGGCGATGATGTTGGGCCGCATCTCATGACCGAGCTTGGTGATCTCGGCGGCTTCGGCATGGCCGGTGTGGTCTTTCCACAGCCACACCATCGCGTTGAGGTTGTTTTTGAACTCTGGCAGCAGACCGAGCGGCGTGCCATCGCGATTCACCGGGATGGGCGTGGAGCCGGTGGTGTCGATGCCGATGCCGACGACCTGCGCGGGATCAAAGCCTGCCACCTTGGCCTTCGCCTGCTCCAAAGCGCCACGAGTCACGCTTTCGAGGCCGTCGAGGTAATCCTGCGGATTTTGACGGGCCACATGTGGATCACGCGGATCGAGCAGGATGCCCATCTCCCCGCTGGGGTAGTTAAAGACCGTCGAGCCGACCTCCGCGCCGTTGTCGAGGTCGATGAGGAGAGATCGGCACGAATTCGTGCCGTAGTCGATGCCGAGGGAGTAGCGCTTCATGCGGGGGTTGGGATGAGTGGCGAGAAATGCACCACGACCCCCGATGGGCAAAGTGTTTTCAGATGGCTCAGCTTTTACCGTTAAGGAGAATCGCTGCCTCGTTTTGATGACTCCTCGGTGCGCGGACAAGAATCGGTCGCTTTGGACTGAACCAGCAAGGCCTCCCGAAGCTCCCGCATCTCGGTTCGGAGGGCGCAAACTTCATCATAAATGGCGTCCACTTCATCGCGTTCGTGCTTTTGGTGCAGGTCCATGATCTTCGCGCTGATAAAGGCGGTGAGCGTGGCGTAGAGGGCGATCCCGCCGACCATCACCATGGCTCCGACCATTCTTCCTTTGATCGTGACTGGGTAGAAATCCCCATAGCCCACGGTGGTGACGGTGGTGAGCGTCCACCAGAGCGCGTCATAGCCGGTCTTAATGTTCGAGCGCTCGGCAGTCTCCACACTTAAAATCATCAGTGCGCTGGTGATGGTGAGCATCATCGCCACCAGCAGTGTGAGGGTAATGACGGCTCGGGCAGGATCATGCCGGATCACCCGCAGGATGGCCCGGCCTGAGCGCAGCGCCCGCAGAAGCATAAAAATGCGCGTCAGACTGACCATGCGCCCCCACCGGAGTGCTTCGATGCTTGGGATGCTGGCCGCCAGATCGATCCAGCCCCATTTTAAATAAGCCAGCTTCGAGGGCGCAGTGATGAGCCTTCTCAAAAAGTCCGCGAGGAAGAGCATGCAGATCGCCGTGTCCACCACATGCAGCACGACGATGATCTCGTGGTCGAACTGAAACAGCATCTCCGCCACCATGGCCGAGATGACGAAGATCGAGAGACAGGCCAGGATCAGCTCCCAGAGACTGACTGACGGGGCGCTGGGGGATGGAGCAGGCGATTTTGGCTCAGCGGGTTTCATGGCGTGGATGGTGAAGGGAACTTCTTCAAATGGCGAACCTCATTTCTCATGACGGCCTGCACGTCTCAGTACACTTCGTCTCAACCACATCTCGCGCCGCCGCACGATCTCAGGGCTCAATGGCTGCAAGAGAGCGAGGTAGTCCAGGATGCTCGCCTCCATGGATACTTCATCACCAAGCGCGCAGTAAGCCGTGGCTCGATGCAATTGGAGCACCTTCCTCGAATCCACCGTTGTGGCGATGCGGTCCCAATCGTTGCAGTTGCGAAGCAGAGCCTTCCAGTCTGCCTTTGCTATCCACACATCACCGCAGATTTCCCAGGCGTCCGCATTTCCAGCGTCGTCCCGCATCACGCGTTTCGCCATTTCCAGGGCTTCATCGAAACGCTCCAAATGCACCAGCGTGTCTCCCCGGCAAATGAGTGCGGGCAGATGATGCGGCTCTTGCCTGAGGCAGCGGTCCACGATTTGCAGGCACTCTTCATAGTGGTCGCAGTAGTGGAGTTCCCAGGCGAAAGCCAGACGCGAGCCCAGCAGGGTTGGATTCTCCTCGAGGTCGTCCACCCAGCTTTCAAAAGCTCTGTCCGTCGGGAAAAAGAAACGCACGAGGCCATTCCTCAAAGTAGTGCGCGGGTCGCCGACGAAGAATGTCAGCGGCAATCGCAGGCCGCCTTTCCGAGCCACCCAGGCTAGCAGCCCTCTCACGTCACGCGGGCAAGCTTCTTCCAGGTAGGGCACGACCACCTCCTGAGTCCACTTGTGTTCCATGATTTCGGCGTAGTTCTCCACATTTTCTGTTCGATCCGCCAACCAGCGCCCCCGGTTTACTCGGCATTGATGATCGTGATGATGCGCCACCTCATGGACCAAGGTCGCCAGAACTTTCAGCCGGAGATAGAGTTCACAGAGCCGCTTTGGCAGCGGCAGCTTTTCCTGGTCATAGGCATAGCCGTAGAGTGAGATGGAGCCCGACTCAGGGTAATAGGTGCCGAGGATCTTTCCCGCATAGACCTCGCCAAAGATCTTGCCAGAGGGACGACCAAACCAGGGATCGACATCGTCATGGGCCTGCTTCTTCCCTTTCATGTATTCGAGGCCGAGTTCCAGTCTCACGAGGCTGATGCCCTCCGTCGCCTCGGGCGGCAGGCGTGTCAGCACGCTGCGGATGTCCAGTTCAGACGCTGCGTGGTAAAGGTGTTCGTGGGTCTCGATTACCCGCACGGGAATCTCTGAGGCAGCCACAGGCATTCCGGTCACCTCGGCAGGATGTCTTTCCGCGAGGACGCTGCTTTTGATCTGGCGTTTCCGCCAAAGCTGAAACCGCACATTTTTGACCGCAGCTGCCTTTTCCTCGTCGGAAGCGAAGTCTTTTTGGCGAACTTCGTGAAGCGTCCGGCGGGTGCTGTGAATGCTGCGTGACATGGAGAAGTATCGTCTTGAATGCCGGGTTGAATGCTCGTGGTGCCCAAGGTGACTGAAAAGCCTGGATGCCGTCTGGCGTTAATCCTGCCCGCCTTAACGCAAAAATCGCCTGAAACCAAGTCTTGCGGTTTTCTGCCCGGCTCCCTAGTTTGCCGTCCCCCACACATGAAAATTGGCTTCAACCTCCTCCTCTGGACCGGTCACGTGACCGAAGAAAACTTCCCCGTCATCGAAAAGCTCAAGGCCGCCGGCTATGATGGCGTCGAGATCCCGATCTTTGATGTCAGCAGCCCTGCGCACTTCGCCAACATCGGCCGTGTGCTGAAAGACAACGGCCTCGAGTGCACCGCCGTCACCGTTTTGCCTGATGAAGAGCACAACGCCATCTCCCCCGTCGCTGCAAATCGCCAGGGTGCCATCGACCACCTCAAGCGCGTCATCGACTGCGCTCACAATGCTGGCGTGCAGACTCTCTGTGGACCTTATTACCAAGTGCTCGGCAACTTCACTGGCAAGTATCCTTCTGAGGAAGAGCTGAACAACGCCGCTGGCGTGCATCGCGCCATCGCCCCCATCGCGGAAGCGGCGGGCATCAAGTGCGCCATCGAGGCGCTGAACCGCTTCGAGTCCCACCTGCTCAACACCATGGAGCAGGCCGCCAGCTACGTGAAGCGTGTGGATCACCCGAACTTCGGCACGATGTACGACACCTTCCACGCGAACATCGAAGAGAAGAGCCCCTTCGCCGCCATCGACACCGTCTTTGCCTCCGGCAAACTCAACCATGTGCACATCTCCGAGAACGATCGCGGCACTCCCGGACGCGGCCACATCAACATCGTGGAGCAGATCCAGCACCTGCAAAAGATCGGCTACAACGGCTGGATGACCATCGAAGCCTTCGGCGGTTCCCTGCCTGACCTCGCTGCCGCCACCCGCGTCTGGCGCGACTTCTTCCCCACCACCGAGCAGGTGTATGAGGAAGGCATCGCGCTGATCAAAAAGGCACTGGCCTGAACCTCTCTGGAACATTCAACCCAACATCACCATGACACCCACCACCACCCCAACCACACGCCGTGATTTCATCGGCAAAACCGCCGTCACTGCCGGTGCCCTCACCGTCGCCCAATCCGCCTGGGCGGCTGGGAGCGACAAGATCAAAGTCGGCCTCATCGGCTCCGGCGGCCGCGGTTCAGGCGCTGCCAATCAGGCCCTGAGCACCAAGCAGGAAGGCGTCGTCCTCCATGCCATCTGCGATGCCTTCAAAGAAAAGGCTGAAGGCGCTCTCTCCAACCTTCGCACCAAGCACGCTGAAAAAGTGCAGGTGGACGACTCCCGCATCTTCGCTGGTCTCGATGGTTACAAGAAGGTCATCGACTCCTGCGACCTCGTCATTTTGACCACCCCTCCCGGCTTCCGCCCCTACCACTTCGAAGCCGCCATCAACGCCGGCAAGAACGTCTTCATGGAAAAGCCCGTCGCCGTCGATGCCCCAGGCGTCCGCAAGGTGCAGGAAATGGCCAAGATCGCCGATGAGAAGAACCTCAAGGTCGTCGTCGGACTTCAGCGCCGTTACCAGAACTGCTACATCGAAGCTCTCAAGCAGGTGAAGGAGCAGAACATCATCGGCGATATCGTCTCCGGCCAGGTTTACTGGAACGGCGGCGGCATCTGGTTCCGCGACAAGCAGCCCGGCCAGTCCGAACTCATGTATCAGGTGAACAACTGGTATCACTTCACCTGGCTCTGCGGCGACCACATCAACGAGCAGCACATCCACAACATCGACGTGGCCAACTGGTTCCTCGGTGGTCATCCTATCAGCGCCCAGGGCATGGGCGGCCGCCAGCAGCGCGTGGACAAGAAGTGGGGCCAAATCTACGACCACCACTACGTCGAGTACACCTACGCGAACAACGTCCGCATCAACAGCCAGTGCCGTCATCAGGCTGGTGTTTACAATGCCGTCCGTGAAGAATTCACCGGCACCAAGGGCAAGATCTACCTGATCAACAGCGGTGCCTGCTACGCCACCGACCACGCCGGTAACACCATCTGGAAATACCGCCCAAGCGGTGACGCCGGTGCTGCCGCCGAAGGTGAGCAGAAAGGCAAAAAGGCCCGCCGTGGCACCGACCCTGATCCATATCAGGTCGAGCACGACACCCTCCAGGCCGCCATCCGCGACAACAAGCCGCTGAACAACGCCTACTACGGTGCCGAGTCCACCATGACCTCCGTCCTCGGACGCATGGCCACCTACTCCGGAAAAGAGATCAAGTGGGACGAAGCCCTCGGCAGCAAAGTGCAGCACATGCCTGCCATCGTGACCGCTGAGACCGAAGCCCCGGTCAAGCCAAACGCCGACGGCTGGTATCCGATCGCCATCCCTGGCCAGAAGGTGGAAGGCGTGGAGATCCTCTAATTCCATTCTATCCCTAGCCGAATCGCCCCGGTCTTGCCCAGTGCAGGATCGGGGCTTTTTTTGAAAAGCAAATGCCCAAGCCCAAGTCCACCGCCTTCATCCGCATCCGTGCGGAGGTCATTCGGCTCGTCGCGCTGATCCCTGAGGGCAAGTTCACCACCTATGGCAGCATCGCCGTGCACATGAATGTCGTCGCGCGTCATGTCGCCACCGTCATCAGTCGGCTCACGCCAGAGGAGTCCGCCGTGCTGCCCTGGCATCGCGTCGTCAGCTCAGATGCGCGCATCAGCCAGCACATGCCAGCCGAGCTATCAGCGCTCCAGCGGCAGCGCCTCGAAGCTGAAGGCATGACGATCGACGCTCGCGGCTTTATTCAGGATTCTGATACTCACTTCCACGTCGTCGGACCACGCCGCGAGATCCGCTGGAGTGATGCATGATGTGGCCTGGGCCATTCTGCCTGCGCCTTAGTGGGATGATTCAGGCTGCCACCAACACTCTTTGGTGCAGCTCTTCCATGGCATCCAGAATGCACTGGCGGTCCATTTCGTGAACTTCGAGTTTTTGGCCGATTTTTGGCACCAGCGTCACGGTGAGTTCACCGCCGAGATGCTCGCGGAACTCTTCTAAGCCTTCGAGCACCACAGGCTCGCCTGATTTGCCTTCGGCAAGAAGGTCAGGGTGGAAGGTCTCGAATCCGATGCGCTCGATCAAAGCCAGCACGCGCTGTGCTGTCGCGGCATCCAGGATGCCGTGTTTCACGGAATAAACCAGATCCACAGCCATGCCGATGGCCACCGCCTCACCGTGAGTGACTTCAAAATGGGTGATCTGCTCCAGCTTGTGCGCGGCCCAGTGGCCGAAGTCCAGCGGCCGGGCGCTGCCGAGTTCAAAGGGGTCTCCTCCTGTGGCGATGTGCTCCACATGCAGCTCGGCGCTGCGCTGGACCACGCGCTCCAGGGCTCCTTGTTCCAAACTGGCAAGCCGGTCGGCCATGCGCTCGATTTCCTCAAAGAAGGCGCGGTCACGGATGAGGGCGACCTTGATCGCCTCAATGATGCCATTGCGGCGACCACGCTCTGTCAGGCTTTCCAGGAAAGCGAAGTCATTAACCACGGCGTAGGGGACCGAGAAGCTGCCCACCCAGTTCTTTTTGCCAAAGAAGTTCACCCCGTTTTTCACGCCTACCCCGCCATCGCCCTGGCTCAGGGTTGTGGTCGGGAAGCGCACATGGCGGATGCCACGATGTGCGGTGGAGGCAGCAAAGCAGACGAGATCCAGCACCGCACCACCGCCAATGACGAAGATGTAGCTGTGGCGGTCCAGCGCCGCGTCATTGATGGCCTGCCAGCACTGCTGCACGAGGTTGAAGTCATTTTTGCAGGGCTCTCCGCCGGGCAGAATGACCGGTTCACCGGCAAGATCCAGCACCTCGGCATGGGCCCGAGCATAGGTGCGGATGGCGTCCAGCAACCCAGGATTGGTCGAAATCACATGATCATCTGCAAAGATGAGCACGCGCGGGACTTTCGCGGGTTGATCCAGAAGCAGCAGATCCCGGATCGTCGTATTGGCAGGGGCGAACACCTCGCGTGTGAACAAAATACGGTGCGAGTGTTCTAGCCTGATCTTTTTCTCCAGCATGGGGGGTCGGTGTCTTAGCCCCTTTACGCGCATGGCAGTTGAAGGGAAAGATCAAACGCGTGAGCGATGACTTTTCTAGCGGTGAGATGGCCTTACTGCCCCACGCAGTACAGCTTATCCTGGGTGCGGATGAAGAGGGCGCCGCCGGAGACGGCGATGCTGCTGCGGCAACTGGCGGCGTCGCCGTTGGGTTTGCTGCCGTTGCCCATTTCGTTCACGCTCAGCAGCTCGAAGCTGTCGCCACCGGCTTTGACGACATAGACGTCGCCCCAGAAGTTGGTCATGTAGATCTTGCCATCGGCCACAGTGGGGCTGCTTTCGAACTTGGATTTGCTGCCGGTTTCGCCCGTCCAGATGACTTTGCCGGTCTTGGGCTCGATGCGGCTGACGGTCTTGCGGCCGCTGTCGAGCACGTAGAAGCTGCCTTCATAAAAGGCGGGTGTGGAGACGTCGGTGGTGACGACTTTGGGATCGCTAGTCCAGAGAGGAGCCACGTCTTTGCCTTTGGCGTCAAGAGGCATGGCGAAGACGGGGGAGTTCTTCGGTGCGCAGACGAGGGCGATGCCATCGCCGACGACAGGGGAGGGGACGAGGCGGAAGAATTTGTTGTAGCCGTCGCCGAGGGGATTCCAGGTGACGAGGCGTGCGTATTCGTCGCCGGTGGCGGCGTCGTGGAGGGTGAGGGTGTCACCGCCGGAGATGAGCATGGTGCGTTTGCCCGCGTGATCAGCGAAGACGGGGGTGGAGAAGGACTCCAAGGACTCGACCTGCGAGTGGGTGGGGCGGATGTGCTTCCAGAGATCTTTGCCGGTCGCGGGGTCGCAGGCGAGGATGTAGCTGCTCATGTCCTTGCCGGGCGTGCCTTTGGCGAAGCCCTGGAACTCGAAGGTTTCATTGCGCTGGAGCACCTGGATGTAGAGCTTGCCGCCATCGAGCACGGGGCTGCTGCCGTAGGTCCATTGGGTGGCAAAGGCACCGTGGCTTTCTTTGAAGTCGCGCTTCCACTGCTGGTTGCCGGCGTGGTCGAAGCTCGCGGCCACGGCATCGGCGAAGAGGAAGATCACGCGCTCGCCATCGACGACGGGAGATGGGCTGGCGAGGTTGCTTTTGTTGTCCCACTGGAGGCCGCCTTCAGAGACGACCTTGCGCCAGAGTTCCTTGCCGGTCTTGGCGTCGTAGCACAGGCCCACGAGCTGCTGTTTGTCCATGACGGGCGCGGTGATGAAGAGCTTGTCGCCCCAGACGACGGGCACGGAGGCGGAGACGGCGGGCAGATCGGTGGCCCATTTCACGCCTTCGGTTTTGCTGAACTTCGCAGGCAGGTTCTTTTCCGTGCTGGAGCCGTCCTGGTTGGGTCCGCGCCAGTTCGGCCAGTTTTCAGCTTTGGCAAAAGGAGCGACGAGGGCGAGGGCGACGAGGAGCGAGCAGGGTTTCATGGAGAGGGAAAAGCGAGGAAACCGAAAACGGGCGCGGCTGTCGAGATGTTTCGGCGTGAGATGTCCGTGAAGCAGTCTTTCGGCCTTTGCCGTTTCTGCTGTCTTAGAACTGAAGAGTGGATCAGGTGGATTGTAGAGGTCGGCCAGGGTGGAGCTGGGGAACTTCGCCCGCGCATCCAGCAGAACCTGTGCTGCACTCATGCCGCCGACTTTCCACGAGGGGAGATTGCAAGACGGCAGTCGGAATCCGTACTCTCGATGCTGGAGCCAGTGCCTGTGAAAGCGGGGAGCCTGCCGCTAGGGCTGGGGAAAATCCCTCTGTGACGGGTGAGTCTGAGACGGGTGCTAGGCGCTGCCTCCAGGTGATGGGGCGGCGTTTCTGGGGTTCCAGGGGCTGGTTCTCCTGTGCGGGGCGCTGTCTCTCCGGTGCAAGATTTTCATTCTCTGGCGAGGTGGGGCCTTCTCCTGCGCAAGATTTTCATTTTCCTGCCCAGGAGGGGCGATCTCTGGCGCAGGAAATCGGAGTGGTGCTCCAGACGGCGGGTCTCTGGCCCAGGAGAATCGTTCTCCGGCCCAAGATTTTCATTTTCTTGCGCGGGAGAACCATTCCCCGGCTCGGGAGAGCGGGCTGGTGCTCCAGACTTGGGCTGTCTGGCCCAAGATTTTCATTTTCCTGCACGGGAGAACCAGCGCCCTGCACGGGGGAGACGATCTCTGGGCGGGGGCGAAAACTCTCTAACCCCTTCAGGCCTTTTCTTTTGAGTTCGTTGTTCACGCTTCAGCGTGGGGCTCGGTTTCCCAATCACACGCTGAAGCGTGAACAACTTACCTGCCGAAACGGCCACTTACCTGTAGGAAACTGCGGGCAGGGGAGACCGCATCCCTTGGAGAGGTGAACTTATGATTTTTCCAGGGCTGTTCCGCTGCGGAAATCCTTCTCGGGCTTGACCCAGACCGTTACCGGGAACAGAGAACAAACAGCACTATGAAATACATCTTTGTCACCGGCGGCGTCGTCAGCTCATTGGGAAAAGGTCTCGCTGCCTCCTCCCTCGCCACCCTCCTCGAGCTCCGTGGCCTGAAGGTCATCATGCAGAAGTTCGATCCCTATCTGAACATCGACCCCGGCACGATGAACCCGTACGAGCATGGGGAAGTTTATGTGCTGGATGACGGCGCGGAGACGGACCTCGATCTCGGTCATTATGAGCGCTTCACCCACACGAATCTCTCCCGGCTGAACAACCTCACCAGCGGACAGGTTTACATGAGTGTGCTGGAGAAAGAGCGCGCCGGGAAGTATGAGGGACGGACCGTGCAGGTGATCCCGCATATCACCAATGAGATCAAAGAGCGCATCGAGGAAGTGGCGGAGACGATGGGGGGCGATGTGATCATCACGGAGATCGGTGGTACGGTGGGCGACATCGAAGGCCTGCCTTTCCTGGAGGCCATCCGCCAGTTCGCCATCGGAGCAGGCAGAGACAATGTGCTCTTCATCCATGCCGCGCTGGTGCCTTATGTGAAGGCGGCGCAGGAACTGAAGACAAAACCCACCCAGCAGTCCCTGGCGAAGCTGCGTGAGATCGGGATCAGCCCGCAGATCATCCTGGCCCGCACGGAGCATGCGCTGGATCTGGATGTGCGGGAAAAGATCGCCCTCTTTGGCAACGTGCCTATCGATCAGGTGGTGGAGGTCCGTGACGTGAAGCACAGCATCTATGAGGTACCTTTGAAACTGCACGAACAGCGTCTGGACGACACCGTGTGCTACCTCCTGGACCTAAACACCCCGCAGCCAGACCTGGCCAAGTGGCGCCAGTTTGTCCAGCGTGTGATCCACCCCACGCACCATGTGCGCATCGGCGTGGTGGGGAAATACATCGAGCTTCAGGACGCCTACAAATCCATCTATGAAGCCCTCACCCACGCCGGAGCGGCGAAGGATGCGCGGGTGGACATCGTGCGTGTGGATGCGGAGGCGATCGAAAAAGCGGGTCCAGACATCTACCTGAACGGCCTCCAGGGCATCCTCATCCCCGGTGGCTTTGGCGACCGTGGCACGGAGGGGAAGATCGCCGCCACCCGTTACGCCCGCGAGCAGGGCATCCCCTTCTTTGGCATTTGCCTCGGCATGCAGATCGCCGTGATCGAGTTTGCCCGCAATGTCTGCAACCTGAAGGACGCCACGAGCACCGAGTTTGACAAAGGCACGCCCTATCCTGTCATCAGCATGATGGAGGAGCAGAAAAAAGTGAAGCAGCTCGGCGGCACCATGCGCCTGGGGAACTGGGTGACGAATCTCGTCCCTGGCACCAAAGCCCATGAACTCTACAAGAGTGACGTCATCAACGAGCGCCACCGCCACCGTTTCGAGGTGAATGATGACTACAAAGAGCAGCTGGAAAGCCACGGCATGAAAATCAGTGGCACCTCCCAAAAGGGCGGCCTCACGGAAATGATCGAGCTGCCTGAGCATCCCTTCTTTGTCGCCTGCCAGTTCCATCCTGAGTTCAAGAGCAAGCCGAACGACCCGCATCCCCTCTTCCGCGGGTTCGTCAAAGCCTCCCTGGCTCATCGCGGACTGCCCGAGGTTCATTGCTGAGGAGCCATCCTTTCGACATAGCAAGCCAAAGGCTCTTCACCCTCTGCTGCTTGACGCCCCCTCTCCCCGCGCCACCCTCCGCGGCTATGTCCGACCTTCAGACTGCGGCGGAGAATCTGCTGCAAACCTATTACTCCACCTTTAACGCCGGTGACCGCGAGGCAATGCTGGCCTTGCTAACGGAAGACGTGGCTCACGAAATAAATCAGGGCGGTGCCGAGATCGGGCGCGATGCCTTCCGCGCCTTCCTCCAGCGCATGGACCGCTGCTACGCCGAGCAAGTGGAGCAGCTCACCGTTTTCGCCAATGCCGACGGCACTCAAGGAGCGGCTGAGTTTTATATTCGGGGCAAGTACCTGGCCACAGATGAGGGACTGCCACCAGCCACCGGTCAGACCTACTGGCTGCGTGTCGGAGCCTTCTTCGACCTGCGTGAAGGACGTGTGGCCAGGGTGACGAATTACTACAATCTCCAGGACTGGCTGAGGCAGGTCGGCGCGGTCTGATCAGAGACGACGACAGCGCCCCACCTCATGTCTGAGACACACCAACCGCACCGCGACGCACATCACCTGCGGAGGAATTTCGTGTGTCACGTGCTTGAGGGTGGCCTTTACATGGGGGGCACCGCCTTCCTCGCCCCAGAAAGTGTTTTGCCAAAGATGGTCCAGTCGCTCGGCGGGCTGCCCTGGGTGATCGCGATCATGCCCGTGCTCCTGCCGGCCGCCTTTGCCTGCATGGGTCTCTTCATCGCCCCCGTGGTGGAGCGCCTGCCGAGATTTAAGCCTTGGGTGCTCGGCTTTGGTCTGCTGCAAAGGCTGCCCTACCTGATTACTGGCCTAATCCTCCTGCTCGTCAAAGACCTGGACGGCTGGCTGCTGCCGCTCGTCGTGCTCACTCCGCTGGCGTCTGGCCTCATCGGTGGTGTCACCGTGGTGGCATGGATGGAGATGGTCACACGCATGGTCCCGGCCAAGGTGCGTGCCGCTGGCTGGTCAGCGCGCTACATCATGCAGGCCATCCTGGGGATCGGCGCAGGTCTGGCGATCCAGCGTGTGCTCACCCATCTGCCTGGGCGCGAGGGCTATGCCTGGCTGCATCTGGCCGCCTTCACTCTGCTTTTTCTGTCCTGGTTGGCTCAGCTTCCCATGCGCGAATCACTGCTGCGCCACGCCGATCCCAGACCCGCGCCCGTGCCGTACATCGACTACCTGCGCTCGCTGCCCGCCCTTTTTCTCCAACAGCGGCATCTGACGAAACTGGTGCTCGCGCGCTTCTTTGGCACCGGTTTTTTGATGCTCGTGTCCTTTCTCACCATCCACGCCCTGGAGGTGACCAGCCGGCCCGAGGCAGACGAGGGGCATTTTGTCACCTGGCAGGCCGTGGGGACGGTGATCGGCAGCCTCATCGCAGGCTATGTCGGCTATCGCAGCGGGGGAAAGGTCCTGCTCCAGGGCTCTCGGTTCGTCTGCCTCGGCCTGTGCGGCTGGGTGATGATGAACCAAAGCTTCTCAGGATTCGCCGTCGCCTACTTCGTGCTCGGCTTCGGACTATTCCTCGACCGCGTGGGTGACCTGACCCTGGCCGCCGAACTCTGTCCCTCCGAGCGACGCTCCACGCTCCAGGCCATCCTCGGGTTCTTCAATGTCTTCTCCCTCCTACTCGCCAGCTTCATCAGCGGCCAAGTTTACCGAGTGACCCAATCCTTTGAAGCCGTCGCCTGGCTCGCCGGAGGCTGCGCCGTGATTTCGATGCTTCTTCTGGCCCAGATTCCCGAGCCAAGAGAGGCGCGCGAGGCTGAGGCTCGGTAGCCAGTGCAGCCCCAGAACTGGGCATTTTTGGAAAAAAGACGCATTCGTCTGATTCGATCAGACACCCATCTTGTCGCAGGCTTCCTTCAACTTCGCCGGATCAACATTCGGGTCAGAGATGAGCTTGATGAGGTCACGCACTTCCTTGGTGCCCACCCCTGGTTCGCTGAAGAGACTCAGCTTCATCAGATCACTCATGCCCAGGCGCGAGTCGGGATCGGGGTCGAGCATGTTGTTCAGCAACCGATCAACAGAAGTGACGCCGGTGCCTGCCAGCTGACCTCTTTTGTCGGATTGGCCAAGATCGACGAGGGCCTTGCGCCTCTCGAATTCAAAAGTGCTGTCCGTCAGGCTCCCGATGAAGCTTTTGCCTTTGAAGAGCCCATACGCCATCATCCCCAGGGCGAAAGTATCGGACTTCTCATTGATGGTGAAGCTCTGTTCAGCATAGAGCTTGTTGAGCTGCTCGATCTGGTTGTTGATGCGATCAATCTCGCCTTGGCGCTCGCCTTCGGGCAACATTGGCACTTCGTTCTTGATGGTTTCGTTGAGCCGTTTGATCGCATCTGCAATGCTGTCCCGGGTCCGCCTCAGACCTTCCGAACCAACGGCGATCTCAGTGGAGGTGTTGGTCGAGGCATCAAGAGGCCGCACATCGAACTCTCGCTCCAGCGAGGTATCGGCCAGTCCGAAGTCGCCGAGCTGAATGATCCCATCTCCACTGATGAAATAGTTCTCAGGCTTGATGTCGATGTGAGTGATGCCACGGCTCTCTTGCAGATGCCGGATGCCGGAGACCATGTCCTCGAGCAAGGTGATGCGAATCAGATTCGCGATGCGTTCCGGGACGACGCCCTTTTCGATGGCGCTGCTGAGATTGGAGCTAAAGTCGCCGACGTTGCCATGCTCAGCTAGGTCCATGGCGATCAGGATACGACCATCGGGTGTCTGCACGGCTCCACGGAAGGGAACGATATTGGGGTTGTCCCCTTCACTGGCAGAACGGTGCGCGCGGACTTCGCTGGCAGCATTATCGAAGAACTCAGCGCGCTGCCGTGGTGTCGTATCCTCGTTCACCAGCGGTTCCTTGACGGCAATGCGTTTCGTGCGAAAAACGGCTGGGACATGCTTTTTTGAGGAGGGGCGCTGAGATCGTCTGCTCTTACGTTCACTTCCCAAAGCACTGCACGCGTCCATCCATCGTGCTCACATACACACGCCCTTGAGCGACGGTGATGCCATCCCACACGGGTGGGCTGGTGAGTTCGAGGCCGGTGGATTGTTCGCCGGTTTCGGTGTTCACGGCCCACATTTTGGCGCCGCGGCGGCCTTCGAGGGCTTCGTTTTGTTCGTTGAGTTCGTTGAGGATGGCGGGGTCTTTGGCGGCGAGGCGTTCGAAGGCGTATTCTTCGTCGATGGTATCAGGAGCACCGCTGACGAGGACGGTTTTGCCGGCCAAGGCCATGCTGCGGGCGACGATGGGGACGAAGCGGTCCCAGGTGTGCTTGACGAAGCTGCCGCCGCCTTTGCCGCCTTTGTTTCCGGCGGCGGGTTTGAACCACAAAGCGGCTCCGACTTTGCCTTTACCGGTTTCGACACCAGCTCCGATGCCGTGGGCGGCGTTGGCGGAACTGTCGCGGCTGTCGCCGTTGTCGAAATTGCAGATGAGGACGGCGTCGGTAGGTTTGGAGTCGGGGGATTCAAAGCGCTGCTGCACTTCTGCGGCGGTGAGGGCTTTGTGATAGAGGGCGAATTGATCGAGCAGGCCGCTGAAACCTCCAGCGCTGCCTTCAGCGGCTCCTTCGCCATTGCCGAGATACATGGGGCGGGCGGGTTTGGCATCGACGGGGGTGCCAGTGCCTGAGGCGACGAGTTTGCCGTCGATGTAGAGCGCCATGTTGCCATCGGTGGTGAGAGTGCCGACGAGGTGGTGCCAGCCTTCGCTCAGAGCTTCCGCGGAGACGATGGTGATGAGT